>NZ_CP090349.1:1120833-1430000 GCF_021398735.1 Methylobacterium oryzae
CTTGACGCCCTTCACGCCGGCGACCGAATCCTCGACCCACTTGGTGACCTGGGTCTGAAGCTCGGCGGGCGCGGCGCCCGACTGGGTGATCGTCACCGAGACGATCGGGATGTCGATGTTGGGGAACCGGGTGATCGGCAGCGCGCGGAAGCTCACCAGCCCGAGGATCATCAGGACCAGGAACAGGACCACCGAGGGCAGGGGCCTTCGGATCGCCCAGGCGGAGACGTTGAGGCGCATGGCCGGATCCTTCGACTCGTCCTACCGCGGGGCCGCGTCGGCGATCGGCGTGCTGGTGGGCGCCGGCACGGGGCGCACCCGGTCGCCGTCGCGCAGGAAGCTCCCCGCGCGGGCCACGACGCTCTCGCCGGCCGCGACGCCGGAGCGGAGCTCGGTGAAGCCGTCGGCCGAGAGCCCCGCGGCCACGGGCCGCGCCTCGACGCGCCCGTCCTTCACCACGAGGACGCTGGCGCGGCCGTCGGCCGCGTAGAGCAGGCTGGAGACCGGCACGGCGACGCCGGTGCGGCGCGCGATCTCGACGTTGCCGCGCGCGAAGGCGCCGATGCGCAGGGCCGGATCGTCGCCGAGGCGGATGCGCACCTTGCCGAGCCGCGTGGCCCGGTCGACCTCCGGGTAGACCCGGCGAACCTTGCCGGCGAGGCGGCGGCCGTCATCGAGGTCGAGGCTCGCCGGGTTGCCGACGTGGATGCGCGCCAGCGACGTCTCCGGCACCTCGCCTTCCAACTCGATCTCGCCCCGGGCGATCAGCCGGAACAGCGGCTCGCCCACCGCGGTGGCTGTGGCGCCGATCCGGGCGGTGCGGCGATTGACGATGCCGGCCTCCGGCGCCCGGATATCGGTGCGGGCACGCCGCAGGGCGATCTCGGCGCCGGCCGCCCGGGCGGTGGCGAGGTCGGCCTGGGCCGATTGCAGGCCGCCCCTGGCGGCGGCGAGGCGCCCTTCCGCCCCCTGCGCCGCCGAGACGCGCTGTTCCAGCACGGCCGCGGTTGCGTTCCCGGTCTTGGCGAGCGCCTGGGCCCGCTCCAGCGACTGCTTGGCTTCGACGTTGGCCGCCTCCGCCTGGACGATCTGGCTCTGGGCCTGGACGATGGCCGCCTCGGCCCGGGCGATCGCCGCGGCGTTCGAGGCCTCCTGGGTGACGATCATCTCCAGCGACAGCTTGGCGAGAACCTGTCCCTTGGTGACGCGGTCGCCCTCCTCGACGAGGAGATCGGTGATGCGCAGGCCCTCGACCTCCGGGGAGACGAGGATCTCGTCGCGTGGGACCAGCGTGCCGGTAACGACCGCCCGCTCGACGATCTCGCGGTTCTCGGCCGGGACCACGGTGACGGCGGGCGCGATGGCGGCCGCGTCGGGAACGGCGGCGGTCTCGACGGCCCTGGCCGGCGCCCCGGCGAGGATCGCGAGCCCGCACAGGAGAGTGAGGCGGGGCGCGCGCCAACGGACGGAGTTCACGACGGGGGCCTCGCAATCGGCGCTGGACTGGTATTGCCTCTCCCTCGCTGGGCAGGTCGGCGTTTTCATGGCGAGCCACTCCACCGGAGGTCGAGCATAGCGCCATCCGGCGGGGCCGTCGCCGGGCCTCGCGCCGCAGGTGATCGGGGCGGCCGGAGCGCGGCCGTTCACGGCGCTCAACCTGCAACCAGCCACGAATAGCGACGTTAATAGGCCGATGGTCTTCTCGGGACCGGGGAGGGGTCGATGAGCATTTTCCAGATTAGGCAGACGAAGAGCGGCGCGGTGCTCTGGACGGGGGCGGCCGACGACGAGCAGACGGCCCTCGACGCCATGGCGCGCGAGGCGGGCTATCGCGACTTCTCGTCCCTGCCGGACACGATCCGCGCCGACGGGATCGAGGCCGCGAAGCTCGACCTGATCTCCTGAGTCCGGACATGAGTGCGGACTGAGGCACCCGCGCCGGCGCGGCGACCGCCCGCTCCGTCGCGGCCCGGCCGTTCAGAGATCCGCGATCAGGGTCTGGATCGTCGCGGCGCAGGTCCGGACCGCGTCCGGGTCGTGCAGGCCGCCGATCACCGATGGGTCGATGGCGCGGGCCGCCGCGATGAGGCCAGGCCACGCCGCGGCCGAGGGCCAGCCGGGATGAACGATCGCGGCCCCGAGCCGGGCCAGAGCCTCAGCCTTCTCGGTCTGCTCCCCGTAGGCACGCTCCTCCGGGAGGCAGACGAAACGCTTCCGCTGCGCGGCCGCCAGGGCGACCACGCCGTCGCCGCCGCCGCCCACCAGCAAAGCCGCCCGGGCGACCCGCGCCTCGACGTCCGGGACCCAGCCGTGCAGGTGCAGGTTGCCGGGGACGGCGCCCGAGCCTGATACCGGTCCCAACACGTGCCACGGCCGGTCCGGCACCGCCCGCGCGGCCGCGGCGAGATCCCCGAGGTCGCCCCCCGCGCCGCCGCGGCCGAACACGACCACGATCTCGCGTCCCGCCTCGATCGGGGCCTGCGCCGGCGCGCCCAGGAAGCCCGCGTAGAGCGTCTTGGCCCGGACCCAGTCCGGCACGGCCGCGCCGTCGAGCGCCGCGGGGAAGGGGGCCAGCAGCCGCGTCGCGCCGCGGAAGGCCTCCAGATGCGGCCGGTCGGTCCGCGTCCCCGCGAGCCGCACCACCAGGGTCGGCACCGACAGGAGGCGCGCCAGGAGCGCCACCTCCACCGAGACGTCGACGACCAGGAGGGCCGGCTCGGCCCGCTCCGCCCAGGCGGCGATGCGCGCCATCCGCGCGCGGACCCCCGGATGGTTGAGCGGCGCGTAGTGCAGGGCCTCGGGCCGCCCGGTCGCGCCGTCCCGGCCGTCGAAGGCTCCGTCGCCGAGGGGGCGGTCGTCGGGCAGGTCGACGATGTCGAGGCCGGCGGTGTCGAACCCGGCCAGCGTCCCGAGGATCGTGCAGGGCCGGTCCAGGGCGCGGGCGACGGCCCGGGCCCGCTGGAGATGGCCGGCGCCCTGGTGATGGACGTACCAGCCGATGCCCCGGGTCACGCGGCGTCCCTCAGGGACGACGCGAGGGCGTCGAGATCGGCGACCGCCTGGTCGAGGGCGCAGTCCCGCGCCGGCGGGCTGCGCGACTCGAGGATCCGGTCGGCCCGCTCCACGAAGGCGATGTCGTTCGGGCAGGCCCCGACGGCGGCGAGGTCGTCGGCGTCGAGACCGAGCCGTGCGCAGGCCGCGGCGCGGGCCTGCGGGTCGAGGTGGAAGGCCCGGCGCAGGGCCGCGCGGCGCAGGATCAGCGCCTGCCAGTGCGCGGCCTCCGGCAGCAGGTAGGCCTCCCCGTCGAGGACGCGGGTCCGGCGCAGCATCTCGGTGGCCATGCCGCCCGAGACCCGCCCCTGGTGGCGGGACGAGACCAGCACCTGCACGTCCGGGCAGTGGCGCAGGCGCGCGCCGTTGGCGCGCAGCAGCCCGACGAGGGCGTTGTCCTCGCCGCAGGGCAGCGCCGGCAGCCCGCCGACCGCCCGGTACAGGATCGCGGGAACGGCGAGGCTCGCGCCGGTATGGTCGCCGTGACGGGGGGCGGGATCGTAGGGCGGCGGGTCGAGCAGATCCTCCAGGCGTCGGACGCCGGACCAGTAGCGCTCGATGCGCGCGTGCAGGTCCGTCAGGGCGGGGTCCGGCGTGCCGTCGTCGTCGATCACCAGCCGGCCACCGACGATGTCGGCGGCCTCCAGCGCGCGGAGGTTGGCCGCGACCCACTCGGCCGGCAGGCGGGCATCCGCGTCGGTGGTGAGGAGGATGCCGTCCGGCTCCCCGTCCGCCTCCAGCCACTCGGCCCCGGCATCGAGCGCCATGCGCCGCGCCGTGCCGACATGGGCGTCCGCGCCGCCGAGCTCGACCGCGATCAGCCGGAGGGTCAGGGTCGCGAGGATGCCCGAGGCCTCAACGTCCCGCACCGCCTGGACGGTCCCGTCCGTGCAGTTGTTGGCCAGCACCACGACGCGCAGGGGCGCCCGCGCCGAGACGCCGTTCTGCGCGGCCAGGGAGGCGAGCAGGCGCGGCAGGCGCTCGGCCTCGTTCCGGGCGGGGATGCAGACGACGCAGGGCGGTGGGGCCGGATGGTCGGCGTCGGTGGTCATGGCAGGTCTCCCGTGGCACCCTCGTGCGCCGCGGAGGTCGTGGGCGGCCCGTCATGCCGCCGGGCTCCGGGCTCGGGTGCGGATTGCGGCGCGCGGATCCGCGCCGTTCAGCCGCGTCCTCCGGCGACGCGCAGGGCCGGCCGCGCCCGCTCGGCGCAGCGCGCGATCACGGCGTCGTAGGCCTCCAGGTAGCGCCCGGTCATGGCGGCGGCATCGTAGAGCGCCTCGGCGCGGTCGCGACAGGCCCGGCGCGACAGGCCGGCGGCCTCCCGGATCGCCACCGAGAGATCCTGCGGGTCGTCCGGGCGGGCGAGGCGGCCGCAGGACGCGTCCAGGATGTCGGGCATGGCGCCGCGCCGGAAGGCGGCGACCGGCGTGCCGCAGGCCAGGGCCTCCGCCACGACGAGGCCGAAGGGCTCCTCCCAGCGGGGCGAGACGATCGCCACGCGGGCCCGGCCGAGATGATGGGCGAGGTCCCGGTGGGAGAGATGGCCGAGATGCGTCAGGTCCGGCCCGAGACGCGGGGCGATCTCTGCGGCCCAGTAGCCGGGATTGAGCTTGGGACCCGCGAAGGTCAGCGGCAGCCCGGCGGCGCGCGCCGCGTCGATCGCGAGGTGCAGCCCCTTCTCGGGCACGATCCGGCCCGACCAGAAGGCGAAGGGCGTATCGTCGGCAGCGTGTGAGAACGCGAAGGTCGAGAGGTCCACGCCGTTGTCGACCACCTGGGCGCCGGGCACGAGATGCGCCCATTCCTGCGCCAGCGACGGGGACACCGCCAGGAAGGCCATGTCGGGGTCGGCCTGGACGACGCCGCCGACCAGGGAGTCGAAGGGCGGCGTGTGCAGCACGGTGACCCAGGGCAGGCCGAGCCGGGCGCTCTCGCGCAGCGGCAGGGCGTGCAGCGCGTTGTTGTGGACGAGATCGAAGCCTCCGGCCGCGACCATCTCCATCATGCGCCGGTAGGCGTCCTCCTCCTCCCGGTCGATCGCCTCCTCCCGCTCCGGGTCGAGGAGCGCGTCCCCGGTCGGATCGCAGAGCATGACCGGGTCGAGCGCCGGGTCGGACCCGCGGCTCGCGAACAGCGTGACGTCGTGCCCGTGCCGCTTCAGCGCGACGGTCAGGAGATGCGTGTGCATCTCCAGGCCGCCGGCGTAGGGCTGGCCGATCGGGTATTTCAGATGTGCGAGGACAGCGATCTTCACGCGCGCACCGAGTCCGGTTGGGTGGGGATTTCTGCCGCCCGCAGCGGCGCGAAAGGACTTCTTTCCGCAGCGAGGGTGGCGGGGATCATGCCGAATATTTCTTCAACAAGCGTTGCGTTGACGGGGTCCGAGCGACGACGAACGCGACGCTTGCCGGCTTCCTAAGCGCGGCGGCCTGAACCATTGATGATCGACATCCGCGGGTGACCGTTCACGCCGCGGCGCGGCACGCCTCCGGGCTGCCCCGCGGACACGCGGTCGCGGAGCCCCGATCGGCCTGTTAGGCTGCGCGGCCGCGCCGGCCGTGGCGCCGTCAGGGGAGGGGTGTCGATGGGGCTTCCGTTGGGGCTGAGCGTGTTCGCCGTGGGCTTGGCGGTGCTGGCGATCATCACCCTGGCCGCGGGCGTGAAGATCGTGCCCCAGGGCCACGTCTACACGGTGGAGCGCTTCGGCCGCTACGCCCGCAGCCTCGACGCCGGCCTGGGCCTGATCACGCCCTTCGTCGAGCGGATCGGCCGCAAGGTCAACGTGATGGAGCAGGTCATCGACGTGCCGAGCCAGCAGGCCTTCACCCGCGACAATGCCGGCGTCACCATCGACGCGGTGGTGTTCTACCAAGTGCTCGACGCGGCGCGCGCCTCCTACGAGGTCTCGAGCCTCGACCTCGCGGCCACGACCCTGACCATGACCAACATCCGCACCGTGGTCGGCTCGATGGATCTCGACCAGCTCCTCGCCCACCGCGACGAGATCAACGAGCGCCTGCTCCGGGTGATGGACGCGGCGGCCTCGCCCTGGGGCGTCAAGATCAACCGGATCGAGATCAAGGACATCGTGCTCCCGGCCGACCTCGCGGGGGCGATGGCCCGGCAGATGAAGGCCGAGCGCGAGAAGCGCGCCTCGATCTTGGAGGCGGAGGGGCAGCGCGCCGCCGAGATCCTGCGGGCCGAGGGGCGCAAGCAATCGGCGATCCTGGAGGCGGAGGGCCGGCGCGAGGCCGCGTTCCGCGACGCGGAGGCGCGGGAGCGCTCGGCCGAGGCCGAGGCGGCGGCGACCGGGATGGTCAGCCGGGCGATCGCCGAGGGCGACATCGCGGCGGCGAACTTCCTCGTGGCCGAGAAGTACGTCGACGCGGTGCGGGCGATCGCCACCGCGCCGAACCAGCGGGTCGTGGTGGTGCCGATCGAGGCGGCGGCCCTCGCCGGCACGCTCGGCGGCATCGGCGAGCTCACCCGCACGGTCTTCGGCGACGGCGCCGCCGCGCCCCGGCGCACCGGGACCCCGCCGAACGTCGCGGCGCCGCGGGCCTGACGCCGGTGACGCTCGATTCCCTCGCCGGAACCCTCGGGGCCCTCGGGGCGGCCTGGAGCTGGGTCATCGCCGGCCTCGTGCTCGCCGGTGCCGAGATCCTGCTGCCCGGCGTGTTCCTGATCTGGCTCGGCCTCGCCGCCGTCGCGACCGGCCTCGCGGCCGCGGCGCTGCCCATGCCCTGGCAGGGCCAGACCCTGCTGTTCGCCGGTCTCGCCGTCGCCTTGGTGGCGCTCGCGGCCCGCCTCCAGCACCGCGGCAGGCGGGCCGGGCCGGACCTGAACCGCGCCGACCGCGGCCTGATCGGGCGCGAGGGCGTGCTCGACGAGCCGATCGTGCGGGGCGCGGGCCGGATCCGCTTCGACGACACGCTGTGGCGGGTCGAGGGGCCCGACCTGCCCGCCGGTCGCCGGGTGCGCGTCACCGGGATCGGCGGCACGGTCCTGCGGGTGGAGGCGGCCTGAGGACCGCGCCTACCCGAACGCCCCGACCTCGTGCTGGATCATCCCCGAGATCTCCCGCACCTGATCGAACATCCGGCGGATCGGCTGGAACAGGTTGGCGTGCTCCGCCTCGTAGGTGCCGACGTCGCGCGGGCCGGCCGGCTCGCCGAAATTGAGGCCGAGCGTCGGGTCCGGCGTCACCGGGAAGATCGCGTCGAGGAGCTTCAGGCAGCCGTCGATGTCCAGCCGCAGGAAGCGCTCCAGCAGCTGCTCGCGGGAGATGCCCGCCTGCGGCCGGAAGCCCGGGATGTGCACCGCCAGGAACCAGATCCGGTGGATCAGCGCGAGGCGCAGGGCGTGGAGCAGCGTCAGCCGGGCCGACATGGCGGGCAGGTCCGGGGCGGCCGCGCTCAGGGCGAGCCAGTCCCGGGTCAGGCGTCCGAACAGGTTCCGCAGCGCGGGGGCGAGGTCGAGGCGCTCCAGCGCCCCCGAGATCACCACCAGCTCGTCCCGGCGGAAATCCTTCTGGGTGCGCCGCGCCCGCTCCAGCCACACGGCCGGGTCGAGGGTGTCGATGTAGGCCCGTAGCACGTCGAGGTCGCCGACTGAGGCGGCGTGCTGGACCAGCCGGAAGGCCCGGGAGAAGCGCACCGAATCGCGCCGCATCTCGCGGAACAGGTCGGGGCCGCGCTGGGCCGCCCGGCCGATCCCGTGGAGGGAGTTCGCCAGGAAGCCGAGCTGGTGCAGGATCGCGTTGTTGGGGATCGCCCGCATCTGGCGCGGATGGGTGATCCGCGCAGGGCCGCCATTGTCGGTCTGGCGCGCCACCGGGCGCGACCCGGTCCGGTCGATCAGACTCGGGCCGAAGGTGCCGAGGAGCGCCGCGTAGCCCGGGTCGTCGACCAGCGACTCCATGTCCTGGCGGGCTGCGGTGAAGAATTCGAGGGCGAAATCCGGCTCGGCGTAGATCGGGTCGACCTTGCCGTCGGAGGCCCTCGGTCGGTCGTTCAGGGCGTAGTCCGAGAACGAGTCCTCCTCCGTCACGTCGAGCGCGTAGACGTGCTCGGCGATGCGGGCGACGCTGGCGCGCGCCAGCGCCTCGGTGCCGTACAGCAGGTAGCCGTCGGTGCCCTGGAAGCTCGATTCGAGCCGGACGCGGATGCCGGCCTTGCGGGCCCGGTCCCGGGCATCCTCCGGGGCGAGGTAGGCGAGGCGGTCGCGCAGGGAGGTCGGATGCGCGCCGCGCCCGATCGATTCGCCGTGCGTGTCGAAGATCGCGAGCTCGACGTCGGACAGGCCGTTCTGGACCAGCATCTCGGTGATGCGCAGCCGCAGCCGCTCGATCCAGAAGGTCGCCGCGAGCTGGCCGACGTAGCGGCCCGAATCGGAGTAGCCGAACTGCACGGTGAGCCGGCCGATGCGCTTCAGGTACTGCCGCCAGTGCGGGTTGCGCAGGGCGTCGTCGAGCACCCGGATGCCCTGCTCCAGCGCGCTCGCCGTCTCGAACAGCGGCGTGATCTCGAGCTTGTCGGCGATGCCGTAGTGGCGCGCGAGCCAGAGGGCGGCGAGCAGGGTGTAGCCGGTCTCGGTCTCGGCGATGAGGAAGCGCACCGGATGGGTGCCGTCCACGTGCTTGAGGATCTGGGCGATCGTCATCATCAGCCGCGCCGCCGAGGCCCGCTCGGCCGCGAGCGCCCCGAAATCGACCGCCACCGGGCGGACGTCGTTCAGCAGCGTGTGGATCGTCGCGAGGTGCGAGCGGCGGCGGGCCGCGTCGGTGGGCTCGCCCTCCAGGTCGATCACCCGCCGCACCGCGTTGTGGATCTGGCTGGCGTTCAGCCGGAAATGCGGCAGGGCGTTCGACAGGCCGTGCGTCGCGACGCCCGCGCGCAGGACGGCGATCCGGCGCTGGTCGGCCGCGTCGTCGGCGGCCTCCAGGGCCTTGGTCAGCGCGGCGACGAGGGCGCCGGCATCGGTCTGGGCGCGCTCCCGCTCGATGATGAGGGCCAGGGCGAAGCGGTGCACCGCCTCCAGGGACGGCTGGTCGCCGAGGCGCGGCGCCACGGTGAGCTGGCGGTTCACGGCCGCCAGGGCGTTCTCCGCGAGGGCCCGGACCTCGCGGCAGGCGGGGATCTCGGGCAGGTCGCGCATCACCCGGTCGAACTGCATGCGCTTCGAGATCAGCCGGTAGCGCAGGGTGTCCCACCAGCCGATATCGGTGCGCCCGTCGGTGTCGCAGCCGACCCAGCTGGCGATGGCGAAGGGGCGGGGCGTCAGCTCGGTCCAGCGGTCGGGCCAGCGGGCGCGGGCGGCGTCGAGCAGGGCGCCGTTGAAGGCGTCGAGGGCGAGCCGGCCGTTATTGGCCGCCGCGCAGGCCTGCTCGAACTCGACATCCAGGGTGATCGGCGCGTCCGGCCGGGTCGACAGGGCCGCCGCGCGCGCGACCAGCCCTGCGCGGTCCCTGGCGTCGGGCAGGCTCGCGGCCTCGGCGAGGAGGCCCGCGACGGCTCGGGGCATGCCGAAGGTGGGGTGGGCCGTGAACACCACCGCGAAGGCGGTGCGGTGGATCAGGGCCGCGAAGGCCTCGACGCCGTCCGGCCGGTCGGGTGCCGCCGCCACGAGCCGCGCGGGGATCGCCGCCTGCGGATCCTCCGGCCCGGCATCGAGCCCGACATAGGCCCGCAGCCGTTCCGCCCGCGCCGCCAGCGCTGCGGCACGCAGGCGCACGAACAGGCCGTCCAGGTCGCCCGTCGAGATCTCGTTCCGGTCGAAGCGCCGGGTGATCGCCAGGGTCACCGCCAGGACGGGATTGCGGAACGGGTCCTCCCGGGCCTGATCCCGGGCGGCCTCGATCAGTCCGAGGAGGTGCGCCTCCAGTTCCTCGGGCTCGCGGCTCGGCTCGTGCTGCATCGGTCGGTCCCGGCTCCGGTCTGCCCGCATCTACCCGGTCCGCCGGCCCACGCAAGGAGCGTTCCGCACGTGACCCGGGACTGATCGGCTACTGACCGAGGACGTGACCGGGGACGTGACCGGGGACGTGACCGGGGACGTGACGGGGAACACAACCGCGACGCGGCGGGGCGATATCGACGATGGGATGGGGTGGCGGCGGCCTGAACCGCAGGCTAGAGCTGACCTCCTGATGGAGCGCCTGTTCATCATCCTGGCTATTCTGGTCTTCGCTGTCGCCATCGTCGCCGTGGCCGCGATGGCGGCGCGCGGCCGGCGCGAGCCCCTGCGCATGGGTTCCGAACTCGACATCGAGGACGAGGACCTCGTCCTCGGCTCGGTCGGACCGCGCAAGAGCCCGATCGACCGCAGCGCCCAGGTGCTCGACCCGCGCGTGCTCGATCTGGACGCGATCGAACTGGAGCCGATCCGCGCCCTCGACCGGACGCAGCGCGACGCGGCGCTCCGCGGAGATCCGCCGGGAGCCGGGCGATGAAGCGATGCGCGCGCGGGGTGGCCGGGCTGCTGCTCGCCGGTCCTCTCTGCCTGTCGACGATGCAGGCGACCGCCGCGCCTGCCGGCAAGCCGGCGCCGGCCGCGCCTCCCCAGGCTTCGCCCGCGCAAGTCGCGCCTGCGCCGGCCGCGGCCGCCGCGACGGCGCCGCCGGGCCAAGCCGCCCCTCAGGCGGCGAGCCCTACGCCCGCCGCCGGCCCGACCCTCGAGCAGCCCTGCGGGACGCAGGCGGCCCGCTTCGAGAGCGCCAAGGGGTTCAAGATGGTGATCACGCGGGCCGGGCAGGTCCGCACGACGAACCCGCTCAGGCCGCTCACGCCCGAGGTGAACGAGGTTCTCCAGGTCGTGATCGCCGGAAAGGTCGCCACGGCCTACGGGCCCGATTTCACCACGCTGCGGCGCGGCGGCGCCGCGTCGGGTGTCGAGGCGATGCTGGGCAGCCCGATCCACTGGGAGCCGACGCTCCCGACCTTCCCCGACCCGATCGCGATCGTCAGCGAGGAGGGGACGCCCCTGGCGCAGCTGACCTTCCGCGCCTGCGAGGCGCCGCCCGCCGTCAAGGCGCCGAAGGTGCCGAAGGCCGAGGCCCGCAAGAAGGCGCCCCGCCAGGCGGCACCGAAGGCCGCGGCCCCGAAGACGCCTCCCGGCTTCTCCATGCCCCAGGGGGCGATCGCCGAGTAGCGGCTACTTCTGCTTGGCGATGACCTTGTCCTTGATGCCGTCGTAGACGCTCTGCGGGATGATCTTCTTCGAGACGAGATCGTCCTTCCCGCGATACGGCCGTCCCTTGATGATCGCGGCCGCGCGCGCCGCGCCGATGCCGGGCAGCGCGTCGAGCTCCTCGGTGCTGGCGCTGTTGAGATCGATCAGCGCCCCCTTGGCGGCGTTCGGCGATCCGGCGACGGGCGCGCTCGGGGCGGCGGGCTTCGCGGGGGCCGTCGGTGCCGCGGTCGTCGGCGCCTGCGGCGCCTGCGCCAGGGCCGGGGTCGCGACGAGGCTCGACAGGAGGGCGAGGAGGGCGAGGGTCTTGGTGGAGGAAGCCATGGCGTTCTCCCGAGAGGCGCGGCCCGCACCGCGGTGCCGTCCGGCCAGATCTGCGCCGCTCCGCTTGAACCCGCCCTTAACGGTTGTGGTCCGGCACCCCTAGTCACGGGCCGGCGCCGGAGCTATAAGCCCGGCCTCATCCGTATCCCGCGGTGTGCGTGGCGATCCTCGATCGAGGAGCCGCCCGCGCGCCGCTTTGTCCGCGGCGTCACGAAGGATCCTGCCATGGCCGTTCCGAAGCGAAAGACCTCCCCCTCCCGCCGCGGCATGCGCCGCTCGGCCGACGCCCTCAAGGCGCCGACCTACGTCGAGGACAAGGATTCCGGCGAGCTGCGCCGTCCGCACCACATCGACCTGAAGACCGGCATGTACCGCGGCCGTCAGGTCCTGAAGGTGAAGTCGGCCGAGGCCTGAGCCTCGCGAGGGCGGCGCCTCAGGCGAGGCGCCGCGCGGCCTCCGCGTAGCGCGCGGCGGCCATCCGGGTCCGTTCCAGGCGCGACGGCAGCAGCGTCGGATCGCCCGCCATCAGCAACTGCGCGATGAAGCCGGCGCGGGGTCTCCCCGCGGCCGCGCGTTCCGCTGTCAGGGGGGCGGGCGGCTCATCGGACCGGCCCCCGTCGATCAGGGCGAGCGCCTGGACCTCCGTCCGCGCCGTCTCGGGGGAGGTGTCCGCGTCCGGGACCGGCGCGCGCCGGGTGGAGCGGACCTGTGTCGGGCCGAGACGGCTGACTGTTCCGATACGCACCATGCGCACATTCTCCGCACGTTTCCGTGCCCGTGTCGCAAAGGTGGGGCCGACGTTTACCGATCGTCAACCCTTCGTCCGGTCGGTCCGGCCGAATTACTTTTTCGCGAGCGCCTCCAGGCGCTGCTGCATCTCCAGCATCTGGCGCTTGAGATCGTCCAGCTCGCCGCCCCCGTAGGTCGCGGGCTGAGTCGCGGCCGGCGCGGTCGGCTGGGCTCCCGGCGCGGGCGGGGCGAAGCCCGTGAACATCTTCATGGCATCGCCGAAGAAGTTCATGTTGGTGCGCACCTGCTGCTCGATGGCGTTCTGGAACGCCGCCGGGCCGAAGCTCTGGGCGAACTTCTCGCGCAGGCCGTCCTGGTCCTTGGCGAAGTTCGCCATCGAGAATTCGAGGAAGCTCGGCACCATCGTGCGCATGCTGTCGCCGTAGAAGCGGATCAGCTGGCGCAGGAACGCCACCGGGAGCAGGTTCTCGGCGCCGGCCTTGTTCTCCTGCTCGAAGATGATCTGCGTCAGGACCGAGCGGGTGATGTCGTCGCCCGTGCGCGCGTCGTAGACGACGAAATCCTCGCCGTTCTGCACCATCGTGGCGAGGTCCTCCAGCGTCACGTACGTCGAGGTGCCGGTGTGATAGAGGCGCCGGTTGGCGTACTTCTTGATGACGGTCTGGGTGGCCTTGACGGTATCCGCCATCGGGAACGGCCTTTCTGGACTCGGGACCGGGGGGCGTTGCAGACGCGCGGTGCTGTCTGACGGGGGCTGTCTTCGCGCCCGCAACACGATCCTTAAAGCCTTCCCCGGGCGCAGAAAACAGCAAACTGCAGCTGTTCAACGCAGAATAATGCAGAGCGGTCGGGGCGGTCGCGCCATTTCAGTCTCGCGGTCGCGTCATCGGCGCGTTTGGCGCGTTGATCCACAACCTTGACTTCGCCCACCTCAGGCCCTTCATCCCAGGGCCGGCACAGAGCGCGCCCCGGGACGTGGAAGGCGCGCCGGCTCGCGAGAGGAGAACGTTCACATGGCAGGCAGCGAAGAGATCGTCATCGTCGGGGCGGCGCGCACGCCGGTCGGCTCGTTCGGCGGCGCCTTCGGGGCGGTGCCGGCCCACGAGCTCGGCGCGACGGCGATCAAGGCCGCCCTGGAGCGCGCCAAGGTCTCGCCCGACGAGGTGGACGAGGTGATCTTCGGCCAGGTCCTCACCGCGGGCGCCGGCCAGAACCCCGCCCGGCAGGCCGCCATCAAGGCCGGCATCCCCGAGAAGGCCACCGCCTGGGGCCTCAACCAGGTCTGCGGCTCGGGCCTGCGCACGGTCGCGATCGGCATGCAGCAGATCGCCAACGGCGACGCCAAGGTCATCGTGGCCGGCGGCCAGGAATCGATGTCGCTGTCGCCCCACGCGCAGTACCTGCGCGGCGGCCAGAAGATGGGCGACGTGAAGCTCGTCGACACCATGATCAAGGACGGGCTCTGGGACGCCTTCAACGGCTACCACATGGGCCAGACCGCCGAGAACGTCGCCCAGGCCTTCCAGCTCACCCGCGAGCAGCAGGACCAGTTCGCGACCCGCTCGCAGAACAAGGCCGAGGCCGCCCGCAAGGAGGGCCGGTTCAAGGACGAGATCGTCCCCGTCACGGTGCCGGGCAAGAAGGGCGACACGGTCGTCGACACCGACGAGTACATCCGCGACGGCGCCACCCTGGAGGCGATGGGCAAGCTGAAGCCGGCCTTCACCAAGGACGGCACCGTCACGGCCGCCAACGCCTCGGGCCTCAACGACGGCGCCGCCGCCTTGGTGCTGATGTCGGCCTCGGAGGCCGAGCGCCGCGGCCTGACCCCGCTCGCCCGGATCAAGTCCTGGGCGACCGCGGGCGTCGACCCGAAGGTGATGGGCACCGGCCCGATCCCGGCCTCGCGCAAGGCCCTGGAGAAGGCCGGCTGGAAGCCGTCCGACCTCGACCTGATCGAGGCCAACGAGGCCTTCGCGGCCCAGGCGCTGGCCGTGAACAAGGACATGGGCTGGGACGACGCGAAGGTGAACGTCAACGGCGGCGCCATCGCCATCGGCCACCCGATCGGGGCCTCGGGCGCCCGCGTCCTCGTCACCCTGCTCCACGAGATGAAGCGCCGCGACGCCAAGAAGGGCCTCGCCACGCTCTGCATCGGCGGCGGCATGGGCGTGGCGATGTGCGTCGAGCGGACCTGATCGGTCTGTCACGACAGTATCGGCCCACAACATAGACTTAAGGCCGAAGTCAGAAAAAATCGCGTGCGGACGCCATCCGCACGCGGCATCAAGTGATGCGAACAGGAGGAAACAATGGCTCAAGGACGCGTCGCCCTCGTGACGGGCGGCACCCGCGGCATCGGCGCGGCGATCTCGAAGCGGCTCAAGGACAAGGGCTACAAGGTCGCCGCCAACTACGCCGGCAACGACGAGGCGGCCAACGCCTTCAAGGCCGAGACCGGCATCCCCGTCTTCAAGTTCGACGTGGGCGATCTCGCGAGCTGCGAGGCCGGCATCAAAGCGATCGAGGCCGAGCTCGGCCCGGTGGACATCCTGGTGAACAACGCCGGCATCACCCGGGACGGTGCCTTCCACAAGATGACGTTCGAGAAGTGGCAGGCGGTCATCAAGACCAACCTCGACTCGATGTTCACCTGCACCCGTCCGCTGATCGAGGGCATGCGCAGCCGCAACTTCGGCCGCATCATCATCATCTCGTCGATTAACGGCCAGAAGGGCCAGGCCGGGCAGACCAACTACTCGGCCGCCAAGGCCGGTGTGATCGGCTTCGCCAAGGCGCTCGCGCAGGAGAGCGCCTCGAAGGGCATCACGGTCAACGTGGTGGCGCCGGGCTACATCGCCACCGAGATGGTGATGGCGGTGGCGGAGGATATCCGCAACAAGATCATCTCCACGATCCCGACCGGCCGCCTCGGCGAGGCCGACGAGATCGCCCACGCGGTCGAGTATCTGGCGAGCGACGAGGCCGGCTTCGTGAACGGCTCGACGCTGACCATCAACGGCGGCCAGCACTTCGTCTGATCGCCGCGGGCGCGCCGGTTCGACCCGGCGCGCCCGCCCTGTGGGCGAGCCGCCCCACCGCGCCGGACGCGCAACTCTCCGTCCGGTGAGCGTTCCTTCCGACACTCCGCGCGGCCGAGCCCGACGACGGCGCTCCCCGCGCCGGCCCCACCTGCCGGCGACCGTCCCGGGCCGCGCCGGTTCGGCCCACGCGCCGCGCGCGCCGCCGGCCGTGGTCGCGGGCCCGGACCATCCGACCCATCAAGCGTGACGAAAGTCCTTCCCCGCGTGCGGAATCGCGCGTCGGGCGGGATAACGGGCATTGCGGGCAGCGATCGAGCCGCCGGCCCGCGTGTTCTGAGACACGAACAATTCGAACGGCCTCGTATAGACCTCCTTCCATCGGCTCACGGATGGTCCTGCCGATAGAAATCGAGGTCCTGAGGATCATGAACAACTGGTTTCACGGTAAATTCGGCGTTCAGTTTATCGGCGCGAGCCAGAATTGTTCTTCCCGCACGACCGCGATCCGTGACGACCGCTCCGGGCTGCCCGCAATCGCGAAGCTCGGGCTCGCGGCGGCCTGTGCCCTGGGGCTGGCGGCCTGCGTCACCCCGCAGGAGCGCCACGCGCTGGATCAGAACCAGTGCTACGCTTTCGGCTTCGAGCCCGGCACCGACGGCTTCGCCGAGTGCATGATGGGGCTCCACCAGCAGCGCGCCGTCGCCCAGTCCAACAGCAACCTGTACTGGCAGGCGCAGCTCGCCGAGCAGAACCGCCGCCGCGAGGCCCAGCAGGACCTCTACAAGGTCATGAGCCTGCAGCGCACCGGCGACGCGCGGTTCCCCGTCTGCGGCGCCTCCTCGGACGGCGGCATGGATCGCCGGACCATGACTTGGTACGGCCCGAACTGCCGCGCCCGCTGATCCGGATCGAGGGAGGTTCCCATGTCCGACATGACGACGCGCGGCCCGCGCAACCCGAGCCAGATCATCTTCGTGACGGTGGCCCTGATCGGCATCGCCGTCGGGTTCGCGACCGCCAGCCTCGTGTGGTTCACGCTGGCCGTTCTCGGCTCCGCCGCGCTGACCTGCGCGGGGTACGGCCTGATCCGGCGGCGGCTCGGCTGGAAGCCGCTGAACGGCGAGTACCTGTCCAACCTCCTCTACGTGCTGAGCCCGTACTAGACGGACACCACGCATGCCCCCGCGGTCGCGCCGCGGGGCTCATCGGCGGGCGGCGCAGGTCCACGAAGACCTGGCCGCGCCGCGCACCCATCCCCCAGACCGCGCCGCCTCCGAGGCCACCATGACGCTCGCCCTCATCATCACCGGCTTCCTGATCGTGAACTTCGTGATGGCCGGCCTCTTCTCCCTCGTGGCCCTCTGGGCCGACTGAGCGGCGGCGCTAAGGAGCGCCGACGCAGTTGGCGTAGAAGGTCGTGGTCGCGGGCCAGTCGGAGAAGACCCCCAGCACGCCCACCTGACCGTGCAGGACGTCGAGCAGCCGCAGGATGTCGCCGTCGCCGGTGACCACCGGCTTGATCGACTGGTAATAGTACCCGCCGCCGCCCTTCAGGGGGCCCGAGCGCTCCAGCGACCACGCGATCAGCCCCAGCCCGGCCGCCTTGGCCTCCCGGGCGTAGGTCGAGGGCTCGATCGTCCCGTCCGGGCCGGGCCGGACCAGCATCCACAGCGGCGGCGCCAGGATCTTCACGCCCTTCCGGGCGAGCTCGGCCATGCCGGGCTGCCACGTGGCGGGCTTCTCCGGGTCGAAGCCCTTCGCGGTCTCGTCCCGGTCGTCGAGGAAGATCGCCTGGCGGCCGAATTCCGGATCCTTCTCCAACCAGTAGAGGATGTCGCGGAGCTGGAAGCTCTGCGGGTAGACGTCGGAGGCCGGGATCCCGGCCTCCCGGTACTCTTCGACCAGCTGCTGGGCGTACATGTCCTGCGTGTAGGTGCCCTGGAACGGCATCGGGACCTGGGGCGCCTTCAGCTCGGGGGTGAATTTCCGCCCCATCCCCTTCACCAGCGCGATGTACTCCTTGTGCGACATCAGCGTGCCGGTGCCGGCGTAGAGGTCGGTGCGCCAGCGCGGCGTGGCGTTCATGTAGGCCGCCACCGTGGTGGCGTCCGGGTCGGACGCGTCCATCTTCCCGTTCAGCGACTTGAATTCGTCCAGCGTCAGGTCGCTGGTGCAGCACTTGGCCGAGGCCTTCCGCCCGTTGGCCGGGTCGGCCGGCGTGAAGCCCTGCGTGCACTTCGCCGCGAGCTCGGGCCGGGCGAGGATGTCGGTGGTCGTGTGCAGGTCGCACTGGCTGTGGCGGCAGACGAGCTGGCGGTCCTTGGTGAAGGCCACGTCGCACTCGATGATCCCGGCGCCCATCCGGTACGCGGCGAGCAGGCCCTCCCGGGTGTGTTCGGGAAACATCAGCGGCGCGCCGCGGTGCGAGATCGAGAAGGTCCGGGGCGTGTAGGTCCGGTCGACGCCGCAGGCGGCGAGCCTGTCCTTGAGCGGGCCGGGCTTCAGCTGGTCGACGAGATAGAAGGGCCGGGGGCCGAGCTGGGCGGCCTCGCCGGCGAGCGCGGCGCCCGCTCCCAGAAGCAGCCCCAGCCCCAACATGATCGCACGCATCGCGAACCTCCCGTTTCAGGCCGCCGGTAGAGGGGGACGGTGACAGGGGCGTGACCCCGCACGCCCCGGCGCGCCGCCGCCATGATAGCGGCGGATCATCCGCGCGGCGTCGGCCGCCAATCGGGCGGCGCCATCTCGAAGCCGGCGAAGTCGAAGCCCGGCGAGACCGTGCAGCCGACGAGCGTCCAGGCGCCCAGGCTGGTGGCGGTCTGCCAGTGGCCGGCCGGCACGACGCATTGCGGGCGCTGCCCGGCGGCGAGGTTCGGCCCGAGATGCCGGGCCTCGGCGTCGTGCCCGTTGGGGCTCGTGGTGATCACCAGCGGCGCGCCGGCGTGCCAGTGCCAGATCTCGGTGGCGTCGACCCGGTGCCACGCCGAGACCTCGCCGAGATCGAGCAGGAAGTAGATCGCGGTGCCGACCGAACGGCCGTCGACGGTCCGTGGATCGCGGAACGTCTCGCGGTAATGGCCGCCCTCCGGATGGGGCTTCAACCCCAGAGTCGCGATCACCTCGGCTGCCGTCATGTCCAGCTCCCTGTCGGTCCCGGCCGCGCGGATCGTCCGCGGCTTGCCGGCACTTGGCACCGATGCTACCGGCCGAAAACCCGCAAGGTCCGAGAACGATGCCGAGCCCGACCGTACGTCTCCACCGCGGCGACCTGCCCGCCACCTACGACGCGGGGCGGGCGGTGGCCATCGACACCGAGACGCTCGGTCTCAACCCGCATCGGGACCGCCTCTGCGTGGTGCAGCTCTCCACCGGCGACGGCACGGCCGACGTGGTGCAGATCCCGCAGGACGGGCCGGAGCCGGTCGTGCTCAAGCGGGTCCTGGCCGATCCCGGCATCCTGAAGATCTTCCACTTCGCGCGGTTCGACGTGGCGGTCCTGTACAGGGCCCTCGGCGTGATGCCGAGCCCGGTCTACTGCACCAAGATCGCCTCGAAGCTCGCGCGCACCTACACGGATCGCCACGGGCTGAAGGACGTGGTCCGCGAGCTGGTCGGCGTCGACCTGTCGAAGCAGCAGCAATCCTCGGACTGGGGCGCCGAGACCCTGTCGCAGGCCCAGCTCGACTACGCGGCCTCGGACGTCCTCCACCTCCACGCGGCCCGGGAGCGGCTCGACGCGATGCTGGCCCGGGAGGGTCGTACCGACCTCGCGTCCGCCTGCTTCGGCTTCCTGCCGACGCGGGCGCGCCTCGACCTCGACGGCTGGCCCGAGACCGACATCTTCGCGCACACCTGATCGTCCGGCGGGGCCTGCACACTTCCTGTGCGGAGTGAGACTTTCCTGTCACCGCACCGCGATAAGTCGCTGGTAGGTTGTGGCTGCCTGGGCTTCCGAGTCCCGGCCAGGCCCTCCTCGCCGGTCGCCCACCCGATCAGGCCGGCGAGGAGGGTCCGTCGCCCTCAGGTCAGGTTCCGCGGACCCGACGGCGTGCTGATCCGGGCGGTCCAGCGCGGGCCCCGGCCGGCCACAACCTGCGGTGGAGCGACGAGGCCCAGCGCCGCGTGAAGCCCCGCGACGGCGTCGGGATCCGGATCCGTTAGGACGAGCGCCTCCAGACCGGCGCCGAGATCCGGCATCGTCGCGGCGGGATTGCCGCGCGGTCCCCACGCCATCGCGCAGGGCGCGGCACCGTCCGCCGGCCACGCCCCGCCCGGGGGCACCGCGAAGCGCCAGGACAGGTCGCCCCGGGTCATCGTCGCCGCCGCGCCGAGGAGCGCGCCGTGCGCGGCGAGGAGGCCGTCGAGATCGTCCGCGCGGGCGACGAAGCCGCGCAGCCGCCGGCCCGAATCCCAGTCGGCCCGCACCCGCGCCGCGTCGCCGAGGCCGAACCAGCGGGCGCCCGACGGCGGCGGCGCCTCCGGATCGACGGCGATCACCTCTAGGAACAGGGCGTCGCCGAGGCGCAGCAGGTGGTTGCGCGTGCCCATCTCGCGGTGGCGACCGCCCTCGGGCATGGCGAGGCCGAGGCAGTCCCGCACATGGGCCACGCCCTCCGCGAGGTCGGGCGCGACGACGACGAGGTGGTCGAGGGTGAGCATCGTTCGGGCTCCGTGTGCGCGGGCACCTATGCAGCCGGCCGCCGGGCATGCCCGGGACCGCACCGGTCCCGACCCGGTCTCGGCGCTCACGGGCTGCCTCGGGTGAGGTGGCGAGGGGTAACGTCTGAGCGTCCCCAAGAAAAAGGCCGGGGCCCCGCGAGAGGCCCCGGCCCGGAGGTGCGTGCCGGGCCGGGCCTCGTGCCCGGCCGGCTCTCACATCACAGCGAGTAGTACTGCACGAACTCGATCGGGTGCGGCGTCATCTCGTAGCGCAGCACCTCGGTCATCTTCAGCTCGATGAACGAGTCGATCTGGTCGTCCGAGAACACGCCGCCCTCCTTGAGGAAGGCCCGGTCCTTGTCGAGGCTGTTCAGGGCCTCCCGGAGCGACCCGCACACGGTCGGGATCTTCTTCAGCTCCCGCGGCGGCAGTTCGTACAGGTCCTTGTCCATGGCCGGGCCCGGGTCGATCTTGTTGCGGATGCCGTCGAGGCCGGCCATCAGCAGCGCCGAGAAGGCGAGGTAGGGGTTCGCCATCGGGTCGGGGAAGCGGACCTCGACGCGCTTGGCCTTCGGGCTCTTGGTCCACGGGATGCGGCAGGAGGCCGAGCGGTTGCGCGCCGAGTAGGCGAGCAGCACCGGCGCCTCGTAGCCCGGCACCAAGCGCTTGTACGAGTTGGTCGACGGGTTGGTGAAGGCGTTCAGCGCCTTGGCGTGCTTGATGATGCCGCCGATGTACCAGAGGCACTCCTGGGACAGGCCGGCATACTTGTCGCCCGCGAAGACCGGCTTGCCGTCCTTCCAGATCGACTGGTGGACGTGCATGCCCGAGCCGTTGTCGCCGTAGACGGGCTTGGGCATGAAGGTCGCGGACTTGCCGTAGCTCTGCGCGACGTTGTGGATGCAGTACTTGTAGATCTGCATGTGGTCGGCGAGCAGGGTCAGCGTGTCGAACTTCATGCCGAGCTCGTGCTGGGCCGAGGCCACCTCGTGGTGGTGCTTCTCGACCTTCACGCCCATGGACTGCATGGCCGCGAGCATCTCGCCGCGCATGTCCTGCGCCGAGTCCTGCGGCGGCACCGGGAAGTAGCCGCCCTTGGTCTGGACCCGGTGGCCGAGGTTGCCGCCCTCGTAATCGGTGAAGCCGTTGGTCGGCAATTCGGTGGAGTCGAGCTCGAAGCCCGTGCGGTACGGGTCGGCGCCGAACTTCACGTCGTCGAACACGAAGAACTCGGCCTCGGGGCCGACGTAGATCGTGTCGCCGATGCCGGTCTGCTGCAGGTAGGCCTCGGCGCGCTTGGCGGTGCCGCGCGGGTCACGGCCGTAGGGCTCGCCGGTGGCCGGCTCCAGCACGTCGCAGACGATCGACATGGTCGCGGCCGAGAAGAACGGGTCCAGCGTGGCGGTGACGGGATCCGGCATCAGCAGCATGTCGGACTCGTTGATCGCCTTCCATCCGGCGATCGAGGAGCCGTCGAACATGGTGCCCTCGTCGAAGATCTCCTCGTCGATGAGCGACACGTCGAACGTGACGTGCTGCCACTTGCCGCGCGGGTCGGTGAACCGGAAGTCCACGTAACGCACGTCGTTGTCCCGGATCGTCTTCAGCACCTCGGCCGCAGTCGTCATCGTGGGCATCCTCCAGGGATCTCTGAATCGGCTCTCGTGGCGCACCCGCACGCGGTCGCGCGCCGGCAAGCGGCGCTTGATATCCGGCGCGGGCGTGCCTTGCCACCCGCCGGACAGCGGAATCGGCCGACGGATGAGACGATCGGCCCGTTCGCGCACCCGATCTCGTAACCGTGATCGGCAGCTCCGTTTCTAGGGCACCGTTGTTCTCCGGCAATGGCCTTCCTGGCACGATCCATGCAATTGCGGCCGCAGCCGTCGACGAGGCGGCAAGCCGTTCGCGTCTTCCCGGGTTGCCCAGGTCGCGCATCGATACGGACGAGAGAACCGGAATGACCAAATACAAGCTCGAGTACATATGGCTCGACGGGTACACGCCGACCCCGAACCTCCGCGGTAAGACGCAGATCAAGGAATTCGACAGCTTCCCGACCCTCGAGCAGCTCCCGATGTGGGGCTTCGACGGCTCGTCCACCAAGCAGGCCGAGGGCGGCAGCTCCGACTGCATGCTGAAGCCCGTGCGCCACTTCCCCGACCCGGCCCGCAAGAACGGCGTGCTGGTGATGTGCGAAGTGATGATGCCGGACGGCGTGACCCCGCACGAGTCCAACAAGCGCGCCACCATCTTGGACGATGCCGGCGCCTGGTTCGGCTTCGAGCAGGAGTACTTCCTGTACAAGGACGGCCGCCCGCTCGGCTTCCCGGCCTCCGGCTACCCGGCGCCGCAGGGCCCGTACTACACCGGCGTCGGCTACTCGAACGTCGGCGACGTCGCCCGCAAGATCGTCGAGGAGCACCTCGACCTCTGCCTCGACGCCGGCATCAACCACGAGGGCATCAACGCCGAGGTGGCCAAGGGCCAGTGGGAGTTCCAGATCTTCGGCAAGGGCTCCAAGAAGGCCGCCGACGAGATGTGGATGGCCCGCTACCTCCTGCAGCGCCTCTGCGAGAAGTACGGCATCGACGTCGAGTACCACTGCAAGCCGCTCGGCGACACCGACTGGAACGGGTCGGGCATGCACTGCAACTTCTCGACTGCGTTCATGCGCGAGCACGGCGGCAAGGCCTACTTCGAGAAGCTCATGGAGGCGTTCAAGAACGCCCGCGAGGAGCACATCGCCGTCTACGGTCCGGACAACCACATGCGCCTGACCGGCAAGCACGAGACCGCCTCGATCCACGAGTTCTCGTACGGCGTGGCCGACCGCGGCGCCTCGATCCGCGTGCCGCACTCCTTCGTGAACAACGGCTACAAGGGCTACTTGGAGGACCGCCGTCCGAACTCGCAGGGCGACCCCTACCAGATCGCCTCGCAGGTGCTGAAGACGATCGCTTCCGTGCCGACCGAGGCCGCTGCAGCCGCGTAAGACGCGGAGCTTCGACAGACGATACGAAGCCGGGCCCTCGGGTCCGGCTTCGCCGTTTCCGGGGTAACGGGCTTCCGATCTACCACGTCCTCGGGGTTGGAGCGCGGCGCAGGCCTCGACGGAGGCCTCCGGGGATCGCGCGGACCGTCGGGCGCCCTCTCGAGGCCCGCTGGCGCGGGCACGTCAGGATGAGTGGGTCGGGTGAGGGAGCCCGTCGGGCCCGCTCGACGGCCGCAGGGGCACCATCGCTCCCGAATTACCTCCACCTCAGGGCCGCCGCGGGCGCTCGTCCTCGCGGATGGCGGCCTCGTGGTACCACGCGCCCCCGCCGAAGCTCGGCACGGGCGAAGGCTTCGCCTCCGGAGCCGCCCGGGCGGTCTCGCGCGCGCGTCGGAACGCGGACAGATCGTAGATCTTGGCGGTCTCGCGCGGGTCCGTGGCGGCCATCGCACTTCCTCCTGCATCCGGTTCGAGCGGCCGGTCGGGCCGGTCGTTCCCGATGATGTGGGGTGCGGGAAGCGGCGCTCCAGGGCCGGAGGCGCCGATGCCGGACATTCGCGCAGTGCGAAATCTTAGGCAGTGTCGCGCGGTGCGCGGCCGCCGGCGGTCCTGGACCGCGGGCGGGCTCGGGTCAGATCGCGTCCGTGCCGGTCTCGCCTGTGCGGATGCGGATCGCCTCCTCGATCGTCGAGACGAAGATCTTGCCGTCGCCGATGCGCCCGGTCTGGGCCGACTTGCGGATCGCCTCCACGGCGCCCTCGACCAGGGCGTCCGACAGGACGATCTCGAGCTTCACCTTGGGCAGGAAGTCGACCACGTACTCGGCGCCCCGGTAGAGCTCCGTGTGGCCCTTCTGACGGCCGAAACCCTTCGCCTCGATGACGGTGATGCCCTGGAGGCCGACCTCCTGGAGCGCCTCCTTCACCTCGTCGAGCTTGAAAGGCTTGATGATCGCTTCGATCTTCTTCATGCCGCTCGGGCCTGCGCTGCGGTGCCTGGCATTTCTAACATCCTCGTGACGCCTTCGCCACGCCGTTTTCGCGGCGTGTCCGACCATAGTGCCTATTTGCTGTGCGATGCACGCACATCCTTAGAGCGCTTCACCGGAATCTGGCGCGATTTTAGTCAGGGCTGATCGGTGCACGGGCAGAGGCGGAGACGGATATGCGGTTGCTGACGGTTGCGGCAATGAGGCGGGTCGATGCCGCGGCAATCGAGGGCGGCGTGCCGGGCCTGACGCTGATGGAGGCGGCCGGGGCCGCTGTGGCCGGGCGCGCCCGGGCGAGGCTCCCGGCCGGTGGCCGCGTCGTCGTCCTGTGCGGGCCGGGCAACAACGGCGGCGACGGCTTCGTGGCCGCGCGCCTGCTGGCCGAAGCCGGCTACGCGGTCGAACTCCTCTGCCTCGGCGCGGTGTCGGCGCTGACGGGGGACGCCGCGCTCGCGGCCGCGGCCTGGACGGGGCCGGTGCACCCGGCCGAGGGCGGCGCGCTGCCGTCCGGCGACCTCGTGATCGACGCCCTGTTCGGCGCCGGCCTGTCGCGCGACCTCGACGGCGCCGCCCGCGCGCTCGTCGAGGCGGTGAACGAGGCCGGGATGCCGGTGCTCGCCGTCGACGTGCCGAGCGGGGTCGACGGCGATACCGGCGCGGTGCGCGGCGCCGCCATCCGGGCAGTGGAGACCGTGACCTTCGTGACCTTCAAGCCCGGGCACCTGCTCCAGCCTGGGCGGGGCCTGTGCGGCCAGCTCAGCCTCGCCGATATCGGGACCGGCCCGGCGGCGCTGGAGGCGGGCCTGGCCGCCCGCGCGCCCCTCGACCGGAACGGGCCCGACCTGTGGGGCCGGGACTTCCCGCGCCTCACCGGCGCGAGCCACAAGTACACCCGCGGCCACGCCCTGGTCCTGTCCGGGCCGGCCACCAAGACCGGCGCCGCCCGGCTCGCCGCCCGCGGCGCCCTGCGGGTCGGGGCCGGGCTCGTCACCGTCGCGTCCCCGACCGCCGCGCTGCCCGAGAACGCCGCCCACCTCACGGCGATCATGCTGCGGCCCTGCGAGAGCGCCGACGACCTCGACGACCTGCTCACCGACGAGCGGCTGAACGTGATCCTGGCCGGACCCGGGCTCGGCACCGGCGAGCCGACCCGGGAGCGCGTGGCCGTCGCGGCCGCGGCCGGGCGCGGCCTCGTCCTCGACGCCGACGCGCTGACGAGCTTCGCCGGCAAGGCGCCGCTGCTCGCCGCCCATCTCGCCGACGGGGACGCGCGGGCCGTGCTGACCCCGCATGCCGGCGAGTTCGCGCGGCTCTTCGACGGGACGGACGCGATGGCCGAGGGCGCCGACAAGGTCGCCCGGGCCCGCGCGGCGGCCGCGCTCACCGGTGCCGTGGTAGTCTTCAAGGGGGCCGACACGGTGATCGCGGCCCCCGACGGCCGTGCGGCCATCAACGACCACGGCAGCCCCTATCTCGGGACGGGCGGGTCCGGGGACGTGCTCGGCGGCCTGATCGCCGGCCTGCTCGCGCAGGGCATGGAGCCCTTCGCGGCCGCCGCGGCCGGCGTCTGGCTCCACGGGGATGCGGGCCTGCGCCACGGGCCGGGCCTGATCGCCGAGGACATCCCCGAGTTGATGCCGGCGGTCCTGCGCGACCTCGTCGCGTCGACCGGGGGCTGACACGGCGGCCGACCGCTCAGGTGACCTCGAACATCGTCCAGAGGCCGGTGTCGAACCGTTCCAGCACCGTGGCGCTGATCAGCCAGCGCCCCGGATTGTCCGCCAGGAAGCCGATCCGGGCCGTCCGCCCCTCCAGGAGCTGGAACGTGTCGAGCCAGTAGGGCTCCCAGCCGTCGTCCAGGGGATGAAGCAGGCGGAAGCAGTGGCCGTGCAGGTGCAGGGCCTGCGGGAAGGCGGTCTCGTTGCGCAGGGCCAGCACCACCACCTGCCCGCGCTTCACCGAGAAGATCGGCGCGAGGCCGGCGGTGCCGCTCGCGCCGTTCACCGACCAGATCTTCTGCGGGTCGCCCGTGTAGACCGGATCGGGCGCGGGGCCGTCCTTGGCTCCGTCCTTCACTCCGTCCTTGCCCTTCGGCACGAAGGCGCCGCCGGTGATCACCACGTCGCGGCGCAGGGCGTTCTGGAGCTTGATCTCGGCCGGCAGGCGCTTGTTCTCGCCGATCGGCCCGATCGGGGGCCGCTTCTCGGTGATCCGGGCACCCTTGGTGACGACGCTCGCCAGGACCAGGCCCTTGCCGATCAGCGCGTGGATCTCGCAGGTGGCGCCTTCCTCCTCCGGCAGGTCGACCAGCAGGTCGTAGCGGGTGCCGGGCGGGAAGGGCAGGGTCGCCCGCAGGGGCTCGAACGTGTCGGTGGGCTGGCCGTCGACCGCCGCCACGTAGACCTTCACGCCCTCGAACTTGATGCGCGTTGCCCGGGCGTTGCAGGCATTGCCGAGACGCAGGCGGATTCGGGAGCCGGGCCTCGCCTCGAAGGCGCCCGGCACCGGCTTGCCGTTGACGGTCACGAGATTGCCGAGGCGCCCGTGCGCGGCCGCGAGCGCCGTCTGCCCGAACGGCATGAGGGTGCCGTCGTCCTGGAGCCGCCAGTCCTGCAGGACGACGCTGACGTCGGCGTCGACCGCGGGCGGGTTCGTCTCCTCGACGACCAGCATGCCCGCGAGGCCCCGGCCCGACGGCTCGCTCGCCCCGCCGACGACCAGGGGCCGGATCAGGTAGGAGCCGGCATCCGGCGGCGTGAAAATGTAGAGGAAGTCGCTGCCCGGCGGGATCGGCGCCTGGGTCACGCCGCCGACACCGTCCATGGCGTTGACGTTGCGCACCCCGTGCCAGTGCAGCGACAGCGGCTTGTCGGTCCGGTTCTCGACCTTGAGGCGCAACGCCTGCCCGAGCTTCACCCGGACCACGGGCGGCAGGGCCTTGCCGTCGAAGCACCAGACCGCCGTCTCGGGTGCGGGGTCCGGCCTGAACCGGGCCTTGCCGGGCGCCGCCGGCAGGGCCGCCGGCGCGGGCTCGGGCTGCGGCTGGACGGGCGCGGATGTCCCCGGCGCGGCGGCCGGCGCCTGGGCCCGCGCGGCCTCCGGCGCGAGCCCGAAGGCCGCCGCGGCGGCGAGCAGGGTTCGTCGCGACGGCGTGCCGGCGCGCGAATCGGTCGGCGGCACGGTGCGGGATGGCGGCATGGGATCTCGGCTGCGGCTCGCGACGGACCCGCTCCTTAGCGGCGCGCGGGCTCCCGCGCCACAGGGGCAAGTTTTTTGCTGCGGGCCCGCCGGCCCATGCTATAGGGCGCGCTTCCGGCGGCCGGCGATGCGCCGGATGTCGGCGCGCGCGGGCGTGGCGGAACTGGTAGACGCGCTGGATTTAGGTTCCAGTGTCGCAAGACGTGGGGGTTCGAGCCCCTCCGCCCGCACCAGGACCTCTGCTGAGGTTGCGGTCCCCTCGGGACCCTCCGCCCCGTACCCGACATCTCGGCATCCCGGTCCGCGCGAGCACGACGCCGGCCCGGCCGGCGAACCCAGGTTTCTTTGAAGAGCGACGACGACGATGCAGGTGACCGAGATCAACGCCCAGGGGCTGAAGCGCGAGTTTCAGGTTCTGCTGGCCGCCCAGGAACTCGAGGAGCGCCTGACCAACGAGCTGTCCGGCATGAAGGACAAGGTGCAGCTCAAGGGCTTCCGTCCCGGCAAGGTGCCGGTCGCGCACCTGCGCAAGGTCTACGGCCGCTCCGTGATGGCCGAGGTGGTGCAGAACGCCGTCAACGAGGCGAACCGCCAGATCGTCACCGATAACGGCCTCAAGCTCGCCCTGGAGCCGCAGGTCGAGTTCCCGACCGACCAGGCCGAGGTCGAGAAGGCGCTCGACGCCAAGGGCGACCTCGCCTTCAAGGTCGCCCTCGAGGTGATGCCGAGCTTCGAGCTCGCCGACCTCTCCGACGTCAGCCTGACCAAGCTCGTGGCCAAGCCCGCCGACGCCGAGGTCGACGAGGCCCTGGAGCGCATGGCCGGCCAGAGCCGTCCGTTCACCGAGCGCGAGGAGGGCGCCGAGGCCCAGAGCGGCGACCGCGTCACCATGGACTTCGTCGGCCGCATCGACGGCGAGGAGTTCCAGGGCGGCAAGGGCGAGGGCATCGACCTGGAGCTCGGCTCCGGCTCGTTCATCCCGGGCTTCGAGGAGCAGCTCGTCGGCGCCAAGGTCGGCGACAAGCGCCTCGTGAAGGTCACCTTCCCGGCCGAGTACGGGGCCGAGCACCTCGCCGGCAAGGACGCCGAGTTCGACGTGACCGTCACGAAGATCCAGGCGGCGGGCGAGGCGAAGATCGACGACGAGCTCGCCAAGTCCATGGGCATGGAGTCGCTGGAGAAGCTCCGCGAGGCCGTTTCCGAGGCGATCGGCCGGGATTTCGAGGCCGCCTCGCGCCGCCGGCTCAAGAAGGAGCTCCTCGACGCGCTGGACGGCAAGTACGCCTTCGAGCTGCCCCCGTCGCTGGTGGCCCAGGAATTCGCCGCCGTCTGGGCCCAGGTCGAGCAGGACCTCAAGACCCGCGGCAAGACCTTCGAGGACGAGGACACCACCGAGGAGAAGGCCCAGGCCGAGTACCGGAAGATCGCGGAACGGCGCGTCCGTCTCGGTCTCGTGCTTGCGCAGGTCGGCGAGAGCGCCGATATCAAGGTCTCGGACGAGGAGGTGAACCAGGCCCTCATCGCCCGGGTCCGGCAGTTCCCGGGCCAGGAGCAGCAGGTCTGGGACTTCTACCGGAAGAATGCGCAGGCGCTCGCGGAACTCCGCGCGCCCTTGTTCGAGGAGAAGGTCGTCGACCACGTCCTCGGGCAGGTCAAGCTCGTCGAGGAGCCCGTCTCGAAAGAGGCGCTTTTCGCGGACGAAGATGACGACGACACGACCGGCGGCAAGCCGGCAGACAAGGCCGAGGCCAAGGGCGAGTCCAAGACCGACGCCAAGACCGAAGCCAAGGCCGACTGAGTCCCGCTCTGTCCCAGGACGGCGGGCAAGGGTTAGGCGATGGTTAAGCATCGCCGGTGTTCGCTGACATGCCCGGGGCTGCCCTGATTCGCGGCAGCCCCGGGCCTCACTCCGGGGCAGGATGAGATGAGAGATCCGATCGACGTCTACAACAACGCGCTCGTGCCGATGGTCGTCGAGCAGTCGAGCCGCGGCGAGCGCGCCTTCGACATCTACTCCCGCCTGCTCCGCGAGCGCATCATCTTCCTCACCGGCCCCGTGGAGGATTACGGCGCGTCGCTGATCGTGGCGCAGCTGCTCTTCCTCGAGGCGGAGAACCCGAAGAAGGAAATCTCCTTCTACATCAACTCCCCCGGCGGCGTGGTTACCTCGGGCCTGTCGATCTACGACACGATGCAGTTCATCCGCTGCCCGGTGACGACCCTCTGCGTCGGCCAGGCCGCCTCGATGGGCTCCCTGCTGCTCACCGCCGGCGAGCCGGGCCACCGCTTCGCCCTGCCGAACGCCCGGATCATGGTCCACCAGCCGTCCGGCGGCTTCCAGGGTCAGGCGACCGACATCCTGATCCACGCCCGCGAGATCGAGGCGCTGAAGCGGCGCCTGAACGAGATCTACGTGAAGCACACCGGCCGCGACTACGACACGATCCACACGGCGCTGGAGCGCGACAACTTCATGACCGCCGACGCGGCCAAGGAGTTCGGGCTCATCGACGAGGTGATCGAGAAGCGTCCCGAGCCGGCGGCCGCCTGACCGGCCCGCGTCGCCTGACCGCCGCGGCGCGGCCTTGATCCCGCCGCGGCAGCGTGTTTGCATCGAGGTTCGGGCCCTTCGGTCAAAGGCGCGCAGCACACTGTTTCTTTAAACGGGCCCCCTACATTCATGCGATGCGCGTCCGCCCCTTGCCGGCGGCGGACGCGAGGAATCGGAGACCGATATGAGCAAGACTGGCGGCAACGACTCGAAGAGCACGCTGTATTGCTCGTTCTGCGGCAAGAGCCAGCACGAGGTCCGCAAGCTGATCGCCGGCCCCACGGTGTTCATCTGCGACGAGTGCGTCGAGCTGTGCATGGACATCATCCGCGAGGAGTCGAAATCCTCGCTGGTGAAGAGCCGCGACGGCGTGCCGACCCCCAAGGAGATCCGCCGCGTCCTCGACGACTACGTCATCGGCCAGGACTTCGCCAAGAAGGTCCTCTCGGTCGCGGTGCACAACCACTACAAGCGGCTCGCCCACGCGACGAAGCACAACGACGTCGAGCTGGCCAAGTCCAACATCATGCTGATCGGGCCGACCGGCTCGGGCAAGACCCTGCTCGCGCAGACGCTGGCCCGGATCCTCGACGTGCCGTTCACCATGGCGGACGCCACGACGCTGACCGAGGCCGGCTACGTCGGTGAGGACGTCGAGAACATCATCCTCAAGCTGCTCCAGGCCTCGGACTACAACGTCGAGCGGGCCCAGCGCGGCATCGTCTACATCGACGAGATCGACAAGATCTCCCGGAAGTCCGACAACCCGTCGATCACCCGCGACGTGTCGGGCGAGGGCGTGCAGCAGGCGCTCCTGAAGATCATGGAGGGCACGGTCGCCTCCGTCCCGCCCCAGGGCGGAAGGAAGCACCCGCAGCAGGAATTCCTGCAGGTCGACACCACCAACATCCTGTTCATCTGCGGCGGCGCCTTCGCGGGGCTGGAGCGGATCATCTCCCAGCGCGGCAAGGGCACCTCGATCGGCTTCGGCGCGACCGTGCAGGCCCCGGACGACCGCCGCACCGGCGAGATCTTCCGCTCGGTCGAGCCGGAGGACCTGCTGAAGTTCGGCCTCATCCCCGAGTTCGTCGGCCGTCTGCCGGTCCTGGCGACCCTGGAGGACCTCGACGAGGCCGCGCTGAAGAAGATCCTGCAGGAGCCGAAGAACGCCCTGGTCAAGCAGTACCAGCGGCTGTTCGAGATGGAGAACGTCGACCTGACGTTCCAGGACGAGGCGCTGTCGCTCGTCGCTCGCAAGGCGATCGAGCGCAAGACCGGCGCCCGCGGCCTGCGCTCCATCCTGGAGACGATCCTGCTCGACACGATGTACGACTTGCCGGGCCTCGAGTCCGTGGAGCAGGTGGTCATCGGTCCGGAGGTGGTGGAGGGCAAGTCGCGCCCCCTCTACATCCACGGCGACCGCAACAAGGACACGCCCGCGAGCGTCAGCGCGTAGGCACTCGGCAGGGTTGCATCAGGCGCCCGGCCCAGGCCGGGCGCGCTGCGGGGATCGCCTTGAAAACGCGCTTCCTCGCAGCCACCTCAGGCTCAGCGCGGTGGCCGCACGCTCCTTCGAGGTCCGGTCCGCGTCGCCAGCCGCAAAGTTAGCGAAATCCGACCCTCGCGGCCCGGTCGGCACCCGGCTGTAGGCGCGCTCCGTGCATGGGGGCGCCGAACCCGGGCGTCCCTGAGAGGAAGTCACATGTCACAGTCGAAATCGCGCCAGCCGGTGGTCCCGGGTTCGACGGGCACCTACGCCGTCCTCCCCCTGCGCGACATCGTCGTCTTCCCGCACATGATCGTGCCCCTGTTCGTGGGCCGCGAGAAGTCGATCCGCGCCCTCGAGGAGGCCGTCCGCACCGACCGCCACATCCTGCTCGCCACCCAGATCAACGCGGGCGACGACGACCCGGCGACCGACGCCATCTACAAGATCGGCACGCTCGCTTCGGTGCTCCAGTTGCTGAAGCTGCCCGACGGCACCGTGAAGGTGCTGGTCGAGGGTGTCGGCCGCGCCAAGGTCGTCGACTTCACCCGCTCGGACGAGTTCTACGAGGCGACCGCCGAGGCGCTCCACGACGAGCTCGGCGACCGCGTCGAGGCCGAGGCGCTCGCGCGCTCCGTGCTCTCGGAGTTCGAGAACTACGTCAAGCTGAACAAGAAGATCTCGCCCGAGGTCGTCTCCGCCGTGACCCAGATCGACGAGCCGTCCAAGCTCGCCGACACGATCGGCTCGCACCTGCTCGTCAAGATCTCCGACAAGCAGGGCATCCTGGAGACCCCCACGGTGGCGCAGCGCCTCGAGCGCGTGCTGTCGCTGATGGAGAGCGAGATCTCCGTGCTGCAGGTGGAGAAGCGCATCCGGACCCGCGTCAAGCGGCAGATGGAGAAGACCCAGCGCGAGTACTACCTGAACGAGCAGATGAAGGCGATCCAGAAGGAGCTGGGCGACTCCGAGGATGGCCGCGACGAGCTGGCCGAACTGGAAGAGAAGATCGAGAAGACCAAGCTCTCCAAGGAGGCCCGCGACAAGGCCACCGCCGAGCTGAAGAAGCTGCGGCAGATGTCGCCGATGTCGGCCGAGGCGACCGTCGTGCGCAACTACCTCGACTGGATGCTCGGCATCCCGTGGAGCAAGCGCTCGAAGATCAAGAAGGACCTGCTGGGCGCCCAGGCGCTGCTCGACGAGGATCATTTCGGCCTCGACAAGGTCAAGGAGCGGATCGTCGAGTACCTCGCGGTGCAGCAGCGCGCGAACAAGCTCACCGGCCCGATCCTGTGCCTCGTCGGTCCTCCCGGCGTCGGCAAGACCTCGCTCGGCAAGTCCATCGCCAAGGCGACGGGTCGCGAGTTCGTCCGGATGTCGCTCGGCGGCGTGCGCGACGAGGCCGAGATCCGCGGTCACCGCCGGACCTATATCGGCTCGATGCCCGGCAAGATCGTGCAGTCGATGCGCAAGGCCAAGACCTCGAACCCGCTCATCCTGCTCGACGAGATCGACAAGATGGGCATGGACTTCCGCGGCGATCCGTCGGCGGCGCTCCTCGAGGTTCTCGACCCTGAGCAGAACAGCACCTTCAATGACCACTACCTGGAGGTGGATTACGACCTCTCGAACGTGATGTTCGTGACCACGGCCAACACCCTCAACATCCCGGGCCCGCTCATGGACCGGATGGAGGTGATCCGCATCGCCGGATACACCGAGGAGGAGAAGGTCGAGATCGCGCGCAAGCACCTGATCCCGAACGCCCTGAAGAAGCACGGCCTCGGGACGCACGAGTGGTCGATCGACGACGATGGCTTGATGATGCTGGTCCGCCGCTACACGCGGGAGGCGGGCGTCCGCAACCTGGAGCGCGAGCTGTCCAACCTGATCCGCAAGGCGGTGAAGGAGATCCTGATCACCAAGACCAAGTCGGTCGCGGTGACCCCGGACACCCTTCCGGTCTTCCTCGGCCCGCCGAAGTTCCGCTACGGCGAGATCGACGCGGACGATCAGGTCGGCGTGGTGACGGGTCTGGCCTGGACCGAGGTCGGCGGCGAATTGCTGACGATCGAGGGCGTCATGATGCCCGGCAAGGGCAAGATGACGGTCACCGGCAACTTGAAGGACGTGATGAAGGAGTCGATCTCGGCGGCGGCGAGCTACGTCCGCTCGCGGGCGATCGATTTCGGGATCGAGCCGCCGCTGTTCGACCGGCGCGACATCCACGTTCACGTTCCGGAGGGGGCGACCCCGAAGGACGGTCCGTCGGCCGGCATCGCCATGGCCACCGCGATCATCTCGACGCTGACCGGGATTCCGGTCCGCCGCGAGGTCGCGATGACCGGCGAGGTGACGCTCCGCGGCCGGGTCCTGCCGATCGGCGGCCTGAAGGAGAAACTGCTCGCCGCGCTGCGCGGCGGCATCAAGACGGTGCTGATCCCCGAGGAGAACGCCAAGGACATCGCCGAGGTGCCCGACAGCGTGAAGAACGGGCTGGAGATCGTGCCTGTGTCGCGGATGGATCAGGTGCTGGAGAAGGCGCTGGTCCGTCAGCCCGAGGCGATCGAGTGGGAGGAGCCGCTCCCGGTGGCGAAGCCCGCCCGGACCGAAGAGGACGGCGCTGCCTTCGTGGCGCACTGAGCCGCCCGATCGATTGAGACGAGCCCCCGGTGCCCCGAGCCCCGGGGGCTTTTTCATGCGCGAACGCGAGCGCGGAGGCCCGGATGCGCATCCTGCTGATCAACCCGAACACGAGTGCGCACGTCACCGATCTCGTCGCCGGCCATGTCCGCACCCAGCTCGGCGGCCGTGCGGAGCTGCGCGCCGTCACCGGCCGGTTCGGAGCCCGCTACATCGCGAGCCGGGCGGCGGCGGCGATCGCCGGCCACGCGGCCCTCGACGCTCTCGCGGAGCACGGCGCCGGCTGCGATGCGGTCTACCTAGCCTGCTTCGGTGATCCGGGCCTCCTCGCCCTGCGTGAGCTGTCGCGGGTACCGGTCATCGGCATGGCGGAAGCGGCCTGCCGCGAGGCCGCTGCGTCCGGTCGCTTCGGGATCGTCACCGGGGGCGCGGCCTGGGAGCCGATGCTGCGGGAGTTCGTGGCGGCCCTCAACCTCGCCGACGCCCTCGCGGCCCTCCGCACGGTGGCTCCGAGCGGCGGCACCATCGCCCGTGACCCGGACGCGGCCCTGGAGATCCTCGCCCAAGCCTGCCGCGCCTGCGCGGGGGCCGGCGCCGAGTCGGTCATCCTGGGCGGTGCCGGTCTGGCCGGGCTCGCCGCGCGGATCGCTCCCCAGGTTCCCGTTCCGGTGATCTGCTCGGTCGAGGCGGGGACCCGCGCGGTTCTGGCCGCGGGCGCATTCGGGCAGGCCCCGTCGAGGCCTGACCCTGTCGAGAGCATCGGCCTGACACCCGCGCTGGCGACGCGGCTCATCGACCCCTGATAAGGATCCGGGGTGCGGACCCTTGCACCGGACCGGGACCATGCCGTAACGGTCGCCAGCCGGGCGGTTAGCTCAGTTGGTAGAGCGTCTCCTTTACACGGAGAGGGTCGGGGGTTCGAGTCCCTCACCGCCCACCAAGATTGTTTCTCGTTTTCCATTGTTTGCTGATGTGAGGCCGGCAAATTCCGGCCTCAACAACCGTTCTGACGGCGCCTTACGGCACCGTGTTCCGGCTAGGCCGCGGCCCACAGGAGAGGACTGGTGAAGCCGCGGTCGACGGCTCGAGCGCCTCGGTCATCTTCTGGCCGTCGCGCTTGCGCTGCTGCGCCTAGGACACGCCGAGCCGAACCGAGCTGGTGCGCCTCAAGGGCGAGATGAAGGCGCTGGAAAAGGTCTCCGTCCAGAAGACATGCGGGATTAGTTCGAGCGGCAGGCTGCCCGCTGACCGGCTTGGCGGGGCGTGCTAACCTAAGCCGCATGCCCCGCTGGCTCCAATTCGCCCTCGGCCTCGTCACGCTGATCGCGCTCGCCGCGGGCATCGTGCGTACGCTCGTGCGTCACATGCCGGGCGCGGTCGCATCGTGGCTCGGGCCGTGGGCTTACGAGGCGTTGATCCTGCTGCTGGCCGTCAGCGTCGTGGCGATCATCGTGCGGGCCGCCCAGGGCTATCGCTCTCCTCGATCTGATAAGGTGCGGTAATGCTCCGCCGGCTCGCGATCCTCCTCCCTTTGCTCGTCTCCACGGTCGCGCACGCTGCGGGCCCCGGAGCCAGGGCGGTGGGCACCTTCGAGCACCAGGAGGACGGCTACGAGCAGGGCGTCGAGGTGAAGGCCGCGGGCGCAGCCGGCTTCACGGCCCAGTTCTCAACGGGAACCAAGGGCTGCGGCGGTGAGGTGACGATGAAAGGGCGGCCGACCGGACCCGACACGGTCGTCTTCAGCAAAACCAACGGTGGGCAAACCTGCCGGATCACCGCCCGCTACGCTTCGGATTTCCGGTCCGTCGTCCTGGAAGAACAGGGCTGCACGATGTGGCACGGCGCCTCGTGTGAGTTCCAAGGGACGTTGAAGCGAACGGGACGCTAGCTGCCCCGCTACGAGGCGGCGCGCCTGTGGAGGCACCGATAAATCTGACGAGGGCGAATATCAGTACTAGGACACAATTACAGAGTGGGCCTGTTGCAAAAGCAGGAGGATCTACGGATGCTTCGCCCTGATTCGAGGGCGGGCTCACGTGTCGATGGCGTTCAATCAGATTTTATTTTCGATTTTTGTGTATCTAGGTGCCGCTATTTGCGGGGCAGTGGTGGGTGGAATACTGGGTTTTCTCGTCGGTGCTTGGTATGTTGACATCATGAAGGTAACTCAGCGAGAAGGCACGGCCGGCTATATGGTCGTTTTGCTTTTCACGCCAATCGGGGCGTCCTTGGGAGCCGTTGCTGCCCTCATCGCGCTGATCATTCGCCGTCACTATTATTGATGAGTTCAATCAGGCATTGTCGGGCGCCAACTCGACCTGGCTGAACTGCCGCGCGCACTGCGCCACACCTTCGCGACGGGGGGCATGAGGGCGGGCGTGCCGTTCGGCAAGGTTGCTCGAGCACTCGGCACCAACGAGCAGGACGTGGAGCAGGTTTATGGCCACCACCTCCCGGAGCATCTGCGCGGCGTTGTGGAGACCGTGTCTCGGGGTGGTCGGGCGGAAGGCAGACAGGAACTCCATCGAAAAGCGACACAGAATCATGCACATAAGTGCAGAATAACAATCTTGATTACGGCTTAAATATTACTTTGGCCGCGCTTTTATCACATGTTGAACTGAAAAAAGGGCGGGCGCGATCCTGCAGAGCTGGCCGAGCACAAAACTCTTCTGATCTTGAGGGAGAAAGCGAAAGGGCGTGTAGCGGTATACGCCCATCCAGCCACCCGCGGCACCGCGAATATCTTCAACTTCATATCCCGCCGCCTCGAACAAACGACGTACACTCCTGCGCGTGAACCATCGGAGATGTGTGGCATCCATTATCCCGGTCGGCTTGTAGTTAAAATTTCCGAATAATAATTGCGCTCTTACGGTCCAATGCGCAACATTTGGAATAGAGGCCAGCACGCGACCATCTGGCGCCAGCGAATTTTTTACTTCTCTCAACATTTCTGCTGGGTCTACAAGATGCTCTAAAACGTCTGCAAATAAGATGTAGTCAAATTTCTCGTTTCTCTGTGCGAAAGTTTGATCATAAACACCAGTGATGACATTTAATCCTTCTGTGCGCGCTTGCTCGGCTCTCTCGGGATGAGGCTCAACGCCAACTACATCAAGAGAGAGAGCGTCTCTCAGTGTGGATGTGATCGTCCCTGTTCCGCATCCAACATCTAATAGCTTTTTGTTTTTTTTCATAAACGAAATCAATAATCCCGTGCTTTCGTATCGATTATTGTTTCTGCTGTTATACCTCAGAGAAGAAACATTCTGTTTGCTGAGTCCGGCGACGGCCTCTCGAGTATGTGTCATGTTCGGAAGCTCCATTCTGTCGCCTGCGTTGTTATAGGCATTTTCGGAATCGGCTTAGGGCCGATCCGTCAGCAGATTTTGATGCTCAAAAATATGGAAAAATCAGCATTCATGAGTGACAAATAAACAAACAACAGTCAAGAAGTCAGAGGTCCGCCAATAGGGTTTTTCAATCGTCCATAGGTCTATACGAGAGCTTGCCGACAAGCTGGCCGAGATCCGCGCCGGGGTCGCGCAGTTGGAACGGACTGCGGCGATCGCGACGTGCCGGGAGGTCGGGTGCGATATACGGCGCGCCGGCGGGCGCAATGTGGCCGGCGGCGTCAGGTGCTGTTCCGCGCTCGACAGCGTCTGTACCCGGTGCGGCGATAGAGACGATGGCGACAAGGCCGAAGCAGTCGAGCGACAAGCCGGGTGCGACGACCGCGTGACCAATTACGGGCCGACATGGGTGCGCTGTAGAACACAGGGAGCATCCGACGAACCGGCCCGGAACAGGTCTCCGGACATTTTCCGGAAACGAAGGCCCGACGGGCCTCCAGATGGCCCGCTACGTTTTTTTTCCTGTGCCGTCGCTCTACGGCCTGGGAATGCCAATCCTTCCACGGAGAGGGTCAGGAGTTCGAGTCCCTCACCGCCCGCCGGCGCTCCGGCGCCCGCCTCCGTCGACGGTGAGGGCGGGCGGCTACCGGTAGCCGCCGTTCGGCAGCCGTCCGTGATACGGCGTGTTGCGGCAATGGCCCCACGGTCCGCGCCAGTAGCCGGGCGGGCAGCCGTTCCCCGCTCGCACCTGATACCAGCCGCCGGGCAGCGGACCGACATAGGGCGTGCTGCGGCAGTGGCCCCAGGGGCCGCGCCAGGCGCCCGGCCCACATCCCCCCGCCACGAGCGTGATCGGCGCCGCGAGGCCCGGATCGGCCACGACCGGCATCGCCTGCGCGGCCGAGACCGGCAGCGCCGCCAGGGCTACGGCCGCGGCAGCTTTCGTTAAGATATTCATCATCACTCTCCGGGAAATCGGTCCGTATTGATCGCCCCGATCTTTCACAGAACTCATCAATACCCCCCGCAGATGCATTAAATATCGGCCATGAAAGAAAATGGTTCCGGAAATGCGATCAATCCGATGCATTGGCGCGGCGCTTCCGCGCCGGCATCGCCGGTCAGCGGGAGCGCCGCTGGCGACCGGCAGCCGCGTCCGGCCCCGGAAAGAGCTGCAACCGGAAATCTCAACCGGAGGTGGTTCATGATGAAGCTGAAGGCAAATGCCTGAGGCCGTGACGCTCAGTCATACCTAAGAATCGGTACTGTAAGCCTCGGAATAGACGTGGGCATCTTCGCGGAATCACTTCGAAGCGGAGAGTGCGATGCCAGTCACGATTCCGGATCGCCTGGGGCTCGGCGTCGCCGATGCCGGGAACGGCCTCTCCGCCCGCGCGGCCGAGGCACGGTCGCGGCTCGTCCGCTGGATCGTGGGTAATCGCGCGCAGGCGCGCGTCCCGACGCGGATCCTGACCGACGACGAGATCGCCGCGTTCCGGCGCAACGGGTTCGTCACCGTCCCGGCGATCACTACCGCCGAGGAGCTCGACACCCTGCGCGGCGCCTATGACCGTCTGTTCGAGGAGGCGCGCGGCTGGAAGGACGGGAGCCTGTTCGACCTCGTCGACGTCGACCGCGGCGCCAGCGAGGCGCGCTCGCCCCAGCTACTCAACCCGTCCCGCTTCGAGCCGCTCCTCCGGGACATCCTGTTCCGGGCCAACGCCCAGGCCATGTCGCGCCAGCTCCTGGGGAACCGCGCGGCCCTCGTCTTCGAGCACGCGATCCGCAAGCCGCCGAAGATCGGCGCCGCCACCGCGTGGCACCAGGACGAGGCGTTCTACGCCGCCTACACGAATTACCGGGCGATCACGGTCTGGATGCCCCTGCAGGACGTCTCGCCGGAGAACGGCTGCATGCTCTACGTCCCGGGCAGCCACCGTGAGCCGCTCCTCCCCCATCGCAGCATCGGCGGCGACCCGCGGATCCACGGGCTCGAGGCCCTCGGCGTTCCGGTGGAGCGCGCGGTCCCGTGTCCGCTCCCGGCGGGCGGCGCCACCTTCCACGATTGCCGGACCCTGCACTGCGCCGGGCCGAATCTCAGCGCCGGACCGCGGCGCGCCTACGCCCTCGGCTTCGGGGTCCGCGCGCCGGAGCACACGCTCCGCCACGAGCATCCCTGGAACGCCGAGAAGCGCACGCTGCGGCAGGAGCGCGAGCGGCAGGCCCGCGGCGGGCTGGCCCGGTTGAAGGCGGGCGCCAAACAGCAGATCAAGGCGCTCATCCGCTGAGGGAGGCCCCGCCCGCGGGGCTCGTGACCGGGTCCGTCAGGCCTCCGACCGCACCGCCAGGGCCGCGCGCACGACCGCGTCGGTCTGCAGGTGGTGCAGCATGTGGCCGGCCCCCGGAAGGGACTCGAATCGCGCCCCGGGGATCAGGCCGGCCGCGCGCCGGCCGTGCAACTCGGTGTTCACCACCAGGTCGGCGCTGCCGCCCAGGATACGGGTGGGCCGGCGCAGGGACCGGTAGCCGAGGACGCTACGCGCGAGCCCCGGCCAGAGCCAGCCCGCATCCTCGCCCTCGGCGGTGATCTGCGCCGGGCGACCCGCGAGGGCGAAGGGGAAGTCCCGCGCGAAGCGCGCCGGCATCGCCTCGGGGAAGAACATCGCGTTCCACAGGAGCGGGAGCAGCGCCCGGTCGCTGCTGGCGCCCAGGAACGCCGACAGCGCGTCGCCGCCGAAGGGCAGCGCCCGCGGCCCGAACAGCACCTGCTCCAGCCGCGGCTCGGGGAAGCAGATCGGCGCCAGGGCGACGATGCCGGCCACCTCGTTCGGATGGAGCATGCCGTAGGCGAGGGCGACGGCGCCCCCGAACGAGTGGCCCAGGATGACCGGGCGCTCCAGGCCGAGGCGCCGCACCGCCTCCCGGATGGACGCCGCCTGATCCCAGATGTCGGCGCCGCCGCCGCGCGGCCGGCGGCTGAAGCCGTGGCCCGGGCGGTCGACGGCGACCACGCGGAAATGCTCGGCCAGAGCCGGCACGGGCCCGAGCCAGACGTCCTCCAGGCACATCAGCGTGCCGTGGATCGCCACGAGGTCCGACCCGGCGCCGGTCTCCGCGTAGGCGATCGTCCGGTCGTCGGCCAGGGACACGATCCGGCGCGGCACGATCCGGGGATCGGCCTCGGTGCCGGTCCCGGCCTCCCGCGCCGGTCGGGCGGGGCCGGGCAGGGTCTCCGTCGCGACAGCCATTTACAGGCGCCGCCGGCGCCCGGACGAGGTGCCGAGCACCGCGAAGGCCGTGGCCGCGCCGACGCCGAGGAGGCCGGCCGCCGCCGCGAGGGGGTGCAGGGTCGCGCGGGTATAGGCGCTGGTCCGCATGACCGGGACGGGCGGGTCGCCCCGCGTCTCGCCCGCCGAGACCGGCGAGTGCAGCGCGCCGTCCGGGTTGCGGGGCGCGCTCCGGCGCTTCTGGAGCGCGATGATGGCCGGGCCGAGATAGTCGTAGGCGCCGGGCGCGAATTCCTTGCCGGCCACGAAGGCCTTGCCGGCCCCGCCCACGAAGATGTCGCGCTGCGGGTGGACGGCCGCGTGCAGGATGGCGTTCGCCACCTCCTCCGGCGGGTAGATCGGCGGCGGCAGGCTCGGCTCGCGGTCCATGTAGTTGCGCGCCCGCTGGGGCAGGGGGGTGTCGATCGAGGCGGGCTTGATCAGCGTCACCGAGATCGGTGCGTTCTCGTCCATCAGCTCCATGCGCAGGGCGTCGGTGAAGCCCTTCACGGCGTGTTTCGAGGCCGCGTACATGCCCTGGAACGGGAAGGCGAGGTCGGAGGCGATGCTGCCGACGTTGATGAGGGCGCCGCCGTGTTGGCGCAGGTGCTCGGTCGCCACGAGGGAGCCGTAGACGGTCCCCCAGAAATTCGTCTGGATCAGGCGCTCGTGGTCGGCGTCGCTGATCTCGCGCAGCCGGCCGTAGATCGAGCCGCCGGCCACGTTCACCCAGGTGTCGAAGCCGCCGAAGGTCGCCTCGGCCCGGTCGGCGACCGCCTGCACGTCGGCCCGCCGGCCGACATCGGCGACGACGTCGATCGCCTTGCCGCCGACGCCCTCGATCTCGGCGCGGATGCGCGCCAGGGCGTCGCCGCTGCGCGCCGCCAGCACCACCCGGGCGCCGCGCTCGGCCGCCATCCGGGCCGTTGCGAGACCGATGCCCGACGAGGCGCCGGTGATCACGATGACCTGCTCGCGGAGCGGCTTGTGCTTCATGCGGTATCCCCAGCGCTGCGGCGCGGCCGCACGGGAGCGGCCACACGCTAGGCTATCGATCGGGGTGGCCGCATGTTCCGGGCGCGCCTGCGGGTGATCGGGTCGCAGGCTGCCCGGCCGGGCGCTCAGCGCCCGTAGATATCCTCGACGCGGATGATGTCGTCCTCGCCGGTGTAGGAGCCGACCTGGACCTCGATCAGCTCCAGCGGGATCTTGCCCGGGTTGGCCAGCCGGTGCATCGAGCCGATCGGCAGGTAGACCGCCTCGTTCTCGTGGACCAGCACCACCCGCTCGTCGATCGTGACCTCGGCGGTGCCGCGCACCACCACCCAGTGCTCCGCCCGGTGGTAGTGCTTCTGCAGCGACAGCCGCCCGCCCGGCACCACCTGGATCCGCTTCACCTGGAAGCGCTCGCCGAGGTCGATGCGCTGGTACCAGCCCCAGGGCCGATACATCCGCAGGTGCGCGTCCGCCTCCGGGGCGCCCTGCGCCCGCAGGGCGCCGACCAGCTCCTTCACCTTGCCCGAATGCGCCTTGGAGGCCACCAGCACCGCGTCGGGGGTCGAGACAACCACGACGTCCTCCAGGCCCACCACCGCGGTCAGGCCCTCGCCCTGGCTGTGCACGAGGCTGTTCTTCGTGCCGATCAGCGACACCCGGCCGCGCACGGCGTTGCCGGCCTCGTCGTGGTCCAGCACCTGCCAGACCGCGTCCCAGGTGCCGACATCCGACCACGCGAACGACACCGGCAGCACGCCGGCCCGGGCGGTCCGCTCCATCACCGCGTAGTCGATCGAGATCTTGGGCGCCTGGGCGAAGGCCGCCGCGTCGAGGCGCACGAAGTCGAGGTCGGTCACCGCCGCCTCCAGGGCCGCGCGCGCGGCCGCTAGCACCTCGGGGACGAACGCCTCCAGCTCGGCCAGCATCAGGTCGGCGCGGAACAGGAAGTAGCCCGAGTTCCACAGGGCGCCGTCGGTGATCAGCGCCTCGGCGCCGGCCCGGTCGGGCTTCTCGACGAAGCGGGCGACGCGGGCCGCGCCCGGGGCCTCGGCGATCGGCTCGCCGCGGCGGATGTAGCCGTAATCGGTGGCCGGCCGGTCGGGCTCGATGCCGAGCGTCATCGTGTAGCCGGCCTGGGCGCCGGCGGCCGCGCGCCGCACGGCGTCGACGAAGGCCGCCGTGTCGGGCACGACGTGGTCGGCGGCCATGATCAGCACTACGGCCTGCGGGTCGCTGGCGGCGGCGTGCAGCGCCGCCACCGCCACGGCGGCGGCGGAGTCGCGGCCCTGCGGCTCGAGCAGGATGTCGGCGGAGAGACCGAGCTGGTCGCGCTGCTCGGCGACGATGAAGCGGGCCTCGGCCGAGGCGATGACGGTGGGCGTGGCGAAGACCGTGGCGTCCGACACCCGCGCCAGCGTCGCCTGGAAGGTCGAGCGCTCGGCGTCGACCAGCCGGGCGAACTGCTTGGGCATGCTCTCCCGCGAGGCCGGCCACAGCCGCGTCCCCGTCCCCCCGCACAGGATCATCGGGTGGATCTGGATCGAAGGTCGGGACATGGTGACGTCTCCCGAGAGGGCTCGGCGGGGTCGGCGCGGCCGAGCCCGCCCCGCGCGGGTGCGATGGACTCTCGGGCGCCGATTTCAGGATCTGCCCTTACCGTCGGGCCGGGACCGGAACAACCTGCGCGCATTATCCGCGCGTCGACGGGCTGGCTCCGTGCACCGGGATGGTTATCTCTGGCCTGCCATGAACGCGCCCGTCCCCACCCAGCAGGCCGACGACCCGGCGCCGTCCCCGCGCCGAATTCCCGCGGTGGAGCGCCTCGTCGGCGGCGCGCCGCCGGCGGAGCTCGAGACCTACGGGCGGACGGCCTTCACGGACGCGATCCGGGCGGTGCTGGCCGAGATCCGGGCCGGGGGCGGCCCCGTCCCGGACGCGGAGTCGATCCGGGCCGCGGCGTCGGCGCGGCTCGCCGCCGAGCGCCGGCCGTCGCTGCGGCCGGTCTTCAACCTGACCGGCACGGTGCTGCACACCAATCTCGGCCGCGCCCTGCTGCCCCGCTCGGCTGCGGAGGCGGTGGCCGCCGTGATGGTGCAGGCGAGCAACCTCGAGTTCGATCTCGAGACCGGCGCCCGGGGCGAGCGGGACGACCATGTCGAGGGCCTGATCTGCCGCCTGACCGGCGCCGAGGCCGCGGTGGTGGTCAACAACAACGCGGCCGCGGTGCTGCTGGTGCTGAACGCGCTCGCCATGCGCAAGGAGGTGGTGGTCTCCCGCGGCGAGCTCGTGGAGATCGGCGGCTCGTTCCGGGTGCCCGACGTGATGGTGCGGGCCGGCTGCCGCCTGCGCGAGGTCGGCACCACCAACCGCACCCACCTGCGCGACTACGCGGAGGCCCTGGGACCCCGCACCGGCCTCGTGATGAAGGTGCATCCGAGCAACTACGCCATCGCGGGCTTCACCGCGGCGGCCGATCCCGTGGCCCTCTACGCCCTCTGCCGGGAGCGCGGCGTGCCGCTGGCGGACGATCTCGGCAGCGGCAGCCTCGTCGACCTCGCGGCCTACGGGCTGCCCCCCGAGCCCACGATCCGCGCCGCCCTGGAGCGGGCCGACGTCGTCACCTTCAGCGGCGACAAGCTGCTCGGCGCGGTCCAGTGCGGCATCGTGGCCGGCCGGAAGGACCTGATCGCCCGCGTGCGAAAGAATCCGCTGAAGCGGGCCCTGCGCGTCGACAAGATGACCTACGCGGCCCTCGAGGCCGTGCTGCGGCTCTACCTGCACCCGGAGCGGCTGCGCGCGGAGCTCCCGACCCTGCGGCTCCTCACCTGCGACCGCGACAGCATCGCCGCCCAGGCCGAGCGCCTCGCCCCCGCAGTGGCGGAGCGGCTCGCCGGCCGCGCCGCGGTCACGGTCGCCGAGTGCATCAGCCAGATCGGATCCGGCGCATTGCCGGTGGAGACGCTGCCCAGCGCCGCCCTGGTCCTGGCGCCGGCCTCGGCGGGCAGCCGCGGGGCGGGCGGCCGGTGCCGGCAGCTCGCCGAGGAGTTGCGCCGGCTCCCCGTGCCGGTGATCGGCCGGATCAGCGACGAGGCCGTCCGCCTCGATCTCCGGACGCTCGAGGACGAGGCCGGCTTCCTCGACAGCCTGGCGGCGCTCCCGCCCGTCGCGGGCGGGGGACGAACACCGAGACGAACCCCATAGGGTTGTTAAGAGAACGGGCCGGACGACCGGAGCTTGCGCGCCGGTATCCCGTGTTATGGTATGGTGACGAACCCGCGGTCGCGGTCGAGAATGGCGGTGCGTGGACCGCGATGGGCAAACGATATGGCGTATATTGCCGATACGGCTGAGGCGCAGCCGGAGACGGATCCGCTGCTTCTCGATAATCAGCTCTGCTACGCGCTCTATGCTGCCGCGCATCGGATGACCAAGTCGTACCGGCCGCTGCTCGAGCGGCTCGGACTGACCTATCCGCAATATCTGGTCCTGCTGGTGCTGTGGGAACAGGACGGCGTCACGGTCTCCGAGATCGGCCGGCGCCTGCGCCTCGATTCCGGCACGCTGACACCGGTGCTCAAGCGCCTGGAGAGCGCGGGCTTCCTGCTCCGGACCCGGCGCCAGTCGGACGAGCGCGAGGTCGAGATCGCCCTGACGCCGGAGGGCGCCGCCCTGCGCGCCGACGCGGTCTCGGTCCGCGAGAGCGTGATGTGCCAGCTCGAACTCAGCGAGCCGGAGATCCGCGCCCTGCGCAAGGATCTGAGCCTCGTCATCGAGCGGCTCAGCGTGAACGACTGAGCGGCCCGGACGCGATCGGGGTCACCGCCGCAGGCGGTTGCCGAGGACGAAGCCGTACAGCCCCATCAGGATGATGCCGACGCCGCCCTCGATGCCGACCAGCAGGTTGGTGACGCGGCCGGTGGGCTTCAGGCCGATCTCGGGCGGGTTCGCGGTCATCATGTTGAGCGCGCTGTAGCTCAGGAGATCGAGGGGATTGTAGGTCGGCCCGGCCTCCGGTCCCTCCACGATGAACAGGCCGCCCGTCAGGCCGAAGAGCCCGCCGAACAGCACGATCAGCAGCGCGAAGGCGCGGGCGATGCGCGACAGGCTCTCGCCGTAATCGCACAGCCACTCGACGAAGCGGTCGGCGGTCCAGCGATAGCCGTGCCGCAGGAATCCGGACCAGTCCCGGTCGGACCAGGCGGCGCGGGCCTGCTGCCCGGCATGGAACCGGCCCATCCGGCGGCCGCGCTTGTAGGCCCAGCTCGCCGCGTCGTGGCTGCCGATGCTCTTCCAGTTCTGCTCCAGGGCGAGGTAGCTCGCCTGGGCGGCGTCGTAGGCGCCGGCCACCTCCTCGCCGACCGCGCCGCCGAGCTGCTCGACGCTCATCCGCGTGCCGTTCAGCCACGCGCCGGCGAAGCGCGCGTGCCGCAGCCGGCAGGTCGCGAGGTTGAGCCGCACGAGGTCGGTGTCGGAGAGATCCGCCCCCGAGAGATCGGCGCCGTCGAGCTTCGCGCCGGTGAAGTGCGCGCCCCGCAGCCGCGAGCCGGCGAGACTCGCCTTGGTCAGGCTGGCCTCGGCGAAATCCGCGTGGGTCAGGTTGGCGTCGGCGAGCTTGGCCTCGTCGAGCCGCGCCCCGCGGAAGACCGTGTCGTCCGCGTCCGCCCCGGAGAAATCCGCGCCCCACAGATCGGCGCCGGCGAAGTCGGTCCCGTCGAGCAGGGCGCCGGACAGGTCGGCGAAGCGCATCGCGGCCTGGCCGAACCGGGCATCCTCCAGCATCGCCCCGGCGAACTTCACCTGCCCGGCGACGATGCCGGTGAAGTCCGCCCCCGAGAGATCGGCCTCCGACAGGTCGGCCGCCTCCAGGATCGCCCCGGTGAAGCGGGTCGAGCGCCCGACCGCGCCGGACAGGCTCGCCCCGCGCAGGTTCGCGCCGGAGAGATCGGCCTCCTCCATGCGGGCGCGGGACAGGTCCGCGCCGGCGAGCGCCAGGCCGCCGGATTCGGCGTCGGTGACGAGGCCGGCCTCCGGCACATCCGCGAGGGCGCCCGGCCCGGCGCTCAGCTGCGACAGGTCCGCGCCCGGCTCGCGCAGGGGCGCCCCGGCGGCGATCCGGCCGACGAGCGCGCGCAGCCGCGATTCCACCGGAGCGTCCGGTCGCGCGTCGGGAGGAGTCGCCTGTTCCATGGTCGTTCCTTGCCGGAAGGCGCGACCGGACGCCAGACGCTCCGCTCAGGGTGCGGCGGTCGCGGCCGTCACCCGCACGGTGATCGCCTTGGCGGCGGGAGTCTTGGACTGCTCGTCGTAGTGCCAGAGCGGCAGCAGGACGTTCAACTCCGGGTAGTATCCGGCGCAGTTGCCCTCGGGGATGTCGTAGGCGATCACCCGCAGCCCGCCGACGCGCCGCGTCACCTGGTCGTCCGCCTCGGTCGCCACGTCGACGCTGATCCCGTCCCTCAGCCCCAGCCGCGCGATGTCCCGGCGGTTCATGAACAGCACGTCCCGGGTGCCCTTCACCCCGCGGAAGCGGTCGTCGTAGCCGTAGACCGTGGTGTTGAACTGGTCGTTCGAGCGCAGCGTGATGAGGTCGAGCACCTCCGGACCCCGGTCGGGCAGGTCCGGATCGGCCTCCAGGCCCTCGGGGACCGCGAAATTCGCCCTGCCGGTGTCGGTCTCCCACTTGCGGTCGCGGGCGCCCAGCGGCTTCAGCAGGCCGCCCGGGTGGAACATGCGGCCGTTCAGGTCGTGGAACACGCTCGGATAGGTCGCCTCGATCGCGTCGCGCACACGGGCGTAGTCGGCGACCCAGGCATCCCAGTCGATGCGGGGATTGGGCGGCAGGGTCGCCTTGGCGATCTCCGCCACGATCCAGGGCTCGGAGCGCAGGTGCGGTCCGACCGGGTCGGCCACGCCCCGCGAGCCGTGGAACTGGGCGGTGGAGCTCTCCATCGATACGGCCTGCGGGCCGCTCGCCTGCCGGTCGATCTCGATCCGGCCGAGGCAGGGCAGGATGTAGGCGACGGCGCCGGTCACGAGGTGCGAGCGGTTGAGCTTGGTCGAGATCTGCACGGTGAGCCGCTGCCGCCGCCAGGCCGGTTCCATCCGGGCGGTGTCGGGCACGGCCCGCAGGAAGTTGCCGCCGAGCCCGATGAACGCCTTCACACGCCCGTCGAGAACGCCCTCGCAGGTCTCGACGGTGTTGAGGCCCTTCTCCCGCGGCGGCTCGAAGCCGTAGAGTTCCCGCAGCTTGTCCAGCGGCGCCAGCTCCGGCTTCTCGGTGATGCCGACGGTGCGCTGGCCCTGCACGTTCGAGTGGCCCCGCACCGGGCAGATCCCGGCTCCGGGCTTCCCGATATTGCCGCGCAGCAGCAGCAGGTTCACGAGCATCCGGACGGTCTCGGTGCCCTTGCGGTGCTGGGTCAGGCCCATCCCGTAGATGCCGATCACCGCCTTCGCGCGGGCGTAGACCTCGGCGGCGGCCTCCAGAGCAGTCCGGGTGAGGCCGGAACGCCGCTCCAGCGCGGCCCAGTCCTGACCGTCACAGAAGGCGACGAAGGTCTCGAAGCCGTGGGTGTGCTCGGCGATGAAGGCGTGGTCGAGCACCCGCGGCCGGCCGGCGGCCTCCGCGGCCCGGTCGAGGGCGATCAGCGCCTTGCACAGCCCGGTGAGCGCCGCGAGGTCGCCGCCGGCCTTCACCTGATGGTACTGCGTCGAGATCTTCGTGGACGAGCGGGTGAGCATCTCGACCGGCGATTGCGGGTCGGTGAAGCGCTCCAGCCCGCGCTCGCGCAGCGGGTTGAAGGTGATGATCTGCGCACCCCGGCGCCGCGCCTCCTGGAGCGGGTGCAGCATCCGCGGCGAGTTCGACCCGACGTTCTGGCCGAAGAAGAAGATCAGGTCGGTGGTCTCGAAATCCTCCAGCAGCACCGTGCCGACCGGCGCGCCGATCGACTGCGGCAGCGCCACCGAAGTCGGCTCGTGGCACATGTTGGAGGAGTCGGGCAGGTTGTTGTTGCCGTAGAGCCGCGCGAGCAGGGCCCACATGTAGCTCGTCTCCAGCGACGCCCGACCGGAGGCGTAGAACACCACCGACCGCGGGTCTTGCGCGCGCAGCTCCTTCAGCTCACGGCCGATCTCGGCCAGGGCCTCCGCCCAGGCGACGGGCCGGTAGCGGTCCGTCGCCGGATCGTAGCGCATCGGGTGGGTCAGGCGGCCCTGCTCCTCCAGGGCGTAGTCGCTCCAGCCGAGAAGCTCCGTCACCGTGTGCGCGGCGAAGAAGTCCGGCGTCGCGCGGCGGCGCGTCTGCTCCCAGGCCGTCGCCTTGGCGCCGTTCTCGCAATACTCGAACGCCAGCGGCTTGGCGGGCTTCGCCCAGGCGCAGGAGGTGCACATGTAGCCGTCCGGCTTGTTCTGCTTGAGCAGCATCGCCGAGCCGGTGACCGGCACGCCCTCGCGGGTCAGGATCTCGACGAGGGAGCGGGCCGAGCCCCAGCCGCCCGCAGGCCCGTCATAGGGCTCGATCCGGACGTCGTCGGTGTTCTGATCGGCCATGGCGCCCTCCACCCGGCGCAGCGAGCACCGGACCTGGGGAACGCGCGAGCGGGCGAATGGGATCACGGGCGCGTCACCGCGCCCGGAGAAGGGTTTCCTCGCCGCCGCCGCGGCTCTAACGTCGACATGCGGACTGTCCCGCCGGAGGAGGAAATCATGGCCAGCGTCGACGTCGAGATGGTGAAGTGCGCCTGCCAGGACTGCGTCTGCGTGATCCCGGTCGCCAAGGCCGTGTCGCGGGACGGCAAGGCCTATTGCTGCGACGACTGCGCGAACGGCCACAAGGATCACGCCGGCTGCGAGCACGCCGGCTGCGCCTGCCACGGCTAGGGCTTTTCCCGGTCGCGTCGCGACGGTCCGGAGGACGCGTCACCGGTCGAGCCAGCCGCGACGCGCCCCTCTCCCGCACAAGCGGGGACCTGCACCTCATTCGGCGCGGCTTCGGAGAACGACCCCGGGATGACGCGCCGCGGCGGTCGCGGTCAGGAGACCGCGGCGAGCTTGTCGGCCATCGACTGGTCCTTGTCGCGGCGCGTCGAGAAGATCAGCGTGAAGAAGGTCCGCTGGACGCCGAGCTCGGCGAGCCTCGCCTCGCACCGCTCCGCCAGCGCGCAGATCTCCGACAGCTCGCCCTCGATGTTCGTGCCGTTGGGATGCATCGTGGCGGTGAGCCCGCTCGACTCGATGATCCCCTTGAGCTCGCGGACGTAGGGCGAGACCGACGGGCCGACGCCCATCGGCACGATGCAGAGGTCGGCCGAAACTCTCATGGTGCCTGCCTGATCCGGGAGGGGCGGCCCCGGCCGGCTGCGCGACCGGAAGCGGGGCGAGCGCGCAGCCTATCGCCGGCCGCACCGACTTTCCAGGCCGGCGCCGGCGGTCACGCCTCGCCGGTCTCCAGCGCCGCCGCCCGCACCGAGGGCAGGCAGGGATTGGCGTTGTCGCTGCGCCACGCGAGCCACAGCTCCGGCCCGGTCGTGGCCGGCAGGGCGATGGGCCGGAGCCGGATGTCGGCCATGCTGTTGCCCCGGGCGCTGCCCGGCACCAGCGCGACGCCGATGCCGGCGCCGACGAGGGCCAGCATCGCGTGGACCTGGTTCACCCGCTGCACGATCCGCGGCTGCACGCCCCCCGCCTCGAACAGCCGGTCGAGCAGGTCGATGAAGTAGCGCCCGCCCCGGGGTGACCACGTCACGAAGGCCTCGCCGTCGAGGTCCCGCAGGGTCGGGGCGCGCGCCGCCGCGAGGCGGTGCCCGCGCGGGACCGCGAGCAGGAGCCGCTCGCGCGCCAGCGGCGCTGTGGCGATCGCGGATTTCGGATCCTGCAGGACCGGGGCCGGCCGCAGGATCGCGAGATCGGTGCGGTTCTCGCCCAGCGCCAGGATCTGCTCGTCCGAGACCATCTCCTCCAGCACGAGGTCGACCTCGGGCAGCGTCCGGCGGACATGGGCAACGACCTGCGGCAGCGTCCGGTAGGCCGAGGCGGCGGTGAAGCTGAGTCGCAGCACCCCGCTCTCGCCCAGGGCGGCGCGGCGCGTGATGCGCGCGGCGTTCTCGGCCGCCGCCAGCACCCGGTAGGCCTCGGCCAGGAAGGTGCGGCCCGCCGGGGTCAGGCGCACCGCCCGGGTGGTCCGCTCCAGCAGCGTCACGTCCAGCGTCTGCTCCAGCATCTGGATCTGCCGCGACAGGGGCGACTGGGTCAGGTGCAGCCGGGCCGCGGCCCGGCCGAAATGCATCTCCTCGGCGACGGCGACGAAGCTGCGGGCATGGCCGAGATCGAACATTGATGCAGGATCCGGGATAATCCAGCCAAAATCAACGTTGGACGCATTTAACGCCGGCGCCTAACCCCGGACGCGACACCGAACGGTGCGTTCCAGGGAGAGAATCGATGGCGAGCATGACCCCGGCCGAGATGGCGCGCGTGCTGGGCTCCGGCCTGCTGTCCTTCCCGGTCACGCATTTCCGCGACGATCTCAGCTTCGACGAGACCGCCTACCGGGACAATCTCGGGCGGCTGGCCGACTACAGGGTTTCGGGCCTGTTCGCCGCCGGCGGCACCGGCGAGTTCTTCTCGCTGACGCCCGTCGAGATCGACCGCGTCCTGCGCGCCGCCGTCGAGGAGACCCGCGGCCGGACCCCGGTCATCGCCCCCGCCGGCCAGGGTACCGCCCTGGCGGTCGAGATGGCCCGGGCCGCCGAGGCCGCCGGCGCGGACGGGATCCTGCTGCTGCCGCCCTACCTCGTCGGCTCCGAGCAGGCCGGTCTCGCCGCCCATATCGAGGCGGTCTGCCGCGCGACCTCGCTCGGCGTCATCGTCTACAACCGCGCCAACGCCCAGCTCAACGAGCAGACGCTCGCCGGCCTGTGCGAGCGCTGCCCGAACCTCGTCGGCTTCAAGGACGGCGTCGGCGACGTCGAGCTGATGACCCGGGTCTACGCCGCTCTGGGCGACCGCCTGACCTATGTGGGCGGCCTGCCCACCGCCGAGACCTTCGCGCTGCCGTACCTGGAGATGGGCGTCACCACCTACTCCTCGGCGATCTTCAACTTCCTGCCCGAATGGGCGCTGTCTTTCTACGACAGCGTCCGCCGCCGGGACCGCGACGCGGTCTACCGGGAGCTGCGCGACTTCGTCCTCCCCTACATCGCGATCCGCAACCGCAAGCGCGGCTACGCGGTCTCGATCGTCAAGGCGGGCATGAGCGCCGTCGGCCGCCACGCCGGCCCGGTCCGGCCGCCGCTGACCGAACTCGACGCGGCCGAGCGCGCCGAGCTGACGGCCTTGATCGGCGACCGCCGCTGAGCCCCGCCTCGACACCCAAGACAGACCCGCCGAGCCAACGGCGGCCACGACCCGCCTCCCGGATCAACCGGGCGGCGACGAGCCTGGGAGAACGTCCATGAGTGCCAGTTCGACCGGCGCGCCGAGCACCCTGCTCGCCGCCGCCGACGCGGGTCGCCGCACCCGCGTCCGCCTGCTGATCGTCGCGATGCTGTTCGCCGCGACCACCATCAACTACGCCGACCGCGCGACCATCTCGATCGCCGGCCCCGACATGGCCAAGGAACTCGGCCTCTCGCCGGTTCAGATGGGCTACGTCTTCTCGGCCTTCGCGTGGTCCTACGTCCTCGCCCAGATCCCGGGCGGCTGGCTCCTCGACCGCTACAGCGTCAAGTGGGTCTACGCCGCCGCCGTCGCCCTCTGGTCGGCCTTCACGCTGGTCCAGGGCGCCGTCGGCTTCTTCACCGGCCTGACCGCCGTGGTGCTGCTCTTCGCCCTGCGGCTCGCCGTCGGCCTCACCGAGGCGCCGGTCTTCCCCGCCAACGCCCGGATCGTCGCCGCGTGGTTCCCGACCCGCGAGCGCGGCATGGCCTCGGCGTTCTTCAACTCGGCGCAGTACTTCGCCACGGTGCTGTTCACGCCGCTGATGGCGTGGATCGTCCACAACTTCGGCTGGCACCACGTCTTCACCAGCATGGGCCTGCTCGGCATCGCCTTCGCGGTCCTCTGGCTGCGCGTGGTCGACAGCCCGAAGAACCACCCGTCGATGAACCAGGCGGAGCGGGACTACATCGAGGCCGGCGGCGCCCTGCTCGACATGGACGGCCAGAGCCGGAGCAAGCAGGGCGATGCCGGCCGGACGCTGCGCCAGCTGCTCGCCAACCGGATGCTGCTCGGCATCTATATCGGCCAGTACTGCATCACCGTGCTGACCTACTTCTTCCTGACGTGGTTCCCGGTCTACCTCGTCAAGGAGCGCGGCCTGTCGATCCTGCAGGCCGGTTTCGCGGCGGTGCTGCCGGCGCTCTGCGGCTTCATCGGCGGCATCCTCGGGGGCGTGATCTCCGACCTGCTCCTGCGCCGCGGCTTCTCGCTGACGGCGGCCCGCAAGATCCCGATCGTCGGCGGCATGCTGCTGTCGATGAGCATCATCGGCTGCAACTACGTCCAGGCGGACGCCCTGGTGGTCGGCCTGATGGCGCTCGCCTTCTTCGGCAAGGGCATCGGCGCGCTCGGCTGGGCGGTCGTCGCCGATACCTCCCCGCGGGAGAGCGGCGGCCTCTCGGGCGGCCTGTTCAACACCTTCGGCAACACCGCCGGTATCACCACGCCGATCGCGATCGGCTACATCGTCCAGAGCACGGGCTCGTTCAACGGCGCCCTGGTCTTCGTCGGCCTGAACGCCCTCGTCGCCTGCTTCTGCTACCTCGTGGTGGTCGGCGAGATCCGCCGCGTCGAGCTCAAGGCCCACTGACCCGCACGCCGGACCGGCCCCGGCCGGTCCGGCCCCGCATCGATCCCGCCTCGCGCCCGGCGCAGACCGGCCGGGGGCCCCGAGGAGGACGCCATGCTGAACGACAGTCGCCACGCCGCCCGCCACACGCCGACCGTGACCGCCATGAAGGTCGTGCCGGTGGCCGGCCACGACAGCATGCTGCTCAACCTCTCGGGCGCGCACGGCCCGTACTTCACCCGCAACCTCGTGATCCTGACCGACTCCACCGGCGCCACCGGCCTCGGCGAGGTCCCCGGCGGCGAGGGCATCCGCAAGACCCTGGAGGATGCCCGGGACCTCGTCGTCGGGCAGCCGCTCGGCGCCTGGAACGCGGTGCTCAACGCCATGCGGACGCGCTTCGCCGACCGCGACGTCGGCGGGCGCGGCCTGCAGACCTTCGACCTGCGCATCACCATCCACGCGGTCACGGCCGTCGAATCCGCCTTCCTCGACCTGCTCGGCCAGTACCTCGACGTGCCGGTGGCCGCCCTCCTGGGCGAGGGCCAGCAGCGCGACGCCGTCGAGATGCTGGGCTACCTGTTCTACGTCGGCGACCGCACCCGCACGGATCTCGATTACCGTGCGCCGACCGCCCGCGACGGCTGGTTCCGCCTGCGCGACGAGGAGGCGCTGACCCCGGAGGCCGTCGCCCGGCTCGCCGAGGCCGCCTACGACCGGTACGGCTTCAACGACTTCAAGCTGAAGGGCGGCGTGCTGCGCGGCGAGGAGGAGATCGCCGCCGTCACCGCGATCCACGAGCGGTTCCCCAAGGCGCGGGTCACGCTCGACCCGAACGGCGCGTGGTCCCTCGCGGAGGCGATCCGCCTCTGCAAGGGCCAGGGCCACGTCCTGGCCTACGCGGAGGATCCCTGCGGCGCCGAGGGCGGGTTCTCGGGCCGCGAGATCATGGCGGAGTTCCGCCGCGCCACCGGCCTGCCCACCGCCACCAACATGATCGCCACCGACTGGCGCCAGATGAACCACGCGATCCAGCTCGGCGCCGTCGACATCCCGCTGGCCGACCCGCATTTCTGGACGCTCGCCGGCTCGGTCCGGGTGGCCCAGCTGTGCCGCGACCACGGCCTGACCTGGGGCTCGCACTCGAACAACCACTTCGACGTGTCGCTCGCGATGTTCACCCACGTGGCCGCGGCGGCGCCCGGCAACGTCACGGCGATCGACACCCACTGGATCTGGCAGGACGGCGAGCGCCTGACCAAGGAGCCGCTGGCGATCCGCGGCGGCCTCGTGCGGGTGCCGGAGCGGCCGGGCCTCGGCATCGAGCTCGACATGTCGGCGGTTGAGGAGGCCCACGCCCTCTACCGCGACCACGGCCTCGGCGCCCGCGACGACGCGGCCGCCATGCAGTTCCTGATCCCCGGCTGGACCTTCGACAACAAGAAGCCCTGCCTGGTCCGCTGAGGCCCGGCCCGGGCCCGCGCCGTCAGACGCGCGAGCTCGGGCGGTAGAACGGCTCGTGCCGCGACGGGTCGATGTAGTCGGCGTAGAAGCGCCGCGCGTGGGGGAGCAGCGCCTTCGACAGCTGGCGCCGCTCGACCTCGTCGTCCGAGAGCGCCCGCGACAGGTCGTCGTGGAGCGCCTTCAGGGCGGCGTCGCGGTCGACCCGGGTGAAGCGGCCGTCCGCGTAGAGCACCTCACCCTCGCACAGAACCGCAGTGACGCCGCCGGTCTTGGCCCGCTGGATCACCGCGTCGAGGAGCGGCGTCTCCGGGTCGAGATACGGGTAGGCGATCTGGTCCCAGTCGATCAGGACCATGTCGGCGCCCTTGCCGACCTCGATCGTGCCGAGGCTGTCGCCGTAGGGGGTGGTGCGGGCGCCTCCGACGGTCGCCATGCGCAGCACCTGCGCCATGCTCGGCACGTCGGCCTCGTCCATGCCGGGCACCCGGTGGGCGCGCAGCACGAGGCGCATCTCCTGCAGCATGTCGCGGTCGTCGTTGATGCCCGCCTCGTCGAGGCCGATCGCCGTGTTGATCCCCTTCGCCTCGAAGCGGTTGAGCGCCGCCACGCCGGAGCGCAGCCGGAAGTTCGAGGAACAGTTGTGGCAGATGCAGGTGCCGGTCGCCGCCACCCGGTCGATGTCGGACTCGTTGAGCCAGACGCCGTGGCCGAGCGTCAGGAGGGGCCCCAGCATGCCGAACCGGTCGAGGTACTCGACCGCGGTCCCGCCGCCGCGCTTCTCCGCGTAGGCCTTCTGGTAGGCGGTCTCGACGAGGTGCATGTGCATCGGCACGTCGTAGGATTCGGACAGGCCGGCCAAGCCCTCGAGGGCCGCGTCCGAGCACCAGTGCAGGTTGGCGGGGGCGAGCTGGATCTTCGCCCGCGACGCGCCCTCCTGACCGGCATGCAGGCTGCGGAAGAGCGAGAAATTGTCCTCCAGGGACATCTGGAAGCGCTCGAACCAGCGCTTCATCGGGTCCTGCAGCGGCGCCGGCAGGCTCGCCACGAAGTCCCTATCGGCCTGGTAGACGAGGCGGTTCTGGTCGCGGACCGCGAAGCAGTACGAGACCCGCATGCCGATGTCGCGATAGGCGCGCAGCACCTCGTTGGAGCGCGCCTCGACCTCTTCCAGGCTGCCGGGCATCCAGCCGTGGATGTGCTGGACCGTGGTGATCCCGGAGCCGACCATCTCGAAGGCCGAGTACAGGGTGTCGAGGTAGAGGTTCAGGTTGCGTGCCACCATGCGGGTGACGAACCACAGCTCCAGGGGCATGTCGGGGGAGCCGAGCTGCACCGGCGTCAGGCCGACATGGTGGTGGCCGTTGACGAAGCCCGGCAGCAGGATCTCGCGGCCGGACCCGATCACGGGTGCGTCGGGATAGCGGGCGTGCAGGTCCGCGTAGGTGCCGACCGCGGCGATGACCCCGTCCTTCTGAAGAACCGCGCCGTCGGCGATCTCCTCCCAGCGATCGTGGTCGAGGGTGCGGGTGATCATCCGCCGGCTGCGGATCAGCGATGTGGCCATGGTCGTGTCCGTGTTGGGGGAGGGGGTCAGACGAGCGCTTCCTGCTCGGCGAAGGCCCGGTCGACCTCGTCGCGCAGGAGCTCGGTGAGGTGCCGCCGCAAGGCCTCCGCCTCGGGCGAGAACGGGTCGCGCGGGCGGGCGAGGTCGTTGCGGACGATCGTCTTGATCCGCCCGGGGCGGGCGGTGAACACCACCACCCGGTCGGCGAGCGCCACCGCCTCGTCGATGTGGTGGGTCACGAACAGCACCGAGGCGCCGCTGTCGCGCCAGACGTCGAGCAGGAAGTCCTGCATCTTCTGGCGGGTCTGGACGTCGAGCGCCGCGAAGGGCTCGTCCATCAGCAGTACCTTCGGGCGCATGGCCAGCGCCCGCGCCACCGCCACGCGCTGGCGCATGCCGCCGGACAGCTCGTCCGGCCGCTTGTCGAAGGCCTCGGCGAGGCCGACGCGCTGGAGCGCCGCCCGGGCGACGCTCCGGCGCTCGGCCTCCGGCACGCCCTTCAGCGACAGGCCGAAGCTGACGTTCTGCCAGACGCTGAGCCAGGGCAGCAGCGAGGTCTCCTGGAAGATCAGGCTGCGCTCCGGCGACGGACCGGTGACGGCCTCGCCGAAGGCCAGGAGTTCGCCCCCGGAGGTGGGTTCGAGCCCGGCGATCAGGTAGAGCAGCGTGCTCTTCCCGCAGCCCGAGGGGCCGAGGAACACCACGAACTCGCCGGGCCGCACGGTCAGGTCGATGTCGCGCAGGGCCTCGTGGGCGCGGGCGGTGCCGGCCGCCCAGACCTTGGCGACGCCGCGGCACGCGACGGCGTCCTCGGATGCGGGATCAGAGGCCAAGGGAGGACCCCGCGTCGCGCGGCAGCCAGTACAGCAGCCGCCGTTGGACCAGCCGGAACAGCAGGTCGAAGGCGAAGCCGAGCAGGCCGATCAGCGTGATGGTGAAGAACACGAGCGACGGGTTGAAGGTGTTGCGCGCCAGCATGATCACCTGGCCGAGCCCGTAGCCGACGCCGGTCGCCTCGGCGACGAGCACCACCATCCAGGCGCCGAACAGGTTGAGGCGCAGCACCGCGAGCAGTCCCGGCAGGATCGCCGGCACGATCACCCGGGCGTAGATCTGGCGCTTCGACGCCCCCATGGTCCGGGCGACGTTGATGAAGTTGCGGTTGACCCCGTCGATCTGCTGGATGGTCGAGAGCACCATCGTGAAGAACAGGGCGATGAACACCATGAAGATCGCCGGGGCGTTGCCGATCCCGAACATGAAGATCGCCACCGGCAGCCACGCGATCGGCGAGACCGGCGCCAGGAGCGTGATGGTCGGCAGGGTCAGCCGCTCGAACAGCTTGAAGTAGCGGATCGCCACCCCGACCAGGATCGACAGGGAGGCCGCCAGGGCGAGGCCCGCCAGCACCCGGCCGGTCGAGGCGAGCACGGTGATCAGCACCGCCATGGCGGGGCTGGGGCCGGTATTCATCCCGGTGCCGATCTGCCAGCGCTGCGCGGTGTTGAAGAAGCGCGCCTGCTCGGCGAGGTTGCCGAGGAAGATGTGCGGCGGCGGCAGGAGCTTGGCGTCGGCGATGCCGAGCGCCCAGAGCAGCTCCCAGAGGCCGGCGAAGGAACCGACCGAGACCAGCATCCATCCGATCCGGCGGAGCAGGGGGACGAACCCTTCGGGCAGCGCGAGGCGTTGACCGAGCGGGAGGCGCGGCCGGTCCTGCGGGACGGCGGCGGCGCGGGCGAGGAAGGTGGCCATCCGCTCAGGCCGACTTCAGCTTGAGCTTGCCGTAGAGGTCCGGGTTCTCGGCGATGACCTGTTCCAGCAGGGTCCAGTCGATCGCGTCGCGGCCGGGCTTCTTCTTGATGTAGCCCATCTCGGCGACGGAATCGGTCCGGTCGAGGATGAACTGCGTCTGGTTGCGGGCGTCGACCACCGAGGGCTGCCGGCCCATGGCGAGCTGGGCGTTGCTCATCGAGGTCTTGTAGTAGGAGCCGACGAGCTTGTTTAGGGCGGCCTGGGGGTCGCCCTCCGCCAGCGCCTGGGCCTTCATCATGCCCTTGATCAGGGCCTTCACGGCGGCCGGGTTCTTGGCGATCAGCTCGTTGCGGACCGCCAGCACGCAGTCGGTGTAGCCCTTGCCGTAGATGTCGGTCCCGTCGGAGAGCTTCACCGCGCCCTTCACGTCGGTGAGCAGCGCCGTGCCGTAGGGCTCGATGGTCGAGATGATGTCCAGCGCCCCGGCGCGGAACGCCTCCACGGCCTCCGGGGTCGAGCCCATGTAGCGGACGGTGATGTCCTTGAAGGCGACGCCGTTCTTCTTCAGCCAGTCGTAAGGCAGGACCTCGAGCGTATCGAGCTGGAAGGTCCCGAGCGTCTTGCCCTTGAGCTTCTCCGGGCTGTCGAGGCCGGGCTGGGCCACGAGCACGCAGCCCTCGATGCCGCCGCCGGCCACGATCTTCACGGGAGCACCCGCGTCGTAGAGGGCCATGAAGCTCGTGTAGGGCATCACGCCGGCATCGACCTGGCCCATGCCGAGGAAGGTGACCTGATCCGAGAAGGTCGGCGTGTTGACGAAGTCGATGGTCAGCCCGTCATCCTTGGCGAGCTGCATCGCCTCGGCCAGGAAGAAGTTGAGGTTGCAGAACCCGGTGCCGTGGGTCGCGCGGATGCCGGTGGCCGCCGCGGCCGGGCCGGTCAGGCCCGGGCCCACCGCCAGGGTCAGCGCGGCGGCGGTCCCGCCGAGGAAGCGCCTGCGACTGGGCTTGAACCGCGTGAGATCCGGGACGCGATAATCGCCGTGACGGTCGCACATATCGACTCTCCTCAGAGGGCGGATCGCGCGATCCGCCGGACGGCGCGTGCCGGTGCTGAAACGGAGGGATCGGAGCTCGGGACAGGCTCAAGGCAGTCGCGGAGATCCGGTCGCCCGGCACCTCACCACATCGACGGCACGCCAACCTCTAGCCGCCGCCGGGGCGACGCTGCGCTGGTGAATACGAACCAAGAAGCGTGCCAGACGCGGGAACCTGCGGTGTTGGCGGCGCGCCTCACCCGTCGGCGCTGTCGAGGAACGGCACCGCCGTCATTGCGAGCGGAGCGAAGCAATCCAGCCGCGCCACGCCTCCGGACGTCGCGCTGCCCTGGGTCACTTCGCTGCGCTCGTGATGACGGAGGTGTCGCATCGACCTGTTCGACGCCCGCGAAAGCGGCTGTCTGCCGCCGGCGTGTTCAGCCGGGCTCTTCGGCCAATGCCGGTCCCGCGCGGGCGAAGAACGCGCGGAGCGGGCCCTCGGGCAGCATCCCGAGCCTCGCGCACAGGCGGTCGTCGGGCGCCCGGTCGGCGCCGCGTTACGCGGCCACGAGGTTGAAGGTGCGGTCGGCCGGCGCGAGGCTCACCCGCCGCCCCCAGTCGAAGGCGACGAAATCCTGCTCGATCCCGTCCGAGAACACCACGCCGCCCTCGTTCATCCGCGACACCACCGTGAGGGGCGAGCCGGCGAACTTGCCGCCGCGGAGTTCGGTGCCGGTGGCGACGCTCGGGAACGGCTCGCGCACCCAGTAGCCGAAGGCCGCCTCCTCGATGCCCACCTCCACGGTGAGGTGCGTCGCCTCGCTGATCGAGCGCGCCCAGCCGGTCAGGCCGGTGCCCGAGGCCACGATCAGACCGCTCGACGAGTGGTCCTCCGCCCGCGCCCCGTCGTCGATGCGGTAGCGCGCCGATTGGTGGCTGCGGTGGCCGACGAAGATCTCGTTCAGGGCGAGCAGCCGCTCGCCGCCGTCGAAGGTCGCCTGCACCATGGTGCGCCGCTGGAGGGGCGCGGCGCCGGCCGCGCTGGCGGGCAGGAGCGCGCGCAGGGCCTCGACCCGCGCCCGGGCCAGCACGCCGTCGTAGAGGTCGGGCGCCGGGTTGACGCCGACCACCGGCTGCCCGTCGAGGTACTTGGCGACGTTGGCCACGAGCCCGTCCTGCCCCACCGCCACGACCACGTCCTCGGGGGCGAAGAGGAAGCGGTCGAGGTCGGGGCGCCGCACCAGGGCTTGCCGCCAGTCCAGCGGCACGGCGGACCGGGCCTCGGCGAGCACGGCCTGGAACTGCGCGTGGCGCGCCTCGACCTCGGCGAGCGTCTGGCCCCGGCTCTCCAGGAAGAACCGGACCTGGCCGCGGGTCGCGTGCCGGGCGATGAGCAGCTCGTAATCCGTGTCGCGGATCACGAAGACCACGCGGGGTGTGACGGCCGGCATGGCGGGCCTCCTCAGCGCGGCGCGAGCCGCGGGGACAGCGCGCCCCGGAACTCGCCGAGGACGGCCGCCAGCAGGTCCGGCGTGACGTTGACGTGCTCGATCGTCTCCAGCTTGCCGGCGAGTTCCCGGGCCGCCAGCCCGAGCAGGACGGCGGGCGGCATGTCCCGGTAGACGGCGGCGCGGCGCTGCTCCGCGTCGGCCCGGGCTCCCTCGACGAGGCGGATCCGCTCGGCCTCCGCGGCCGCCTCCAGGCCCCGCGCCTCCGCGACGCCGGCGGCGCGGTCGCGGGCGTTCTCGGCCTCCTGCGCGATCAGCACGGTCTCGCGCCGGGCCAGCTCGGTCTTCGTGGCGAGCTCGTTCTCCGCGATGGCGCGCTCCTTCTCGACCGCCAGGGCGCGCCGCGCGAAGGTCGCCTCGTCGGCCTTCTGCTGCAGGGCCTCGAAGGTCGGGGTCTGCAGGGCGCGCTCCAGCTCGCTCGTCGGCGCGAGGTTGGTGAGCCGCACCGACACCGCCGCCACGCCGATCTCGGCCAGCGCCGGGGCGTCGGACAGCACCCGTTCCAGCACGGCGCGCAGCGGCTCCGGACCCGCGTCGAGGAGGGCGCCGATCGGGCTCGCCCCGAGATACTGGAGCGCCGCCTGGCTGGCGATGCCGCCGAGGCGCGCCTCGATCCGCTCGATCGGCTCGCCCTGCAGGCGCCCGGTTCGGAGGTCGATCGAGAAGTCGACGCGGCTCGCCAGCAGCTCCGGATCGACGACGTGCCAGCCGATCGTCCCCTGGACCACGACGGTCTGGAAGTCCCGGCTGCGGCCGCGGACGAAGAGCGTCATCTCGCGGTCGTCCACCGGCACCTCGCTGATGCTGGCGGTCTCGGGCCGGAACCAGAAGACCAGACCCCGCCCGCTCTGCCGGACACGACCGTTGCGGAAGCGGATGATGTGGCTGCTCGCCTCGCTCCGAAGCTGGGCGATGACACCGATGTTGCGGACCGTGGCCATGATGGGCTCCTCGAAGCGCTCTCCGCCGAAGTGGATACCGGTTCGGCTCAAGAGAGCGCGTTGAAACAAAGGCTTAGAACTGGCCTGACCTGTCGAAGCGGAAGAGTTCGGCGGGGCGGAACGCCGTCCCGGCCTCGCGGGCGCCTGTCGGCGCGATCCAGCCCCGGTCGCGCATGCGGCGCCGGAAGGCGGATTTGTTGAGGGGCACGCCGCGGATCGCCGCGTGCACGTCCTGAAGCTGCCGGAGGGTGAAGTGCTCCGGGAGCAGCGCGAAGCCGACATCCGTGTAGTCGAGCTTGCCGCGCAGCCGCTTCACGGCGAGCGCGAGGATGTCGGCGTGGTCGAAGGCGAGGGCGAGGGGCGCGCCGTCCTCCGCCTCGGCCGAGACCGGGCCGCCGGACTCGCCCGCCCAGGGCACGACCAGCACCGCCGCCGCGAGCCCGGCACCGCCCGCCAGGGCCTCGACGAAGGCCGCCTCCGGCAGCAGCGCGAGGTAGGCCACCGAGACGATCCGCATCCGCGGATCCCGATCAACGGCGCCGAAGGTGTAGAGCTGCTCGAGCCGCGCCCGCCCGATGCCGGCCTTGTCGCGCAGGACGCGCTCCGCGGCGGCGTCGAGGGTCTCGGCGATGCCCACGAACCCGCCCGGCAGGGCCCAGAGGCCCGCCTGCGGCTGCTGGCTCCGCCGCAGCAGGAGGGCGGCGAGCCGGCCCGCCCGGATCCCCAGCAGGACGAGATCGACCGCCAGGGCGGGCCGCTCGTAGGCCGCAGGATCGTAGCCTGCCAGGAACTCGGACTCGGTCATCGGTCTTTTCTGCTCAAGTTGAGCATAACTAAGACGCAGATTGCGCATATGTCAAGCCGAGAGCGGATTCGCCGGGAAGCGCCGCGGAACGCACAGCTCCGCACCGGCTCCGCACAGATCCGCCCGGGCACGGCCGGCCGGTGCGGTCTGAGCCTGGAAAAGGGCGAAGCTTCTCGTGGCGACCGAGGGGCTGGCGCGGGAGCTTCAGCGGCGAGCCGGCATCGATCCGCCGGTGCAGGAGGTTTCCCCGATGCCGTTCTTCGCTCCACGATCCGCGGTCGAGCCCCCCCGCAACGCCGCGCTGTCACCGCTCTTCCTCGCGCTGCTGGCGCTGCTCATCATGCTCGCCTCGGCCCACGCGGCGCCGGGCCGAGACCGGGGTGGCCTCACCCTGCGCGGGCCGGCCGGCACCGCGCCGGTCGAGGCCGTCCAACTGGCGACCGACATCAGCGTCGACGTCAGCGGCCCGACCGCCCGGGCCACCGTCACCCAGGCCTTCCGCAACGTCACGGCGGACTGGGTCGAGGGCACCTACCTGTACCCCCTGCCGGAGGACGCGGCCGTCGACGGGATGAAGCTCGTCGTCGGCTCCCGCGTGATCATCGCCGACATCCGCGAGCGGGCGGCGGCCAAGCGCGCCTACGAGGCCGCGAAGGCGGCCGGGCAGTCGGCGGCGCTGACCGCGCAGGAGCGGCCCAACGTCTTCACCAACGCGGTCGCCAATATCGGCCCCGGCGAGACGGTGGTGGTCCAGATCACCTATCAGCAGACGATCCCCGTCTCGGGCGAGACGCGGACGCTGCGCCTGCCCCTGGTGGTCGCGCCCCGCTACAATCCCGCCCCCGCCCCGGTGGACGCGGTCTCCCTCGACGGCGTGGCCGGAGCGGCCCGCGACCCGGTTCCGGATCGCGCCCGGATCAGCCCGCCGGTGCTCGACCCGGCCCTGTCGTCGCCGACCAACCCGGTCGCCGTCACCGTGCGGCTGAAGGCGGGCTTCCCCGTCGGTGACGTCCGCAGCGCGACCCACGCGATCCGCGTGACCGAGACCGGCCCGGAGGCGCGGACCGTCACGCTCGCCGACGGCGTCGTCCCGGCCGACCGCGACCTCGAGCTGACCTGGGCGCCGGTCCCGAGCCGGGTGCCCGGCCTCGGCCTGTTCCGCGAGACCGTGGCGGGCCGGACCTACCTGCTGGCCGCCGTGAGCCCGCCGGCGATCGAGACCGACACGGCCGCCCGGCCGGCGCGCGACGTCACCTTCGTCATCGACAATTCCGGCTCGATGTCGGGCGCCTCGATGCGGCAGGCCAAGGCCGGGCTGCTCGCCGGTCTCGCCCGCCTGACCCCGTCGGACCGCTTCAACGTCATCCGCTTCGACGACACCTGGGACGCGCTTCATCCCGCGCCCGTCCCGGCGACGCCGGAGGCCCTGGCGCAGGCCCAGGCCTTCGTCGCCGCTCTGGAAGCCCGCGGCGGCACCGAGATGCTGGCGCCGCTCAAGGCGGCCCTCGCCGACCCGCACCCCGAGGACGGGCGCGTCCGGCAGGTCGTGTTCCTCACCGACGGCGCCGTCGGCGACGAGGAGCGGATCTTCGCGGCGATCCACGCCAATCTCGGGCGCACGCGCCTGTTCATGGTCGGCATCGGCTCGGCGCCCAACGGCCACCTGATGCGCCACGCCGCCGAGATCGGACGCGGCAGCTTCACCGAGATCCGCGACCTCGCGCAGGTCGGCGAGCGGACCCGCGCGCTCTACGAGAAGCTGGAATCCCCCGCCGTCACCGACCTGACCGCGACCTTCTCGGTCTCGGGCGTCGAGGTCACGCCGGGCGCGCTGCCCGACCTGTATCGCGGCGAGCCGCTGGTCTTCGCCGCGCTTCTGCCGGGAGCGGCCGAGGAAACGGCCCGCGGGACCGTGACCGTCACGGGCCGGGTGGGCGGCCGGACATGGACCCGGACGCTCCCCCTCGCCGAGGCGGGTGCGGGCGCCGGCATCTCCAAGGTCTGGGCGCGCTCCCGGATCGGCGAGACCGAGACGGCGCGCATCACGGGGCGCCTCGGCGCGGACGCGGCCGACGCCGCGATCCTGGCGCTGGCCCTGGAGCACGGCCTGACGACGCGGCTGACCAGCCTCGTGGCCGTCGACGCCACGCCGCGCCGCGCGCCCGGCACGCCCCTCGTCGCCGCCGACCTGCCGCTGAACCTGCCGGCGGGCTGGGACTTCGCCAAGGTGTTCGGCACGGACCGGCCGGGCGCCACGCCCGCCGACGACGGGGCAGCGCGGATCGTGCCGATCCGGGCCGAGGGCGCGGCGGTCGACCTGCCGCGGACCGGGGCCGGCATCGTGGCGCAGCTCGGCCTGGGCCTGCTCCTCGCCCTGCTGGGTCTCCTGCTCGGCACCGGCCTGACGATCGGCGGCCGGCGGACCGGGGACGCGCGATGAGCCGGCGCACGGTGACCGGACTGGGGAGGGCCCTCGCGGCCCTCCTCACCCTCGCGGGGCTCGGGCTCGCGGCGCAGGCCGCCTGGATCCCCGCCAAGGCCGTCCTGGCCCAGCTGCTGCTGGAGCGCGCCTTCGCCCGCACCCTGGCCGAGGGTCGGCCCGCCCGGCCCTGGCCCTGGGCCGACACCGAGCCGGTCGCCCGGCTCACCGTCGCGGGCCGCAGCTTCGTGGTGCTGCGGGGCGGGAGCGGCCAGGCCCTGGCCTTCGGCCCCGGCCACCTGGACGGCACCCCGGAGGCCGGCGCGCCCGGCACCGCGGTCATCGCCGCCCACCGCGACACGCAGTTCGCGGTGCTGGGACAGCTCGGGCCCGGCGATCCCGTCACGGTGACCGGCCGCGACGGCCGGATTCTGCGCTTCCGCGTCACCGGCACGCGGGTGGCCCGCTGGGACGCCTCGGGCATCGACCCGGAGGCCCCGGGGCGGCATCTCGACCTCGTCACCTGCTGGCCCCTGGAGGCGCTGCAGGCCGGTCCGCTCAGGCTTATCGTCGAGACCGAGCTGGCCCCGGAGCCGGAGCGTTCCTGACGGCTCGGCGTGGACGGTCAGCTTGGCCGCGCTTGCGCGAATGTGCGGTTTCGTGCGGATCTGTGCGGGTCAAGCCCGTGCGAGCCGTGCCTGTGAGCGAGATTGAACTGTCCGAGGCGCAGAGCCGCGCCATTGCCCAGACCGTGCGCGAGGCGCTGGCCCGCCGGCGCATCTCGCGGCAGACGCTGGCCGAGGAGGCCCGGATCAGCATCTCGACCCTGGAGAAGGCGCTCGCCGGCCGCAGGCCCTTCACCCTGGCGACGACGATCCGGCTGGAGGAAGCCTTGGGCCAGTCCCTGCGCCAGGAGACGGCGCGCCCGGCCCCGGAGGCGGCCCGTCACGCGCCCGACGAGCTCGGCTCCTACTCGCGGGAGAGCGTCGCCTGGATCGAGGGGCGCTACCTCACCCTGCGGCCCTCGTTCGGGTCGGCGGACGCGATCTTCGCCTACCGCACCGAGATCGCCTGGGACGCGGACGCGGCCCGCCTCGTGTTCCGCGAGGCCGAGCGGCTCGACGCGCCCTTCGCGCAGTCCGGCAGCGTCGCCGTGCCGAGCCAGTCGGGCATGATCTACCTCGTGACCAACTGGCACGGACAGCACCGCCTCGCGGTGCTGTGCCGCCCCAACATCCAGGGCGAGATGTACGGGGTCCTGACGACGCTCCACGCCGGGCGCGGCACGCAGCTGACCCCGGCCGCGGCGCCCCTGGCGCTGTTGCCCGAGCAGGCGGGCGCGCACGGATACGGGCGGATCGGGCCGGAGGAGCCGGGCTACGGTCCGTACCGGGCCTATCTCGCCCGGGTGAACGACGACGGCTACGCCACCTTCTTCACGGGCGTCGCCTGACGGGATCTGACGGATGAGCCCGAAGGCGCGGCGCGCGGCGGGCTTGGAGCGGGTACCGGGAATCGAACCCGGGTATTCAGCTTGGAAGGCTGCTGCTCTACCATTGAGCTACACCCGCGCGGGCGGATCGTTAGCACGCCGGGTCGGCCGTGAGAAGGTGGGTCGGGATCGCCGCCGCGCGGGCGACGTCCCGAAACCGCGACGTCGCTGGCCGGCTCACAGACACGGATTCATGACCGGCTCGCGCGGGGTCGAGAGCAGGTCGTCGACCTGGGCGCGCAGGCCCGCGGCGCCGCCGGTCCGCAGGGCCTCGTACAGGGCCTCCGCGTCGCGGCCGCAGACCGCGCCGGGCCGCTGCTCCGGTTCCGTCGTCCCGTCGCGCGGCGGGCCGGCCCCGTCCGGGGCGTTGTCGGCGATGAAGCGATCGATGCGCGCGAGCGCGGCGCGCAATTCCTGCTGGAAGTCCGGGTCGGCGCCGGCGTGGCACGCCTGTCCGACGGCGCGCATCGCCTGCAGGATGCCGCGCATGCACAGCACCGCACCCTTGCCGGTCCGGTCGACCTTCGTGACGGTGTCGCCGCGCCGAATGGTCTGGATCCCGTTCACGAGCGCCTCCGCCGATCCCGGTCCGGCCTGACCGGGAGCCTCCGAGGACACGACCAGGAACGCGCAGGCCGCGGCGGCGCAGCCGACGATCAGGGATCGCGGTCGGGACGGCGTGCGTGTCGTGAGGCGCATGGATCCGGTGCCGTCTCCACCGCGCGACCGCGGCAACATCTGCGCCCGCTCAACCCAGGCCCAGGGCGGCGCGGGCCTCCGCGGGCGTGGCGACGCGGCGGCCGTGGCAGGCCACAGCCTCGGCGGCGAGGCCGACGAGCTCGGCGTTGCTCGCCGCCAAGCGGTCCTTCGTCACCCGGATGTTGTCCTCCAGGCCGGTGCGGACCGCGTCCGCCCCGCGGGCGAGTGCCCAGTCCATCACGATCGCCTGGTTGCGCCCGATCCCGGCCGCCGTCCAGGTCGCCTCCGGCAGGATCCGCCGGGTCTCGGCGAGCAGGATGTCGAGGAGGTGCTCCTCGGCCGGCATCGCGTTCTGGACGCCCATGACGAACTGCACGTGCGGGCGCGCGTCGATCAGGCCCGCCTCCACCAGCCGCTTGGCGCCGTGCAGGTGCGAGAGGTCGAAGATCTCGATCTCGGGCCGGACGCCGTACTGCTTCATCTGGCCGGCGAGGTCGGTCACGAGGCTCGCGGAATTCTCGTAGACGATCGTCGGGAAGTTCACCGAGCCGGTGGACAGGGAGGCCATGTCGGGCCGGTGCTTGAGCGAGAGGCCGCGGGCGGCCGGGTCGCGCCCGCGCCCGCCCGTCGAGAACTGCACGATCATCCCCGGGCAGTGCCGGCGCAGCCCCTCCTGCACGGCGGCGAACCTGTCCGGATCGGAGGAGGGCGACTCGTCGTCGTTGCGCACGTGGATGTGGCAGAGCGTGGCGCCGGCCTCGAAGGCCTGCTGCGTCGACTCGATCTGCTCGGGCACGGTGGCCGGAACGGCCGGGTTGTCGGTCTTGCGCGGCACCGAGCCGGTGATCGCCACCGCGATCACCACGGGCGCGTCGCTCCGGGATCCTGCCATTCGCCTGTCCTCCCTGCCGCATCGGGCTTCCGCGACCGGGATAGCGCCGCGGGATCCGGATCTGAACCGCCCGGCGCGGGCGGCAGCTCCGTGTGCGGGACATCTCCGGCCGGATGACAGCCCGGACTTGAGTCTTGCGGGCGCTTGCCGCACCTCTCGACCCGCGAGGCACACGATGAACGACACCGTCCTGGTCCTGAACGGGCCGAACCTGAACCTGCTCGGCAAGCGCCAGCCGGAGATCTACGGCCGCGAGACGCTGGCCGACGTCGAGGCCCTGTGCCGCGAGACGGCCGCCGGCCTCGGCCTCGCGGTCGATTTCCGCCAGAGCAACGCCGAACATGTGCTGATCGACGCGATCCACGAGTACCGCGTCGGCTCGACCGGCATCGTCATCAATGCGGGCGCCTACACCCACACCTCGGTCGCCATCCTCGACGCGCTGAACACCTGCGAGGTGCCGGTGATCGAGTGCCACATCTCGAATGTCCACCGCCGCGAGGCGTTCCGCCACCATTCCTACCTCTCGCTCGCGGCCACGGCCGTGCTGGCGGGATTCGGCACGCACGGCTACGCGCTGGCGATCCGGCACCTCGCGCATCTGCGGGCCGGCAGACCTGCGTGAGGCGCGGATAGCGCCGCGATCAGGGTTGACGCTGGCGGAGACAGGGCGGAGGAGGGCGGTCAGGCCCTATTCCCACGCGATCTCTCTGGCCGGACCGGTTCTCAAGGCCCCGGAGAGCGCCCCAAGCGGAGCGCGCACGCCGCATGACCAGCCCCTTCCTGCCCCTCGACCGGAAAGTGATCGCCCGCGAGGCGGCCAAGATGTTCCTCGAGATCGAGGCGGTGCTCTTCTACAAGGACGAGCCGTTCAAGTTCACCTCGGGCTGGGCGAGCCCGGTCTACACCGACAGCCGGAAGATCATCTCGTTCCCGCGCCTGCGCTCGACGCTGATGGATTTCGCCACCGCCACCATCGTGCGCGAGATCGGCTACGAGAAGCTGACCCACATCGCCGGCGGCGAGACCGCCGGCATCCCCTTCGCGGCCTGGATCGCCGACCGGATGATGCTGCCGATGCAGTACATCCGGAAGAAGCCTAAGGGGTTCGGCCGCAACGCCCAGATCGAGGGTGAGATCGTCGAGGGCGCCCGGACGCTGCTCGTCGAGGACCTCGCCACCGACGGGCGCAGCAAGGTCAATTTCTGCAAGGCCCTCCGCGATTCGGGCGCCCAGGTCGAGCACTGCTTCGTGCTGTTCTACTACGACATCTTCCCTGACAGCGCCGCGCTGATGGAGGAGATCGGTATCAAGCTCCACTACCTCACCACGTGGTGGGACGTGCTGGCGGTGGCCAAGGAGATGGGCACCTTCGACCCGAAGACGCTGGCCGAGGTCGAGCGCTTCCTCAACGCGCCGGCGGAGTGGTCGGCGGCCCACGGCGGCATCTCCGCCTTCGGCCAGGCCTGAGGGGCATCCCGCGATGAGCGTCGCCGACCTGTTCCCCGCTGAGCGCCAGGACGCGAAGACCGTCGACCGGATCACGATCCGGCGGCCTGACGACTGGCACATCCACCTGCGCGACGGCGCGATGCTGAAGGCGGTGCTGCCCTACACGGCGGCGCAGTTCGCCCGGGGCATCATCATGCCGAACCTCGTGCCGCCGGTGACCACGGTGGCGGCCGCCAGCGCCTATCGCGAGCGTATCCTTGCCGCGCTGCCGGAAGGCCAGGACTTCACGCCGCTGATGACCTGCTACCTGCGGGACGACACCGACCCGGACGAGATCGAGCGCGGATTTCGGGAGAAGGTCTGGGTCGCTGCGAAGCTCTACCCGGCCGGCGCGACCACGAATTCGCACGCGGGCGTCACGGACCTCGTCGGCATTACCCCCGTCCTGGAGCGCATGGAGCGGATCGGCATGCCGCTCCTGATCCACGGCGAGGCGACCGACCCGGAGATCGACATCTTCGACCGGGAGGCCGCCTTCATGGAGGGCAGCCTGATCCCGCTGCTCGGCCGCCATCAAGGGCTGAAGGTCACCGTGGAGCACGCCACCACGGCGGAGATCCTCGACGTGGTCCGGGAACACCGGAGCCGGTGCGCGGCGACGATCACGCCGCACCACCTCGTGATCAACCGGACGCACATCTTCCAGGGGGGGCTGCGCCCGCACCTGTACTGCCTGCCGGTGGCCAAGCGCGAGCGGCACCGTTTGGCCCTGCGCGAGGCCGCGACCTCCGGCGAGGCCTGCTTCTATCTCGGCACCGACACCGCGCCGCATGTCCGCGGGGCCAAGGAGGCGTCCTGCGGCTGCGCCGGCGTGTTCTGCGGGCCTTCCGCGCTCCAGACCTACGTGCAGGTCTTCGACGAGGAGGGGGCGCTCGACAAGTTCGAGGCCTTCGCGTCGCTCAACGGAGCCCGCTTCCACGGGCTGGAGCCGAATGCCGGGACCGTGACCCTGGAGCGGCGGGAGAGCCGCATCGCCGAGGCCGTCGCGGTCGACGACACGGCAGTCGTCGTGTTCCGCGGCGAGGAGACGCTGCCCTGGTCGGTGGTATAGCGAATCAGGGCGATGGGTGCGCTCCGTCATCGCGAGCGCAGCGAAGCGACCCAGGGATGCGCGACATCGGTGATCGTCGCGCGACACTGGATTGCTTCGCTGCGCTCGCAACGACGATGATCGGCACTCCATCCAATCAGCCAGAGCCATCTTTGCCTGGATCCAACCTCCGGTTACCGATCTTCCGTCGATCCGGGGGAGGGCAAGATGCAGGACGCGCGACAGGATGGCATCACGGCGCTCGGCGCCGTGGACCTCGCCGCCGCCATCCATGGCCGAGTGATCTCCTGCGTGGAGGTGATGCGCGCCTATCTGGAGCGGATCCATCGGATCAACCCGCAGGTGAACGCCCTCGTGGGCCTCGCCGACGATGCCGCGCTCCTGCGGGAGGCCGAGGCCGCCGACGCCGCGCTGGCGCGGGGGGACGCCGTCGGGCCGCTGCACGGCTTCCCGCTGGCCGTGAAGGATCTCGACCCAGTCCGCGGCCTGCGGTTCACGCAGGGCTCCCCGATCTTCGCCGACCGGGTCGCCGACACCGACTCGATCATGGTGACGCGCCTGCGCGCCGCCGGGGCGATCTTCATCGGCAAGACCAACATCCCCGAGTTCGGCCTGGGCTCGCACAGCTTCAACCCGGTCTACGGCGCCACCGGCAACGCCTACGATCCGGCCAAGACCGGGGGCGGCTCGAGCGGCGGCGCCGCGGTCGCAGTCGCCTTGCGGATGCAGCCGGTCGCCGACGGCAGCGACCATGCCGGCTCCCTGCGCAACCCGCCGGCCTTCAACAACTGCTACGGCCTGCGCCCGAGCTGGGGCCGGATCCCCGCCGAGGCCAAGGACGTGTTCAGCCCGAACCTCGGCGTGCTCGGGGCGATCGGGCGCACGCCCGGCGATATCGGCCTGATGCTCTCGGTGCTGGCGGGCTACGACCCGCGCTGCCCGAACGCCATTCGGCAGGACCCGTCCGCCTTCGCGAGCCCGCTCGCCCGCGATTTCCGCGGGACCCGGATCGCGTGGCTCGGGGATTGCGGCGGCCAGATCCCGTTCGATCCCGGCGTGCTCGACGTCGGGCGTTCGGCGCTCGCCACCTTCGCGGAGATCGGCTGCACCGTCGAGGAGGCGATGCCGCGCTACGACATGGAGACCCTCTGGCAGGACTGGCTGGTGCTGCGGGCCTTCACCGTCGCGGCGAACCTCCGCCCGTTCTACGACGAGCTCCGCCACCGGGTCCTGCTGAAGCCGGAGGCGGCCTGGGAGGTCGAGCGGGGGCTGGCGCTCGGCGCCGACCGGATCATCGCGGCGCTGGAGGGCCGCACCCGCTGGTACGAGACCCTGCGCCGCTTCATGAAGACCTACGACTACGTGGTCATGCCCAGCGCCCAGGTCTTCCCGTTCGACAAGGGCCTGCGCTGGCCCGAGACGGTGGGCGGACGGGCGATGGACACCTACCACCGCTGGATGCAGATCACGATCCCCGCGACGATGTCGGGCCTCCCGTCGCTCGCCGTGCCGGCGGGCTTCGGCGAGGCCGGTCTGCCCACTGGCATCCAGATCGTCGGTCCGAACCACGGCGAGCTCGCCTGCCTGCAGCTCGGCGCCGCCTACGACGCGGCGAGCGGCTGGGTGCGCCGCTACCCGCCGCCGCTGCAGTGAGCCGCGGCTCCGGCACTCAACCGGCGCGGAACCAACGCGATTGCACGCACGGACGCGTTGACCGGCTCCGCGCTCTCCGCTAAGAGGCCCGACACTTCGCGCGCCGACTATGAGCCAGTTCCGGATCATGGGGCCGCCGCGGGGCAGTTTCGGGTTTCCGATGACGACGGTCCTTATTGTAGCGGTAGCGTCACCGACGGGGCGGCCCTGAACGAGGGTCGCGATCCGAGCGGTGGCGCATGCAGGGTCCCTCGGGGCCCTTTTTTGTTGCCCGCTCCAGGGCGGCATGGGATCGGCGCAGACGGGTGACCGAGGCGAGAGGCACCTTCGGGCGAGGCGGAGACCGCCCCGCGTGACGGGGGTGCCGGGAGAGAGGACGGGGCAGGGCGGCGATCATGGGATCGCGGTGGCCTCGGAGAGCGCGAGGAGACGAGCATGGGCGGCGAGGTCATGACCGGGGCCGAGATGGTCATCCGGGCCTTCCAGGATCAGGGTGTCGACACGCTGTTCGGGTACCCGGGCGGCGCCGTACTTCCGATCTACGACGCGCTCTTCCACCAGAACGCCGTCAAGCACATCCTCGTCCGCCACGAGCAGGGCGCCGTCCACGCCGCGGAGGGCTACGCCCGCTCGTCCGGCAAGGTCGGCTGCGTCCTCGTCACCTCGGGCCCCGGCGCGACCAACATCGTCACCGGGCTCACCGACGCGATGCTGGATTCGATCCCGCTGGTCTGCATCACCGGCCAGGTTCCGACGCACCTGATCGGCACCGACGCGTTCCAGGAATGCGACACGGTCGGCATCACGCGCCACTGCACGAAGCACAATTACCTGGTCAAATCGATCGACGACCTGCCGCGCATCCTGCACGAGGCGTTCTACGTCGCGGCGAACGGCCGGCCGGGCCCGGTCGTCGTCGATCTGCCCAAGGACATCCAGTTCGCCTCCGGCCTCTACGAGCGTCCGGAGATCGCGAGCCACAAGACCTACCGCCCGGCCGTGAAGGGCGACGCCGACCGGATCCGCGCGGCCGTCGAGCTGATGGCGACCGCACGGCGGCCGGTCTTCTACACCGGCGGCGGCGTGATCAACTCGGGCCCGGAGGCCTCGCGGCTGCTGCGCGAGCTCGTCCGCGAGACCGGTTTCCCGATCACCTCGACGCTGATGGGGCTCGGCGCCTATCCGGGCACGGACGAGAAGTTCCTGGGCATGCTCGGCATGCACGGGACCTACGAGGCCAACCTCGCGATGCACGAGTGCGACGTGATGATCTGCGTCGGCGCGCGGTTCGACGACCGGATCACCGGCCGGCTCGACGCGTTCTCGCCCTTCTCCAAGAAGATCCACATCGACGTCGACGCCTCCTCGATCAACAAGGTCGTGAAGGTCGATGTCGGGATCGTCGGCGACTGCGCCTCGGTGCTCGCCGACATGCTGGAGGCGTGGCGCGCCCTGCCGTCGCGGCCCGACAAGTCGAACCTCGATCCGTGGTTCCAGAAGATCAGCGCCTGGAAGGCGCGGGACTGCCTCGCCTACTGGCCGTCGGGCACGATCATCAAGCCGCAATACGCCGTGCAGCGCCTCTACGAGGCCTGCAAGGACCGCGAGACCTACATCACCACCGAGGTCGGTCAGCACCAGATGTGGGCCGCCCAGTACTTCAAGTACGACGAGCCGAACCGCTGGATGACGTCGGGCGGCCTCGGCACGATGGGCTACGGCCTGCCGGCGGCGATCGGCACCCAGCTCGCGCACCCGAACGGGCTCGTGATCGACATCGCGGGCGAGGCCTCGATCCTGATGAACATGCAGGAGATGTCGACGGCGGTGCAGTACCGCCTTCCGATCAAGGTGTTCATCCTGAACAACGAGTACATGGGCATGGTCCGCCAGTGGCAGGAGCTGCTGCACGGCTCGCGCTACTCGCAGAGCTACTCGGAGAGCCTGCCGGACTTCGTGAAGCTCGCGGAGGCCTACGGTGCCAAGGGCATGCGCTGCGAGAAGCCTGGCGACCTCGACGGCGCCATCGCGGAGATGCTCGCCCATGACGGCCCGGTGATCTTCGACTGCATCGTCGACAAGACCGAGAACTGCTTCCCGATGATCCCGTCGGGCAAGGCGCACAACGAGATGCTCCTGTCCGATTACCTCGGCGAGACCGGCGTCGAGCTCGGCGACGTGATCTCCGAGGAAGGCAAGATGCTGGTGTGAGGGCGGGCGGCCCGGCGTCACCGCCGGGCCGCGATCCGCCGCTGCGGCGGCGATGGGTCGAACGACGAGGACGAGGCCGGCGATGAACGCGATGAACACCCACTACCCCGATGCCGTCCGCGTCGAGCCGGTGAACCGGCACACGCTGGCGGTGATCGTCGACAACGAGCCCGGCGTGCTCGCCCGCATCTCGGGCCTGTTCTCCGGCCGCGGCTACAATATCGAGAGTCTGACCGTCTCCGAGACCGAGGAGGCGCGCCACATCTCGCGCATCACCATCGTGACCACCGGGACGAACGCCGTGATCGAGCAGATCAAGGCGCAGCTTGACCGGCTGGTGCCGGTGCATCGGGTCGTGGACCTCACGCTCCAGGGCAACGCCATCGAGCGCGAGATCTGCCTCGTGAAGGTGAAGGGCGAGGGCGAGCACCGCAGCGAGGCCCTGCGGCTGGCCGCCGCCTTCGGCGCCAAGACGCTGGACGCCACGCTCAACTCCTTCGTGTTCGAGCTGACCGGCGCTACCGAGGATGTCGACCGGTTCGTGCGCCTGATGAGCGTGATCGGGCTGGTGGAGATCTGCCGGACGGGCATCTCCGCCATGGGGCGCGGGGCGGAGCCGCTCTGAGCTTCTGGCGCGCGGCCAGTCGGTGCTCGGGGGAGCCGGAAGACGTTACCGGCTCTGAAGGCGACAGCCGGCTGGCCGTTGTCGCTGAAAACGCCGCGCCCGTATTCGTCGATCAAGGACCCCCCATGACCGCCCGCAACCTCTACTACGCCCCCGGCGCCTGCTCGCTCGCCGCCCACATCATCCTGGAGGAATCCGGGCTGCCCTACGAGGGCCTCAAGCTCGATCTCGCCGCGGGCGACCAGCGCCGGCCGGAATACCTCGCGATCAACGATCGCGGCCGTGTCCCGGCGCTGACCGAGGACGGCTGGGTGCTCACCGAGTGCGCGGCCATCATGCGCCATGTCGCCCGTCAGGTGCCGGAGAAGGGGCTCTGGCCCACGGATCTCCGCGAGCAGGCCGCCGCCGACGAGTGGCTCGGCTGGCTCGCCTGCAACCACCACGTGACCTACGCCCATGTCCGCCGGCCCGAGCGCTACACCGAGGACGAGAGCGCCCTCGAGGGCATCAAGGCGAAGGCGGCCAACACCTACGCGGACCTCGCCACCATGACCGAGGTGCGCCTGTCGCACGGCGGGTGGGCGGTGGGCGACCGGTTCAGCGTCGTCGACGCCTACCTGACGGTCTTCTGGTTCTGGGCCAACGGCCCGGTGCTCCGGTTCGACATGGCCGGTCGCTTCCCGGCCTGGACCGCCCATGCGCGCCGGGTCGCCGAGCGCCCGGCTGTCCAGGCCGTCTTCGCCCGCGAAGGACTGCCGCTCCCCCGCTAGCGAGGTGCGAGCGCGACCCCCCTTGCCGCGCCCCACGAATCGGCCTACAGCGCGTACCGTACGGTACGGTACGCCATTCGAGATGATGCAGGCCAGCGCGACAGCAGAGCGGGAAGAGCCGTCGGCACGCCAGCAGGCAGTGCTGGACGCCGTGCTCGGCCTCATGGTCGAGGACGGCGAGCAGCTCACCATGGACGCCGTCGCGCGCCGGGCGAGCTGCTCGAAGGAGACGCTCTACAAGTGGTTCGGCGACCGGGACGGGTTGCTGACCGCGACGGTGCGCTGGCAGGCCTCCCGGGTCCATGCCGGGAACGACAGCGCTCAGGTGCTCGACGGCGCGACCCTGCGGGAGCGCCTGCAGGACTTCGCCGTGACGTGGCTGGAGGTCATCACCGGCCCGACCTCGGTGGCGCTGAACCGCATCGCCATCGCGCATGCGGGCTCGCGCAAGAGCAATCTCGGCGGCATCGTCCTGGCGAACGGGCGCTTCGCGATCGGCGAGCGGGTGAAGCCCGTGCTGGAGGCGGGGCGCGCCGCCGGCCTGCTGAGCTTCGCCGACAGCGAGGCTGCCTTCCGCACCTTCTTCGGCCTCGTCGGCCGGGATATCCAGATCCGCCTTCTGCTCGGCGAGACCCTCGACCTCGACGGGGCCGGGATCCGGCGCGACGCGGGCCGCGCCGTCGAGCAGTTCCTGGCCCTGTACGGCCGGGCCAAACCCGACCCGAAACACCAAGTCTAAGAGGAGACAGACATGCGGGTGTATTACGATCGCGACGCCGACCTGAACCTGATCAAGGGCAAGAAGGTCGCCATCGTCGGCTACGGCAGCCAGGGCCACGCCCACGCGCTCAACCTGCGCGATTCCGGCGTGAAGGACATCGTCATCGCGCTGCGCGAGGGCTCCGCCACCGCCAAGAAGGCCGAGCACGAGGGCTTCAAGGTCCTGTCGGTCGCCGAGGCCGCCAAGTGGGCCGACGTGGTGATGATGCTGACCCCCGACGAGCTGCAGGGCGACATCTACCGCGAGTCCCTCGAGGGCAACATGAAGCAGGGCGCCGCGCTCCTGTTCGCCCACGGCCTCAACGTCCACTTCAACCTGATCGAGCCGCGCAAGGACCTCGACGTCCTGATGGTCGCCCCGAAGGGCCCCGGCCACACCGTGCGCTCCGAGTACCTCCGCGGCGGCGGCGTGCCGACCCTGATCGCCATCGCGCAGGACGCCTCCGGCAACGCCCACGACCTCGGGCTGTCGTACGCCTCGGCCAACGGCGGCGGCCGCGCTGGCATCATCGAGACGACCTTCAAGGAGGAGTGCGAGACCGACCTGTTCGGCGAGCAGGCCGTGCTCTGCGGCGGCCTCGTCGAGCTGATCAAGGCCGGCTTCGAGACCCTGGTCGAGGCGGGCTACGCCCCCGAGATGGCCTATTTCGAGTGCCTCCACGAGGTGAAGCTGATCGTCGACCTCATCTACGAGGGCGGCATCGCCAACATGAACTACTCGATCTCCAACACGGCCGAGTACGGCGAGTACGTCACCGGCCCGCGCATCGTGACGCCCGAGACCAAGGCCGAGATGAAGCGCGTGCTCAACGACATCCAGTCGGGCACCTTCACCCGCAACTGGATGCTGGAGAACAAGGTCAACCAGACCTCGTTCAAGGCGACCCGCGCCAAGCTCGCCGCCCACCCGATCGAGGAGGTCGGCGCCAAGCTCCGCGGCATGATGCCGTGGATCTCCGAGAAGGCGCTGGTCGACAAGACCCGCAACTGATCCGCATCCGCGCGGTCGGGCCCGGCCCGGCCGCGCACGCGCGGGGCCGGTCACGCGGAGGCGTGGCCGGCCCTTCGCGTTCCGGGTTGCCCGACACAGGGTGTCCCGGCCATAAGCCCGCCAGCGGTCCCGCGCGTACGAGGACCGGCAAGCGGAGAGGACACGCATGGCATCGCTCTATTCCGACGCGCACCGGGCGCTGCAGGAGGAGTTCGGCACCACCAAGCTCGCCGTGCGTCTCGACGAGGACTGGGTCCACGAGACCGTCCAGCCGGACGAGGCCGCCTTCATCGGCTCCCGCGACATGTTCTTCCTCTCGACCGTCGACCCGGACGGGATGCCGACGGTCTCCTACAAGGGCGGTCCCACGGGCTTCGTGAAGGTGCTCGACGACAAGACGCTTGTCTTCCCGGGCTTCGACGGCAACGGCATGTTCTACTCGATGGGCAACATCGAGGGGCAGGCCAAGGTCGGCCTGCTGTTCATCGACTTCGAGACGCCCCACCGGATCCGCGTCCAGGGCCACGCGACGCTGCTGCGCGACGACGCCCTCTTGGCCGCGTACACCGAGGCCAAGTACCTGGTGAAGGTCGCGGTGACGAAGATCTGGATCAACTGCCCGCGCTACATCCACAAGTACCAGAAGCTCGAGCAGAACAAGTACGTGCCGCGGCCCGGCCGCGAAACGCCGCTCGCCGCCTGGAAGCGCCTCGACCTCGCGGGCGACGTGATCAGCGATGCCGACAAGGCCCGCGTCGCTCAGGAGGGCCGGCTGGAGGTCGCGGAGTACGAGGCGCTGATGGCCCGCGGCGAGGCCTGATCGTCCATTGCGGCCGCCCCGCAGTCCCGGGCGGCCGGTGCGGAACTCAAATTACGTCAAATCAGATTTTTCCGAGTATAAATCTGCCGTACAAAATACTAATAAAGCATAACTTCTGTGTTCTATAGTTTAATGGTCTAAAAAATTCTTGACGATGTGAGTGCCGAGCCATAAATTTCGTGCAGATTTTGCCGATCGCATCTTTGCTCGGACCGTTAAGACCATGGTTTCGCTCCCGCTGCGCGTCGCATTGATCTGCAGCATCCTGATCGCTGCGGTGTTCGCGGGGGGGACGACTTTTCTCGCCCGCCGAATCGACGCGTCCTTCGATGAGCAGGCCGCAGAGATACAGTCGGAGACGCTGTCGAACGAGGCGCGCGAGGTCCGCTTCCGCCTCGCGGTAGCGGCCAAGACTGCCGAGAGCATCGCGGCCTCCGCGTCGGCCCTGCGCGCCGGCCGCATCCAGGACCGGGACATCTACGACGCGCTGCTGCGCGAGCTTCTGCGCGCCAACCCCGAGCTGATCGCGACCTGGACGGGCTGGGAGCCGGACGCCCTGGACGGGCGCGACCGCGCGTTCGCCGGCACGGCCTCCTCGGACGCGAGCGGCCGCTTCATGCCTTACTGGAACCGCGGGAGCGGCACGATCAAGCGCGAGGTCCTCACGGGCTACGAGGCCGAGCCGGACGGCGACTATTACCTCCGGCCGAAGCGGCTGAACCGCCTGGTCGCCATCGAACCCTACATCTACCCGGTGGCCGGGAAGGACGTCGTCATGATGTCGTTCGGCGCACCGATCACCGTGGACGGCACGTATCGCGGCACCGCCGGCGTCGACATCGATCTCGGGTCCCTGAATGCCGCCCTCGGGGCGGTGAGGCCGTTCGGGACCGGCTACCTCGCCGTGGTCTCGGCGAACGGAACGACCGTCGCGCATCCGACCGGCGCGGCGGCCGGGAAGCCGATGCACGGCTTCGACGCGTCGGCGGCCGACGCGGCCCGGCAGGCGATCGCGGCGGGAGCCGTGGTGGTGACCGACGCGCCGGGCCCGGATGGGGCGCCGTGGCGCTACATGGCGCAGCATATCCAGGCGGGCGAGACGCCCGACCGCTGGGCGATCGTCGTCGCAGTTCCGGTGGCGACGCTCACGGCCGCCGCCGTTCGGGCGCGCGCGACGCTGATCGGCATCTCGGTCCTCTGCGTGCTGATCGGGTGCGCGGCCGTCTTCGGCGCGCTGCACCGTCTCGTGGGGGCGCCGATCCGCGGCCTCGGCCGCACCATCGGCGACATGGCCGCGGGCGATTACGGGGCGGATGTACGCGAGGCGCGGCGCCGCGACGAGGTCGGACTGGTCGGGCGTGCCGTGCTGAAGCTGCGTGACGGCCTGCGGGCGCAGGCGGAGGCCGACGCGCGGACGCGGGCGGAGGCTCAGGCGGCGGCCGACCGGGACCGCAAGCGGGTGACCGCGGACTTGGCGAACAGCTTCGAGCAGGCCATCGGCGGCATCGTCGCGACGGTCACGGACGCGGCCACCGCGCTGCAGGCCACGGCCGGGGCGCTGGCCGCCACGGCGTCGGAGACCGCCGGCCAGTCGACCACCGTCGCGGCCGGGGCCGAGGAGGCCGCCGCCAACGTCCGGGCCGCGGCCTCGGCGGCCGAGGAGCTTGGCAGCTCGGTGCAGGAGATCGGGCGTCAGGTTCAGGGATCCGCGCAACTCGCGCGGGCCGCGGCCGACGAGGCCGGGCGCACGGTGCGGCTGGTGGAGGATCTGAGCGCGGCGGTGATGAAGATCGGGGATGTTGTGGCGCTGATCAGCGGCATCGCCGGCCAGACCAACCTGCTGGCGCTCAACGCCACGATCGAGGCGGCCCGCGCCGGCGAGGCCGGCCGGGGCTTCGCGGTCGTGGCCGCCGAGGTGAAGGCGCTGGCCGAGCAGACCGCACGGGCCACCGAGGAGATCGCGGGCCAGATCGCCCGCGTCCAGGCCTCGACCGAGCAGGCGGCCTCGGCGATCGGCAGCATCACGACGCGCGTCGACGAGATCAGCGGGGCGGCCACGACGATCGCGGCCGCGGTCGAGCAGCAGGGCACGGCAACCCAGGAGATCGTCCGCAACGTGACCCAGGCCGCCGCCGGCACGGGCGAGGTGACGACGAACATCGCCCGCGTGGCCGAAGCCGCCGACATGACCGGCTCTGCCGCCGGTCAGGTGCTGGAATCGTCCGCGGACCTGTCGCGGCAATCCGCGCATCTCCGGGCGGAGGTCGGCCGCTTCCTCGGAACGGTGCGCGCGGCCTGATGGTCGCCGTGCCGGCCCGCGCTACGGCGCCTTGCGGGCGACGATGAACACGCGCGGGAAGGCGAGCAGGCGCCGCCCGTCGCTGCGCGGCGGGTAGGCGGCGTCGATCGCGCGGGTGTAGGCCGCCAGGAAGCCGGCCCGCTCCTCCGGATCCAGCGGGTCGAGGAACGGCCGAAGCCCGGTCGCGCTGACCCAGTCCACGATGGCGGTCGCGTCCGCCATGCGGTGGTGGTAGGCGGTGCGCCAGACATCGACCTCGGCGGCGCGCGGTGCCAGCAGGTCGTAGTAGGCGGCGGGTTCCAGCATCCGTCCCAGGCGGCCGACCACGGCCGGATCGCCGATCGCGGCCGCCCAGGGACCGTCCGCCGCGACCGCGCGCATCAGGCGATGGGTCGGCTCGGCGAGGTTGTCGGGCATCTGCACGGCGAGCACGCCGCCCGGGTCGAGGAGACCGAACAGCCGCGGCAGCAGGGTCGCGTGGTCCGGCAGCCATTGCAGCACGGCGTTGGCGTAGATCAGGTCCGGGGCCCGCTCGGGTACCCAGGTGGCGGCGTCGGCCAGCGCGAAGGACAGGCCCGGCAGGCGGGCGCGGGCGCTCTCCAGCATCGCCGGGGAGGTGTCGAGGCCGATCACCTCCGCGTCGGGGAAGCGCGCCGCGATCAGCGCGGTCGAGTTGCCCGGCCCGCAGCCGAGATCGACGGCGAGCCGCGGTGCGTCGAGGGGCACGCGGGCGAGGAGCTCGGCGGCGGGGCGGGTCCGCTCGTCCTCGAAGCGGGTGTAGAGGGCGGGGTTCCAGTCGGCCATGGCACCCTTCCGTGAAAAGTCCTCAGCAGCCGAGCCGGTCGGCGAGGTCTGCCAGATCCCGCGCCGCGTGGGTGACCGGCACCGTCGGCGCGGTCTCGCCGCCGGCCGGGCCGTGCTCGTGCGGGCGAGCGATGTGGGCGGTGGCGAGCCCGTGGCTGGCGGCCGCCGCGAGGTCGTTCGAGTGGGCGGCGACCATCATGGTCTCTCCCGCCGCGAAGCCGAAGGCCGCGACCGCGTCGCGGTAGAGCGCCGGCTTCGGCTTGTAGTCGCGGGAATAGCCGGCGCCGAGCACCGCGTCGAAGATCAGGCCGTTGCGGCGGGCCAGGTCGGCCATCAGCCGGACATGCCCGTTGGAGTTCGGTGCCAGGAGGTGCTTCTCGCGCAGGCGTCGCAGCGCGTCCGGCACCTCGGGCCATGCGTCGAGCCGGTGCCATGCCTGGACAAGCTCGCCCCGCACGGCCTCGGAGACGCCCGCGAGGCCGAACTGCGCCAGCACGCCGGGCAGCGACTCGGCCTGGAGCGTGTCGAGGTCGACGTAGGGTCGGGCGCCGGAGCGCACCGTCTCCATCGACGGGTTGTAGCGGGCCCGCCACGCGTCCGCGAAGGCGCCGGCATCGAGGTCCGGCGCGACGGGCGCGAGCAGCCGCGACGCCTCGCGGGCGACGCCGGAGCGCCAGTCGACCAGCGTCCCGAAGACGTCGAAGACCAGCGCCCGGACGGTCACCGCACCGCCTGCAGGCTGGGACCGCGCCGGACGAAGCCGACGATGTCCTTGACCGCGTCGAGGGTCTGCGCCGCGATGGTCTCGGCCCGGGCGCCGCCGTCGGCCAGCACGGCGTCGATATGGCCCGGATCGGCGGTGAGGCGGCGCATCTCCTCGGCGATCGGCGCGAGGCTCGTCACCGCGAGGTCGGCCAGAGCGGGCTTGAAGGTCGAGAACTGCGCCCCGCCGAAATCGCGCAGAACGTCCTCGCGGGTGATCCCGGCGAGCGCCGCGTAGATCCCCACGAGGTTGTCGGCCTCGGGCCGCTCCTTCAGGCCCGCCACCTCGGAGGGCAGGGGCTCGGGGTCGGTCTTCGCTCTCCGGATCTTCTGCGCGATGGCGTCCGCGTCGTCCGTGAGGTTGATGCGGGCGTTGTCCGACGGATCCGACTTCGACATCTTCTTGGTGCCGTCGCGCAGCGACATGACCCGGGCGGCCGGGCCGCCGATCAGCGGCTCCGTGATCGGGAAGAACGCGTCGCCGTGGCCGTGCGCCGTGATCGACCCCGAGAAATCGGTGTTGAACTTCTGTGCGATGTCCCGAGTCAGCTCCAGGTGCTGCTTCTGGTCCTCGCCGACCGGCACATGGGTCGCCCGGTAGGCCAGGATGTCGGCCGCCATCAGCACCGGGTAGTCGTAGAGGCCGATCGAGGCGTTCTCCCGGTCCTTGCCGGCCTTCTCCTTGAACTGGGTCATGCGGTTCAGCCAGCCGAGACGGGCGACGCAGTTGAACACCCAGGCGAGCTCGGCGTGCTGCGGCACCTGGCTCTGGTTGAACACGATCGAGCGCTTCGGATCGATGCCGGCGGCGAGGAAGGCGGCCGTGACCTCGCGGATCTGGCCGCGCAGGGCCTCGGGATCCTGCCAGACGGTGATCGCGTGCAGGTCGACCACGCAGTACAGGCACTGCGCGTCGCGCTCCTGCATCTCCACGAAGCGCTTCACCGCCCCGAGATAGTTGCCGAGGTGCAGGTTGCCGGTGGGCTGGACGCCCGAGAAGACCAATTCGGTGAACGCGGCCATCGGCGCCGATCCTGAGCGAGGGAAGACCGGGGCTCCGCGCCGTCCGGGCGCGCGGTTACTCGCACCCGTAGGCCGGAATGGTCAAGGACGCGCTCACGGCTCCCGCGTGGGCAGCTTCGCGCTGGGGCAGAGGTCGACCAGGACGCAGCGCCCGCAGGCCGGGCGATGATGATGGCAGACCTTCTGCCCGTGCAGCATCAGGATCTCGTGATTGTCGTAGAGATCCTGCGCGCTCCAGTCCGCGGGGAGCTGCGCCCGCAGGATCGGGTGCGACGGGCCGACATCGACCCGCCTGCCGATCAGCCCGAGGCGCTGGGCGACCCGATGATGGTGGCTGTCGACCGGCAGCGCCGGCATCCGCAGAGTGGAGAAGGACAGGACCGCCGCGCTGGTCTTCGGCCCGACGCCCGGGATCGCCTGCAGCCATTCCCGCGCCGCCTCGACCTCCATATCGGCCAGGAAGGCGAGGTCGAGGCTGCCGTGCCGGTCGCGCAGGGCGCGGAGCACGTCGCGGATACGCGGCGCCTTCAGCTCCGGCCAAGTCACGCCCGCGATGGCGGCCTCGATCGCCGGCACGTCCGCGTCGAGCATCGCGTCCCAGTCGGGGAAGCGCGCCCGCAGCGCCTTGAAGGCCCGGCCGGATTCGGCATTGCGGGTCCGGTGCGACAGGAGCGACGAGACGAGCTCGCTGACCGGATCGAGGCTGTGGAAGTACGGGATCGGGCAGCCGTAGACCGGGCAGAGCCGCGCGTGGACGGCGAGCGCCTTCTCGGCCAGGGCTGGATCCGCGACGGCGGGGACCGCCTTGCGGCGTGAACGCGGGACGGTCGCGGATCTGAGGTCGGCGGCGGGCATGTCGGGCGAATCCGCCAGCCGCCGCCCCTGTTCCTGGCGGTACGAGGCAGCGGCGATCTGTCCGCATCGTCGGGTCCGCGCGCTTCCAGCGGAGAGCAGGGCGCGCTCGATTCCGAGGCGGTCGTCGCGACCGAAGGGCGCCGCCGCCGGCCCGCGCTCGCCTATTTCACCAGCGCGTAGATGTTCACGTCGAGACTGTCGTCGGTGCTGTCCTTGAGGTCGGTGGCGTACTCCTCCACGAACCGGTCCTGCACGACAATGTCCTTGGCATCGAGGTAGGCGGTCAGCGTCTCGTAGGTGCTGTCGATCGACTCGTAGGAGCCCTTATGGGCGAAGCGCAGCGCCTTGCCGGAGGGCGTCGTGCCGAAGCGCAGGCCGTCGGTCTCGGCTGGTGCCGGGCTCGGCGCGGCCGCCACCGGGACCATCGCCTCGAACTCGAAGCCGTCGTCGTCCGTGCGGGTGAAGACCGCGAGCGGCCGGCCGGCCGGCGCGACGCCGAGCTTGGCGAGGTCGGCCTCGATCCGCGCGAAGGCCTGCTTCAGGTTCGGCACGGCCTCCTCCCACTTGGTCTTGCCGGACAGGATCGCGGCTGGCTTGGCCGGGAGGGTTACCTCGTCGACGTCGCCGGGCTCGCCGGCCTTCTCGATGAGCGTGGGCCGGCCGGGGGTCCCCGTGCTCGTGGCCGGGGGCGTTGCCGCCGCAGACTGGCCCGCGGGCGGGGGCGCCACCGATTGCTGCGGGGCCGGGGCTGCGCTCTTGTCCGGGTCGGCGACCGGGTTCGGCGCGGTCGTGGTCGGCAGCGGGTTCGTCTGGGCCGGCGCGGGCGCCGTGGAGGGCGGCGGCGCGGGCTGCTGCTGGGCGGCGATCGGGCCGGCCGACGCGAGCACGAGGGCGGCCGAGAGGGCGACGAGCGGACGAAGGCGGATCACGTAGGGCGCTCCGGTCGAGGCCCACGGATGATCGCGCGGGCTCCCGCGGCGTAACCTAGTGGCGAACGGGACGGCCCGCGAGGGCGCCGCGGACGAGAGCCGCGGGTGCGGCGCATCTGCCACGCCGTGGCACCCCTCGCGCCGGGCAACGGCTTTTGCGATATAGCCCGCGCCTTCCTCCAACCGCGGGACCGCATGAGCGCACTCGCCCACAGACGCTTCCTGAAGATGCACGGCGCCGGCAACGCGATCGTGGTGCTGGACCTGCGCGGCTCCGCGGCGAAAGTCCGGCCCGAGGAGGCGCGGGCGATCGCCCAGGATCCCGGCTCGACCTTCGATCAGCTGATGGTCCTGCACGATCCCGTGAGCCCGGGCACCGACGCGTTCATGCGCATCTACAACACCGACGGTTCGGAATCGGGCGCCTGCGGCAACGGCACGCGCTGCGTCGCCTACGCGATGCTCGACGACCCGGCCATGGCGCGGCCGGCCGAGGGCGGCCGGCTCACCCTGGAGACCAGGGCCGGCCTGCTCGGAGTGCGCCGCGTCTCGGAGCGCGCCTTCACGGTCGATATGGGCCGGCCGCGGCTCGCCTGGGACGAGATCCCCCTGTCCGAGCCGTTCCCCGACACCCGCCGGATCGAGCTGCAGATCGGCCCGATCGACGACCCGATCCTGCACTCGCCGGGCGCCGTGAACATGGGCAACCCGCACGCGGTGTTCTTCGTGGAGCAGGATCCGGACAGCTTCGACCTCGCCCGGATCGGCCCGATGCTGGAGAACCACCCGCTGTTCCCGGAGCGCGCCAACATCTCGGTGGCGCAGGTGACGGGCCGCGAGGCGATCAAGCTCCGCGTCTGGGAGCGGGGGGCCGGGCTGACGCTCGCCTGCGGCACCGCCGCCTGCGCCACCGTGGTGGCCGCCTCGCGCCTGCGGATGATCGGCCGGCAGGCCAGCGTCGCGCTGCCGGGCGGCGAGCTGTTCGTCGAGTGGCGCGCCGACGACCATGTCCTGATGACCGGTCCGGTCGCGCTCGTCGCCGAGGGGACCCTGGCGCCGGAGCTGTTCGACAGCGCGGCCTGATGGCGGTCGAGACCCTCACCTTCGGCTGCCGCCTCAACACCGTCGAGTCCGAGGCCCTGCGGGCCCACGCGGCTGCGGACGGGCGCGACCGGGTGGTGGTGAACACCTGCGCGGTGACCGCCGAGGCCGGGCGGCAGGCCCGCAAGGCGATCCGGCGCATCGCCCGGGAGCGGCCCGGCGCCGAGATCGTCGTCACCGGCTGCGGCGCCGAGGTCGAGACGGAGGCCTACGCGGCCATGCCGGAGGTGGCGCGCCTCGTCGGCAACGCCGAGAAGCTGCGGCCGGAGGGCTGGTCTGCGGCCGCGACCGGTCCGGGCGCCGTCATGGCGGCGCGGGTGGCCGAGCCGACGCGGGTCGAGGCGGTCGCCGGGCACACCCGCGCCTTCGTGCCCGTGCAGAACGGCTGCGACCATCGCTGCACCTTCTGCGTGATCCCGTTCGGGCGGGGCGTCTCCCGCTCGGTGCCGGAGGCGGACGTGATCGCGCAGGTCGAGACCCTCGTGGCCCGTGGCGGGCGCGAGGTGGTGCTGACCGGCGTCGACCTCACCGCCTACGGCCGCGACCTCGCCGGCCCGGCCCCGACCCTCGGCGGTCTCGTGCGGGCGATCCTCCGGGCGGTGCCCGACCTCGCGCGCCTGCGCCTCTCCTCGATCGATTCTGTCGAGGCCGACGACGCCCTGATGGCGGCGATCGCCGAGGAGGAGCGGCTCATGCCGCACCTGCACCTGTCGCTGCAGGCCGGCGACGACCTGATCCTCAAGCGCATGAAGCGCCGGCACCTGCGCGCCGACGCGATCCGCTTCTGCGAGACGGTGCGGCGGCTGCGACCCGACATCGTGCTCGGCGCCGACCTGATCGCGGGCTTCCCGACCGAGACGGAGGCGCAGTTCGCCCGCTCCCTCGACCTCGTGGCGGAATGCGGCCTGACGCACCTGCACGTCTTCCCCTATTCCCCGCGTCCCGGCACGCCGGCCGCGCGCATGCCGCCGGTTGCGCCAGACGTGGTCCGTGCGCGGGCGGCGCGGCTGCGCGAGGCGGGTGCGGGTGCCCTGCGGCGGCACCTCGACGCGCAGGTCGGGCGCCGCCTGACGGTCCTGGCCGAGCGAGGCGGCGTCGGGCGGAGTGTGGATTTCACGGCCGTGCGACTGGCGGCCGATGAGGCGCCCGGGACGTTCCACAGCATCGCCATCGCGGGGCACGACGGGGCGCGGCTGATCGGCGCCTAGCGCCCGGTCTTCCTGGCCTGTCACGCTCCGTGCCGGCCCCGAAAGGACGGATGCGGTCCAGGCGCATGTTCAATCGTGCCCGCCGCCGTCTTTGCGAGCGGAGCGAAGCAATCCAGTGGCGCCAGGTCTCCCGATGTCGCGCTGCCCTGGGTCGCTTCGCTGCGCTCGCGATGATGCGAGGCTCACGCGCCCATCGTCGCCACGGCTTCGGCGACGTGCGGTGGGGGCGGCGCCGTCACCGTGATGGCCTCCCGTTTAGGATAAAGCGGGATCGACAGCGCCCGCGCGTGGAGGTGCAGCGCGCTCCCGCGGGGCGCGCCGCCGTAGACCGCGTCGCCCAGGATCGGCCAGCCGGAGGCGGCGCAGTGGACCCGGAGCTGGTGGGTCCGCCCGGTGACCGGCTTCAGCTCCAGCCACGTCCGCCCCCCGGCGCGGCCGAGCACCCGCCAGTGCGTCAATGACGGGTCGCCCGCGGGGTCGGCCTTCATCCACCACGAGCGCGGATCGTCCGAGCGGCGGGCCAGCGCCAGGTCGATGCTGCCTTCCTCCTCGGCGGGACCGCCGGCCACGATCGCCCAGTAGGTCTTGTCGACGGCGCTGCCGGAGAAGAGCTTTCCGAGCCGCGCCAGAGCCTTGGCGTGGCGGCCCAGCGCGAGGCAGCCGGAGGTGTCGCGGTCGAGCCGGTGCGCGGCCTCCGGCCGGCGGGGCAGGCCGAACCGGAGCGCGTCGAGGTGGTCGGTGAGCGTCTCGCCGCCGCGGGGGCCCGGATGGACCGGCAAACCCGCCGGCTTGTCGATGACGAGCAGCAGGGCATCGCGGTAGAGGAGGCGCGCGCCTATGTCGAAGGCGTTGGACATCCGGATCGGCTAGAGGGTCGGTGTCGGCGGGGCAAGGTGGGGCGAGGACGCGATTTCATGGCGAGCGAGGAGAAGCCCGGCTGGTTCGGACGCCTGTTCGGGCGCAAAGGCCAGCCCGCGCCCGAGGACAGAGCCGAGGATCAGGCCGAGGACAAGCCCGAGGCCGAGCTTCCGGCCGGGGCGGCCTCGCCCTCCGAGGGGGAGCCGGACTTCACCACCGCCGCGGAAGATGTCACCCACGTCCCGCTGCCGCCCGAGGAGACCGGGGAGCCGGTCCCGGACGCGGTCGAGGGTGCGGACCTGCTGCCCGTGGAGGGCGAGCCGGAGCGCCCGCCGGCCGGCACCGCCGGTGACGATCCCGCGCACGGCGCCGACCCGGTCGATACGGGTGATATGAACCGCGAGCCGGTGGTGGAGCCGGCTGCCGACGTGCAGCCCGAGATTCAATCCGATTCCCAGCCCGACATCCAGCCGGTCGACAGCGCCGCGGCCCTCGCGCACGACGCCGGCGCCGGGCCGGACCGCGAGCCGGAGGCCAAGGGCTGGTGGAGCCGCCTCACCTCCGGGATGAAGCGGACCTCGTCGGCGCTGTCCGACCGGGTCACGGGCCTGTTCACCAAGCGCAAGCTCGACGCCACGACCCTGGAGGACCTGGAGGACGCCCTGATACAGGCCGATTTCGGCCTGGAGACCGCGATGCGGGTCTCGGAGGCCGTCGGCAAGGGCCGCTACGAGAAGGGCATCTCGCCCGACGAGGTCCGGGCGATCCTGGCCGCGGAGGTGGAGCGGGCGCTGGAGCCCGTGGCGGTGCCGCTGACGATCGACGACGCCCGGAAGCCCTTCGTGATCCTGACGGTCGGCGTGAACGGCGCCGGCAAGACCACGACGCTCGGAAAGCTCGCCTCGAAGCTGCGGGCGGAGGGGCGCACCGTGATGCTCGCGGCCGGCGACACCTTCCGCGCGGCGGCGATCGACCAGCTCAAGGTCTGGGGTGCGCGCACCGGCACGCCGGTGGTGAGCGGCGCGCAGGGGGCGGACGCGGCGGGCCTCGCCTTCGACGCCCTGAAGCAGGCGGGCACCGCCGGCACCGACGTGCTGCTGATCGACACGGCCGGCCGGCTCCAGAACAAGGCCGGCCTGATGGCCGAGCTGGAGAAGATCGTCCGCGTCCTGCGCAAGCAGGACCCGGAGGCGCCGCACGCCACGCTCCTCGTCCTCGACGCCACGGTCGGCCAGAACGCGCTCAGCCAGGTGGAGCTGTTCTCGCAGGCCGCGCCGGTCTCGGGCCTGGTGATGACCAAGCTCGACGGCACCGCCCGGGGCGGCATCCTGGTGGCGCTGGCGGCGAAGTTCGACCTGCCGGTGCACTTCATCGGTGTCGGCGAGGGCGTGGAGGATCTGGAGCCCTTCGCGGCCCGCGACTTCGCCCGGGCGATCGCCGGGCTGGAGAAGGATTAGGCGGCGGCCGCTCGAAGGTCTCAGGTGCGCGATGTCATGGACATCGCGCGCTCCGCGTTCCACACACCCCGGCGAATCCCGTCCGACGCTCTCAGCCGACCGTGAGCGCCGCAGCCGAGCCAACCGAGCGTATGCAGATCGAATCCGTCCCCCCGCACCGCCACCTGCCGCCGCTCGTGAAGCTGGCGCTGGAACTCGGGCCGCTGGTGCTGTTCTTCCTCGGCAACGCCTATTCCGAGAAGTTCGGCGTCGCCCCGGACCAGAAGCTGTTCGTGGCCACGGGCGTGTTCATCGCGGCGACCGTGGTGGCTCTGGCGATCCACTACGTGATGGTGCGCCGCCTGCCGATCATGCCGCTCGTGTCCGGCGTGGTGGTGGTGGTGTTCGGCGGCCTGACCCTGGCGCTGCAGGACAAGACCTTCATCATGGTCAAGCCGACCATCGTGAACGCCCTGTTCGGCACCGTGCTGCTCGGCGGCCTCGTGTTCGGGCGCTCGCTGCTGTCGGTGGTGCTCGACTCGATGTTCAGCCTCACCGACGAGGGCTGGCGGAAGCTCACCTTCCGCTGGGGCGTGTTCTTCTTCGTGCTGGCGGCTCTCAACGAGCTGGTCTGGCGGACCCAGACGGAGGATTTCTGGGTCAACTTCAAGGTGTTCGGCATCATGCCGATCACCGTGCTGTTCGCCCTCGCGCAGACGCCGCTGCTCACCCGCTACGAGCGCAAGAAGGCGCAGCCGGAGGCGTGACGCCTACTGCGCCGCCGCGACCTTGCCGGCCGCGCGGATGCGGGCGAGCACGCTGGAAAAATTCTCCGGCGTGAGGATGCCGACCAGCTTGTCGCGGATCACGCCGTCGGGCCCGATGATGAAGGTCTCGGGCACGCCGTAGACGCCGAAATCGATCGCCGCGCGGCCGCCGGCATCGGCCCCCACCGCGCTGAACGGCACGCCGTGCCGGGTCAGGAAGCGCTGGCCGGCCTCGGGGTTCGGCTCCTTGTAGTCGATCCCCACGAGCCGGATGCCGGGCTCCTTCGCCAGCCGCATCAGCATCGGGTGCTCCACTTGGCAGGGCGCGCACCACGAGGCGAAGACGTTGAGCACGGTGATCTGGCCCTTGAGGTCCGCGCTCGACAGGCCGGGCACGGGCGCGCCGTTGGCGGTCAGCCCCGGCACCGCGGGCAGGTCGAAGCGCGGGACCGGCTTGCCGATCATCGCGGAGGGGAGGGCGGCCGGGTCGGCGCCGGAGCGCAGGCGCAGGAACAGCACGGCGGCGAGCGCCGCGAAGACGAGCGCCGGCAGGATCAGCAGCAGCGAGCGGCGGACCGGCGGTGTCCGGCCGGCGGTGTCGTCGAGGGGCGCGCTCATCGCCGGTCCTCGCCGAAGCCCCTGAGGGCGCGCCGCTGCGCCCGGCGGTCGCGCAGGGCGTTGCCCACGAGGGCGACCATCACCACCGCCGTGAACGCGTAGGCGGCCAGGATGAAGCCGCCGTGAGACCCGAGATCCATCGCGGTCCTCCTAGACCGGCTGCCCGACCGGCATCGCGGCCGGTGTCGGGGTGAGGCGCGGCTGGGCGCGGTCGAGGCGCTCGGCCTCGCGGATCGTCAGCGTCCGCACCCGGCGGCGCATGATCTCGGTGCGCATCGCGTAGAGGTGCAGGGTCATCCCGCCGAGGGTCGCGGCGGCGATCATGACCAGCAGCGGGTGGAGCATCGAGGGATCGATGGTGGAGCCGCCCATGCGCAGGATCGAGGCCGGCTGATGAAGCGTCGACCACCAGTTCACCGAGAACTTGATGATCGGCAGGTTCACGGCGCCGACCAGCGTCAGGATCGCCACCGCGCGCGCGGCGCGGTTCGGATCCTCCAGGGTCCGCCACAGGGCGATGATGCCGCAGTAGATCAGCAGCAGGATCAGCATGGAGGTCAGGCGCGCGTCCCAGACCCAGTAGGTGCCCCACATGGGCTTGCCCCACAGCGAGCCGGTCACGAGGCAGATCAGCGTGAAGGCGGCCCCGATCGGCGCGGCCGCCCGCTGGGCGACGTCGGCCAGCGGGTGGCGCCAGACCAGGGTTCCGATCGCCGACACGCTCATCGCGCCGTAGAAGAACACGCCGAGCCACGCCGCCGGGACGTGGATGTACATGATCCGCACCGTCTCGCCCTGCTGGTAGTCGGGCGGCACCACGAAGAAGGTCTGGTACAGGCCCAGGGCCAGCACGCCGAGGGACAGGGCCGTCAGCCAAGGCACGAGCGCCCCCGACCACCGCATGAAGTGGCTGGGGTTCGACAGGCGGGTCCAGAGGGAAGGCGTCATCGCGGCAGCTGTCTCGGACATCGTGGAAGCGGTCTAGCCTAGGGTGCGGTGCAGCAACAATGCGGGTCGGCGGCGCAGGCGGCGGGGGGGCCGCAATGGCATCGTGCGCCGGGCCGGACCCCGTCAGGCCTTCGGATCCGAGAAGCTGCTGTACGACTGCGCCGACAACGAGCCGACTTCCTGAGACGTCCGCGACGCACGCGCTCTCCCGCACGGGAGCGGGGACCCGCGCCACGCCCGCACGTGTCCGACGATGACGCACGTCCGCGGCCGCAGCTTTTCGCGTCCGAGCCTTGCGCATCGCGGGCGGATTGCGCATATAGATGTGAACAAAAAGAGAACGGAAGAGCGTCCCCGATAAAAGCTGTGGACGACGCGACCTCACCCTGACGGACCGAGCGCCCCATGCGAACCGCCGACAAGCAGATCGCCGACATCCTCGTCCGCTACGGCGAGCCCTTCGGGGGCAACGTCTGGCGCGTCCAGGGGACCGCCGTCATCTATCACAAGACCCTGGAGCGCATCGCCGCCCAGGCCGGCATCGTGTTCGAGCCGCCGACCGTCATCCGGGCCGAGCGCGACGAGGCCGTGATCCTGGTCACCGGCCGGCTGCCCGGCGCGAAGCCCGGGACCGAGCGGGTCGAGTGGTCCATGGGCGAGGCGCTGGTCAACGTGAACTACCGCGTCTCGGGCAAGCAGGCGGCCTACGTCTACGCCATGGCCGAGAAGCGCGGGAAGGACCGCGTCATCCTCAAGCTCATCGAGCTGCACGGCCTCGTCTACTCCGAGGAGGAGGCCGACGAGTTCCGGGCCCATCAGGTCCCGGTCCGGGCCGTCGACGAGGATTTCGAGGAGGCGCCCGCCTTCGACGAGGTGACCGAGGCCGAGGGCGACCTCAAGCGCCGCATCGACGAGGCCGAGACCATCAACGCGGTCACCGACCTGATGCTGGACGGCGCCACCCAGGCCGTTCTGGCGACGATGCCGCCCGGCACCCGCGACGAGGTGCGCGACTACGCCAAGGCCCGCCTCGTGGCGCTGGGCTGGCCGAAGCGCGCCGGACGCCGCAGCGCCGCCTGATCCCGCTTCCACCCCCACCGAAGGAGACCGCCATGCATCGCGCGACGAGCCGCCGCACCATGAAGGCCCGCCGGGATTCCCACCGCGGCTGGAGCATCGAGACCCTGTCGTACAGCCCGACGCGGATCGTCCGCCTCGGCGCCGAGAAGGTCGCGATCCTGTTCCCTCCGGTCGAGCCCGGCGCGGCCTGGCAGCTCTACCCGCATCCCGACACGTTCCCGGGGCTCAACTTCGAGGGGCTGCCCGAGCCGCTGCGCCCCGAATTCCTCGCCTTCCCGGACCTTCCGGAGGTCGAGCGGTTCCTCGGCATCCGCGACGCCGAGCCCGCCGCCCTCGCGGCGTGACGCGGGCGATCAGAGCGCCGGCCACGGCGCGCCGCGATGGAGCACCTCGGCCTCGTCGGTGAAGGTGCCGTCGGGGCTGTGCAGGACGAGGGGCGGCAGCAGGCTCGGCAAGGCGCGGCTGCCGCGGGTCGCCGCGATCAGCACGCGGATCGCGGGCACGTCGCCGCGGGGATGGACCGGGCGGATCGCCAGCCCGCCGTAGCGGCCCCGGAGGGCGTCGAGGCAGGCCGGGAGGGCGTCCGCCCGGTGGATGAGGCCGAGGCGCCCGCCGGGCCGCAGGATCGCCGTGCAGGCGCGGATCCAGGCGTCGAGATCGCCGCCCGCGAAGGTGTGGGCGGCGGCGCGGCCCGGATGCGGCGAGGCGCGGTGATCGCCGGCCGCGAAGAACGGCGGGTTGGTGAGCACGACGTCGAAACTGTCCGGCAGCAGACCGGCGGCGCGGCGTTCCGCCGCGGGTGCCAGCACGTCGGCGACCACGATCCGCGCGTCGATGCCGTTGAGGGCCGCGTTGGCGCGGGCCAGATCGGCGAGTGCCGGGTCGCGCTCGACCAGGGTCGGCCGGAGCCCCGGCGCCAGGGCCGCGCAGGCGAGGCCGACGGCGCCGGTCCCGGCGCCGACGTCGCAGAGCCGGTCCCCGGCGCGCGGCGCGAGCAGCCGGGCGAGCAGCACCGCGTCGGTCCCGGCGCGGTGCGCCCCCCGCGGCGGCTGGTGCAGGCGCAGGCGGCCGCCGAGGAAGGGATCGGCGCCGCTGTCGGCCTCGGCGGTCACGGCTGGCGCAGCTCGTGGGCGATGCCGGCATCGGTCAGCAGGCGGCGGGCCTGGGCCTCGTGGTCGCGCGGCACGAGGAGGCGCTGACCGAAGACGCCGATCGACCCCTCCATCAGGCTCATGTGACTGTCGGCCACGAGGACCGGGATCTCGGCCGCCTCGAGGACCGAGCGGGCGAACCCGATCAGCACGACGTCGTTGGCCCGGATCAGCTCGATCATCGCGGCGCGGCTCCGGAACAGGCGGGGATCGGCGGTTTCGTCGCGTGAGATCCGCGCTGGCGACACCCCATATCCGGCCGGCGACGATGTTGCGGCGCCGCGGGGCGCGTGCGAAGGGATCGCCCGCCCCCTGCGGGGCGACCGGTCTGGAGGTCACGGATCTTGGGTATGGCCCTCTCCATCGAGAATCCGAAGCCCGAGGCGGAGGCGGGGCTCAACGACCTCGTCGCGCTGGTGGCCGACGGCATGGCGCGGGTCAACACCACGATCCTGTCGCGGACGGGATCGGACGTGGCGATGATCCCCGAGGTCGCCAACCACCTGATCGCCTCCGGCGGCAAGCGCCTGCGCCCGATCCTGACGCTGGCCTGCGCCCGGCTCTGCGGCTACGCGGGCGCCACCGACGGCGACGTGAAGCTCGCCGCCAGCGTCGAGTTCATGCACACTGCCACGCTCCTCCACGACGACGTGGTCGACGAGAGCGACATGCGCCGCGGCCGCGTCGCGGCCCGGATCAAGTGGGGCAACGAGGCCTCCGTGCTGGTCGGCGACTTCCTGCTCGGCCAGGCCTTCCGGATGATGGTGGAGGTCGGCTCGCTCAAGGCGCTCGACATCCTCTCGGCCGCCGCCACGGTGATCGCCGAGGGCGAGGTGATGCAGCTCACCAACGCCAAGAACCTGGAGACCGACGAGGCCGCCTACCTCGCGGTGATCCGCGGCAAGACCGCCGAGCTGTTCGCCGCCGCCTGCGAGGTCGGGCCGGTGCTCGCCGGCCGGTCCGAGGCCGAGCAGGCGGCCGCCCGGTCCTACGGGATGAATCTCGGCATCGCCTTTCAGTTGATCGACGACGTGCTCGACTACGGCGGCACCTCCGCGGAGCTCGGCAAGAACGTCGGCGACGATTTCCGCGAGGGCAAGATCACCCTGCCGATCGTGCTGGCCTATCGCCGGGCCAGCGAGGGCGAGCGCGGCTTCTGGCGGCGCACCCTGCAGCAGGGCGAGATCGGCGAGACCGACCTGGAGACCGCCCTCGACCTCCTGCAGCGCCACGGCGCCCTGGAGGAGACCGTGGCCCGCGCCCACCATTACGGCGCCGAGGCCCGGGCCGCCCTCGACATCTTCCCGGACGGGCCCGTCAAGGCGGCGCTCCTCGGGGCCGTCGAGTTCTGCGTGGCGCGGGCGCGCTGAGGGCGGGCGCTCTCGGCTCCCGCGTCGACGGCGACCGACCTCCGCCAGCTTGACGGCGCGCGTCGGCCTCACCGCGTCACGGGCCCGAGGGCCTCGGTGAGGGCGGGGGCGAGGTCGCGCAGCTCCGCGAGATGCGCGTCCGTGAGGGTCCGCAGCAGGGCCTCGGCGCGCGGCGTCAGCGACAGCTCGCTGCGCCGCCTGTCCTCGACGGCGCGGGTCTTGGTCAGCAGGCCGGCCTCCACCATGCGGGAGACCAGCTCGGCCGCGCTGTGGGGGGCGATGAGCAGCTGCTCGGCCAGCAGGCCGACCGTGGCGGGCGCGCGCCCGACGTGGCCCGCGAGCGTCAGCAGCGCCTGATGCTGCTGCGGCGGCAGCCCCGTCCGGGCCGCCGCGGCCTCGCTGAACGCCAGGAAGCGGCGGAGACGGAAGCGGAAATCCGCCAGCGCCGCGTACTGCTCCCGCGACAGTGCCGCCGTTCCGGGGGCATCGGCCTCCATGATCGCCTCCGTGGTGAATCGTCCGAGCCGCCGATGCTGCGTCGTATCGGCAGTCCTGTCCCGGCTGCAACGGTCGAGCCATTGTCGAATATATCGGATCACGACATAAGTGCCGCCGCGACGAAAGGAGGCCCTGATGATCGGCGGGACTGGGAGCGGGAGCGGGGACGGCAGGCCGTCGCGGCGGGCGCTGGGAGATTTCAGCGCGGACCGGCGGGTCCTGACGCTGGCCGGCATGGCGGTCGTCACCGGGACCGCCGCCAGCGGCACCGCCTGGATCCTGCTCACGCTGATCGGCGTCGTGACCAACCTCGCTTGGTACGGCCGGCTCGACGCCGACCTGACCTCCCTGGCCGGCGCGGCGCCGGGGCCCTGGATGGTGGCGATCCCGGTGATCGGGGCGCTGATCGTCGGCGCCATGGCGCGCTACGGCTCGGAGAAGATCCGCGGCCACGGGATCCCGGAGGCGATGGAGGCGATCCTGATCGGCGGCAGCCGGATGTCGCCCAAGGTCGCCGTGCTCAAGCCGCTCTCCTCGGCGGTGGCGATCGGCACCGGCGGCCCGTTCGGCGCCGAGGGGCCGATCATCGTGACGGGCGGCGCGGTCGGCTCGCTCTTCGCCCAGTTCTTCCATCTCAGCGCCGCCGAGCGGAAGACCCTGCTGGTGGCGGGCGCGGCGGCCGGAATGACCGCCATCTTCGGGACGCCCGTGGCGGCCGTGCTGCTCGCCGTGGAGGTCCTGCTGTTCGAGTGGCGGCCGCGCAGCCTCGTCCCGGTGACCGTCGGGGCGGTCACGGCGGCCTGCTGGCGGCCGGCCCTGTTCGGCGCCGGCCCGCTCTTCCCCTTCGCCGACAATCCGGCCCTGCCCTGGTGGGGGCTGCCCGCCTGCGCGCTGCTCGGGGTCGCATGCGGCCTGATCTCGGGGGCGCTGACCCGGGCGCTCTACGCGCTGGAGGACGGTTTCGGGCGGCTTCCCCTCCACTGGATGTGGTGGCCCGCCCTCGGCGCCGTCGTGGTCGGGCTGGGCGGCCTCGTGGAGCCCCGGGCGCTCGGCGTCGGCTACGACGTCATCCACGACCTGCTCTCCGGCCACATGCTGGCGAACGCCGTCGTGCTGATCCTCGTGGTGAAGGCGGTGATCTGGCTCGCCGCCCTGTCGTCGGGCACGTCCGGAGGCGTGCTCGCGCCGCTGCTGATCCTCGGCGGCGCCGTCGGCTGGCTGATCGGCCTCCTCTTGCCGGGCGCCCACGGCTTCTGGGCGCTCATCGGCATGGCGGCGATGCTCGGCGGCACCCTGCCGGCGCCGCTGACCGGCGTCGTCTTCGCCGTCGAGGTGACCGGCGACGTCGCCGCCCTGGCGCCGCTGCTCGCCGCCACCATGGCGGCCTACGCGGTGACCGTCCTCCTCCTCAAGCGCTCGATCCTGACCGAGAAGATCGCCCGGCGCGGGCAGCACGTGACCCGGGAATACGGGATCGATCCCTACGAACTCGCCCGGGTCGAGGCGGTGATGACCCGCACGGTCGAGACCCTCGACGCGAACCTGCCCCTGGCCGACGCCCTCGCGGCGATCGAGACCGGTGCCCACCACGCCTATCCGGTGGTCGACGGCGCGGGCCGGCCCGTGGGTCTCGTCTCGCGCAGCGACGCCCTGCGCTGGACCCTGGAGGAGCGCGACGGCGAGGCCGAGGCGGGCACCCTCGGCGAGCGCGTCTCTGACGCCGATCTCGCCGTCGTCCATCCGGGCGACGTGGTCTCGCACGCCCTCGACGTGATGCTGTCGGCCGGGCAGGGGCGCCTGCCGGTCACCGATCCGCGCACCGGCGGCCTCGTCGGGCTCCTGACCCGCAAGGACCTGCTCCAGGTGCGCGCCACCGTGGTTCGGGCCGAAGCCGAGCGTCGCGCGTTCTACCGGAAGGGGCGGGGTGAGCGGCGCGCGCGGATCGAAGCATGACCCTGAACCTGCACCGTCCCGGCCGGACCACCCGCCTCGATCGGCTCGCGCCGGGCAGCGTCTACCTGATCGCCGGCCGGGACGGGCCGGATCTCGCCCTCGTCGTGCAGCGTGAGGGACGTCGGGAGGCCCTGCTGCTGAACCGCCGTCACGCGGTCGATGGCCACCTGCGGGTCGCGTCCGAGATCGCTCCCGAGGCCGACGTGCTGGCGCTGCCGGGGGCCGTCCTGGCGCCGAGCGGCGCCCTCGCGGACGTCGCCCTCGGCGTCACCGCCGCTCCGGCCGCGCTCCACCTCGGCGACGGCCGGGCGTATCTGCGCGGACGCATCTCGGACGGCCGGCTCGCGACCTTCGATGTCGGGACCGGTCGGGCCAGCGCGATCGATCCCGGCGACCTGCCGCGGGCGCGCGGCTGGCGCGTGATGGTGCCCGAGGGTCGCGGCGTCGTGACGGTGTACGAGGCGGAGCCCGGCTGAACGCCGCCCGCGGGCCGGGTCAGCGCAGGAATGTCGGCGCCACCCACCATCCCGGATGGGCGGCGCGCAGGGCGGCGGCGGCCCGGACGGCCGCGCGCCGGTCGGCGAACAGCGCGAAAACGGTCGCGCCGGAGCCCGACATCCGCGCGAGGCGGCAGCCCTGGGCGCGGAGGGCCGCCAGCGCGTCGCCGATCACCGGCGCCACGGTCAGGGCCGGCGCCTCCAGATCGTTGCGGGCCCCGGCCAGGGCCCGGAGCAGCGGGTCGCTCGCCATGGCCCGCGGGATCGTCGGGTGCGGCGCGCCCGCGAGATCCTGGCCGACGCTCAGGCCCAGCGCCTTGAAGACCGGGGCGGTGGGCACCGGAACGCCGGGATTGATCAGCACCGCGGGCAGCGGTGCGAGGCCGAGGACCGGCCCGATCGCCTCGCCCGCACCGCGCATCATCCGGGCCCGCGGGTCGAGGCAGACCGGCACGTCGGCGCCGGTCTCCCGCGCCACCGCGCCGACGGCCTCGTGGTCGAGGGGCAGCCCGTTGAGGCGCGCCAGCAGGCGCAGGGCCGCGGCGGCGTCGGAGGAGCCGCCGCCGATCCCCGCCGCGACCGGCAGGCGCTTCACCAAGTGGAAGGCGCCCACGCGCAGGCTCGGCACTCGCGCGGCGAGCCCCCGGGCGGCCCGCAGGACGAGGTTGTCGTCCGTCGGGCCGGCGGGGCCGGCGGTGGGGCCGCTGACGGTCAGGCTGAGCGGTGCCGCGGGATCCAGCGTCAGGCGGTCGGCCGTGCCCGCGAAGGCGACGAGGCTCTCGAGCACGTGGTAGCCGTCACCGACGCGGCGGCCGAGGACGTGGAGTGTCAGGTTGACCTTGGCGGGGGCGCGATCGGCGAGCAGGGTCACGGGGTCTCGGTCGGGTCGTGGCGATGTGTCCCGAGGCTCTACAGGCTCGCGGCCCGGAACAACAGCTCAGCTGCCGCCCCCGCCGAACACCCGGCGCGGCCGGTCGGGCCGGGCGTCGTTCGGGCGGATCACGGTCAGATCCTCGGCGAGTCCACCAGCCCGTCGCGTCCCGCGAGGCTCGACAGGGCGCCGGAGCGTCGGAGCCTCAGGATGCGGTGGTCCGCCAGGGGGCACGCCGCCGCCGATCCGCGCGGACCGGGCGCCCCGGCCTGCGGCCTGGGCGCCGCGCGATGGAGTCCGGGCCGTGGTGCCGGCGGATCCGATCCTCTAGGCTGTCGCGCATCATGGCGTTCACCGAATCCGTCGCCGCGGCGCTCCCGTGCCAGCGCCATCTCTTCGAGATGCCCGCCGACGTCAGCTACCTCGACGCCGCCGCCTGGTCGCCGCTGCCGCGGGCCGTTCGCGCGGCGGGCGAGGCGGGGATCCTGGTCAAGAGCCGTCCCTGGGACCATCCCCGCACGGCGGTCCCGCCCTGGGCCGAGCGGGCGCGCGCTGCGGCCGCCCGGCTGATCGGCGCCGGCTCGGACGAGATCGCGATCGTCGGCGCGGTCAGCCACGCCATGGCGGTGGCCGCCCGCAACCTGACCCTGAGGCCGGGCGGGCGCCTGCTCCGCGTGGCCGACGAGTTTCCGTCCCTGCGCTTCGCCTTCGATCGGCTGGCCGACCGGCAGGGTCTGGTGGTGGAGGAGGTGCCGCGCCCCCCGGACGGCGACTGGACCGCGGCGGTCGCGGCCGCGATCGACCGGCCGGGCGCCCCGCCGCTCGCCCTCGCCACCCTGACCCCGCTGCACTGGACCGACGGCAGCCTGATCGACCTCGATCGGCTCGCTCCCGCGGTCCACGCCGCCGGTGCGGCCCTGGTGATCGACGCCACGCAGGCCGTGGGCGCCGTGCCGGTCGACGTCGCCCGGTGGCGTCCGGACTTCCTGGCCTTCCCGACCTACAAGTGGGCTCTCGGACCGTACGGTCTCGCCTTCCTGTACGCAGCGCCGCACCGGCAGGACGGGGCGGCCATCGAGGAGCATATCGGGAACCGCCCGCCGGCCGCCGGTGCCCGCCGCTACGACCGGGGCGAGCTCAACGATCCGGTCGCGCTGTTCATGGCCGTGACCGGGCTGGAGCAGATAGCCGAATGGGGCGTGCCGGCCGTCGCCGCCCGGCTGCGCGGGCTGACGGACCGCTTGGCGGACGGGGCCGCCGGCCTCGGCCTGGCGCCGTTGCCGGCTTCCCTGCGGGCGCCGCACATCCTCGGTCTGCGGCCGCCCGTGGGTCTGCCGACGGGCCTCGTCGATCGCCTGCAGCGGGACCGGGTCTACGTGAGCGAGCGCTCCGGCGCGCTGCGCATCAGCCCGCACGTCTGGGCGGACGAGGACGACCTCGCGCGCTGCCTTGCCGCACTGTCCGGTGCCTTCCGGGGGATCACCTGAGACGGTCCGGAAACGGACGCTCCGGCATGAGCGCCGGGCCGGGAGAGAGTCGCGAGACGATGCCGCGCCGCCGAATGCTTCCCGGCGCCGGCGCCCGGCCCGCGCGCCCACACGGAGACCGTCCACCCCCACATGACCGATTCGATGCCGCGTCCCGGTGATCGGCTCCGGCTCCCGGGCGCCGGCCGCCTCCGCCTGCCCGGACCGATGCGTGCCGTCCTCTCGGGGCGGTTCGCCGTGATCCTGTCGGGCGAGCTGACCCAGAGCCTGTTCCACTTCCTCCTCAACATCCTGCTGGTGCGCGCGCTCGGCGCGCACGATTACGGCCTGTTCGCCATCGTCTTCGCGGTCGGGGCGGTCGGCATCACCTACATCCGGGCCCTGGTGGCGGTCCCGGCGACGATCCACGTCGCCCGGAGCCTGGGGCGTCCGGCGGCGCTCGGCTACGACGTGATGTTCGGCTCGGGCGCGGTGCTGGTCTCCGGCCTCATGGCGGTCGCCGTCGGCCTTCTGCTGATCCCGGTGATCGGCCTCGGCGCCCTCGCGGCCGGGGCTTTCGTGGGCCTCTACGCCTTCCGCAGCTACCTGCGGATCGTGCTCCTCGCCCGCGGCCGGCCCCGGATCGCCGGCCTGAGCGACCTGGTCTACGCGGTCTGCGGCGGTCTCCTCGTCGCGCGCTGGCTGAACGGGGAGGGCACGGCCCTTCTCGATCGGGCCTTCGCGGCGATCGCGCTCGCGCACGCGGTCGCGATCGCGGTGGCCTACGCGGCGCTGCGCGAGCGGATCCGCTTCTCGCTGCACGCGCGGGCGCGCGCCCGCTACCGGGCCATCTGGCGGACCCTGGCGTGGTCGCTCGCCGGCGTCACCAGCCTGACGGTCCAGGGTCAGGGGCTGACCCTGCTGCTGGCGCTCCTGGCCGGGCCCGCCGCCTACGCGCCGATCGCCGCCACGATCGTGCTCTACGCGCCGCTGCGCATCCCCGCGAGCGCGCTGCTGAACATGATCCTGCCCGAGATCAGCCGGTTGCTCGCGGCCGGGCAGGTCGATGCCGCCCGCCGGCTCGTCGTCCGCAACGGAATCCTGCTCGGCAGCACCTGTCTCGCCTACGGGGCGGTGATGGCGGCCGCCTTGCCGCTGGTCGAGGACATCCTGTTCAAGGGCCGGTTCGCCGCGCAGCCGATGGGCTGGATCGGGCTCGGTGTCTGGGCGGTGGTGACCGTGTCGCTGCTCTACGCGATCCCGCGGGCCTATCTCGAGGCCTCGGCGGCGTTCCGGACCATCACGGCGGGCGCGGTGGCGAGCGCCGCCCTCGGGATGGCCGTGATGGTGCCGGCGCTGCTGCTGCTGCCGCCCGCCACCGCGCTCGCCGGCCTGCTGGCCTCCGAGGTTGCGACGCTGGTCTGGTCGGTCTCGGCCTTCCGGACCCTGGCGCGGCGCCCGGGGCCGGCGCGGCCCCTCGGTGCCCCGTGACGGGCCCGCCGCTCAGCGCAGCGCGAGCAGGGCCGGCGCCAGTCTCCGCAGCGCCGGCGTCCGGCTGTAGACCCAGAGCGGATTGTGCTGGACCACGTCGGTGCACAGGCCGCGCTTGAACTCGAAGACGGGCCGGTTCGCCGCCGGATCGATGCCGCCGAAATCGAAGACCCGGCAGCCCTCTTCCTTCGCTCGCTCCACGAAGCGCCAGACCGCGAGGGTCGCGGCGCCCGTCGCGCGGGCCCGCTCGTTCGAGGCCGTGTAGAAATCCGTGCAGCGGCTGTCCGACAGGTGCGCGATCCGCACGAGGACGCGCCGTCCGTTCTCGCGGACGTCGAGGAACAGCAGGTGCTCGTCCTCGGCCGCGATGTCGCGGTAGGCCTGCGGCTGCAGCGTCGTGGCGAAGCCCTTGCGCTCGCGCAGGGCCGCGAACATCGCGGTGAAGTCGTCGAAGGCTTCGAGGCGCTCGGCCCTGTCCTCGAGGAAATGCGTCGTCACCTCGGCGTTCCGCTCGGCCTTGCGCAGGGCCTTGCGCCAGCGCGGCTCCATGCCGGCCTGGATGGCGTCGAGATCCTGGGTCAGGTCGAGCTCGAGGGTGTGGTCGGGCGCGCCGATCACCGGGGCGAAGCCGTGCATCAGCAGCGCCAGCGTCGCGTCGCGGGTCTCGAACTGCTCGTAGTCGACGGCGAGGACGTCGAGCCGGCCGAGCGCGAGGTGGTCGATGAACGCGGCGAACACCGCCTCCGCGCGGTGCGCGCCCGCGGCGGTCAGCAGCGGGCCGCCCTGGACGTGGATGAACCGCGCCGGCCCCTTCCGGCGCGTCTGCCACTGGACGAAGGCGAGGTCCGCGCCGTCGCCGGACACGACCGCCCGCCGCACCTCCAGGCCGCGCCGCGCCTTGTAGGTGCCCCAGGGGCTGCCGCAATAGATGTTGGCGCCCGGGCAGGCCCAGACCCGCCGGTCCCAGTCCAGGGCATCCGCGGTCTCCTGAACCGCGAGCTTGGCCGCCATGTCGCTCCTCGTCCTCGCGCCCCGTCCCGGCCGGGCAGGGTTTCCCGCGCCGCACGCCTCATCGGTCAGGCGCCACCGCAATGCATCCTCGCGCGGCCGATCGTCCACAGGGTGACGGTGGCCGCGCGGGTCGGTTTCCGCTGCGTCGCGAGCGGGGCTCCGGTACCCGGGCGGCCGGGGCCGGTGAGGGGACGAGCCCGGGCCGGTCGTTGCGCGGCGCCGGCAGCAGGGCCGGCCGCGGCGCTTGGCCACGGACCGCGGGCGAGCAGGAGGTCGTCCCGGTAACCCCGAGGGCGCCCGCGCTCAGGGCGGACGCCTGTTCCGGACCGACGCCGGTCCTGCGGGGACGCGCGGGGATCCTAGGCGGCCGGTCGCGCCGGCGCGTCCGCGGCGCGGGACGGATCCGTCGCCGTCGGGCGGCGCAGCGTCGTCCGGACCATGGCCTCGATGCCCTCCGCCGCCGAGGCCTCCGAGAACAGGCTCAGGTAGCGCGCCCGGGCCGCCCGGCCGAAGTCGCGCCAGCGCGCCGGGTCGGCGACCAGATCCGCCAGCACGGCGGCGATCGGCTCCGGGCCGCCCGGCGGGACGATCCAGCCGGTCTTCCCGTCCTCCACCACCTCGGGCAGGCCGCCGATCGCCGTGACGAGCGGCGGCACGCCGTAGGACATCGCCTCGATCGCTACGCGGCCGAGGGATTCGGGCCGCTGCGACGGCATCGTGACCACGTCGGCCCAGCGGTAGAGGGCGGTGGGATCGGCCACGAACGGCTCGAGCGTGACCTGCGCGGCGAGCCCCGCCTCGGCGATCCGCCCGACCAGGGCCCGCTCGCGGGCCTCGTCCTCGAAGGCGCTGCCGACGATGCGCAGCGCGATCCGCCGACGCACGGGCTCCGGCAGGGAGGCCAGCGCCTCCACGAGGACGTCCTGGCCCTTGATCCGGCTGATCCGGCCGAGCATCAGCACGCGGAGCGGGCGGGCGCCGACGTAGGCGCTCCGATTCGGCTCGGCGGGACCCGCGATCCCGTTGTAGACGACCCGGGCGGTCGCCCCGCGGGGCAGGGCGTAGGCCCGCTCGGTGGCGCGCGAGTTGAACACCACGTTGGCGCCGCTCCAGCGGATCAGCCCGCGCAGGACCTTCAGCACGGCGCCTTCGGGGATCTCGTGGACGTGGACGATGCTCCGGCCGGGGACCAGCCGGGCGGCCAGCAGGTAGTCGGCCACCACGGTGGTGTTGATGTAGACGAGGTCGCTCGCGCGGATGCGGCGCCACGCACGGATCATCGCGATGGGCAGAGCCATCAGACCCAGGGTTACGAGGCGCGCCAGGTTCTTGCGCCGCAGGATCCAGAGCGGGGCGATCACGATCTCGCTGGCGAAGGGCTCCAGCGCGGCCACGATCGGCCCGCGTCGCGGCAGCACCACGTCGATCCGCGCACCCGGATGGGCGGCCCGGATCGTGCGGACGGTCTCGATGAAGCAGCGATCCGAGCCGTACAGCTCGAATCCCTGGTGGACGCACGTGATCCGAAGCTCCGCAGCGGCGTTGCCGACGGCCCGCAGCGCGGGGGCGGCAGCACGATCGCTGTCGCGCGCCGCTCTCAGTCCGAAGTTATCTACCATAAGATGATTTCTGTATTGAATAAACAACTAGCAGTTGTAGAGACCGGTCGTCGGGATTGTATCCTTCGGATCTACAATAGGGCCGACACATTGGAAAGGAAGTTTCATGCCTGACCGCGCACCGAAACTACTTATTCTCGGAACGCGCGGTATCCCGGCCGCCCACGGTGGTTTCGAGACTTTCGCGGAACGTCTCGCGCTCTACTTGGTCGAACGCGGCTGGCAGGTCGGCGTGTACTGCCAGAGGGATGTCGAGGCGGTGCGGGACCGCATCGTGCGGAGCACCTGGAACGGCGTCGAACTGATCACCGTGGAGATCGGCCTGCGCGGTCCCGTCGCGACGCTCGCCTTCGACGCGATCTGCGCCCACGACGCCGCGACCCGCGGCGGCGTCTGCCTCGTGCTCGGCTACAACGGCGCCGCATTCCTGCCCTACCTGCGGGCGCGGGGCGGGCGTATCCTGACCAACATGGACGGGATCGAGTGGCGCCGTCCGAAATGGTCGCTGCCCGTGCGCGCCTTCTTCTACGTCAGCGAGTGGATCGCCGCGTGGTCCTCGCAGCGGCTGGTGGCGGACCATCCCGTCATCGCCGACCACCTCGCCCGTCGCAGGCCGCGCGGCGCCATCGCGACCATCCCGTACGGCGGCGATCCCCCGGCGGCCGATGTCGGACCGCCGCCCCTCGGCCTCGAGCCCGACCGCTACCTCGTCTCGATCGCCCGCATCGAGCCAGACAACAACATCCTGACGCTCGTCGAGGCCTTCTCGCGCCGTGCCCGCGGCGTGCGGCTGGTGGTGCTCGGCACGCTGCGGGTCGGCAACCCGTACCATCGCGCCGTGGAGGCAGCCGCCTCGCCGGAGGTGCTGTTCCCCGGGGCCATCTACGAGCCCGGGCAGGTCCAGGCCCTGCGGGTCCACGCGCGGGCCTACCTCCACGGCCACACCGTCGGCGGCACCAACCCGTCGCTGGTCGAGGCGCTCTGGGCGGGCAACGCCGTGGTCGCCCACGACAATCCGTTCAACCGGGGCACGGCTGGCGACGGTCAGTTCTACTTCTCGGATCCGGACAGCTGTGCCGCGGCGATCGAGCGTGTGCTCTCCGACGGGGCCGCGGTCGCGGCGGCCCGCGCGGCGGCGCGGGCGCGCGCCGAGCAGTTCCGCTGGGATACCGTGCTGGCCTCGTACGAAGATGCGCTGCGCCGTGTCGGCGGCTACCCGCCGGCCCCGGACAACGCGGCGCGCGCCGCCGCGGCAGCGCCCGTCAGCGCCACGGCCGGTCCGGGATGGTAGGCCCCAGCCGCCGGTCGGTGCTGGCCGGCGTCCTCGCGGCGGGTGCGGGTGTCCGGCCTGTCCAGGGTAGTCCCGCGCCGGTCACCCTGCGCCGCGGCATCGCCCTCTGGCCCTGGTTCTCGCTGACCACCGAGTACCCGCCCCCGCGGACCGACTACGCGTGGCCGCCCTTCCAGGCCGGCCGGCCGGTGCCGACCCGCGACGACCTCGCCCGGATCGCCGGGTTCGGCTTCGACTTCGTGCGCCTGCCCCTCGATCCCGGGCCGTTCGTGGCCTTCACGGGGCCGCGGCGCGCCGAACTCCTCGGCACCTTGTCGGAGGCCGTCGACGCGGCGCTGGCGGCCGGGCTGCGCGTCCTGGTCAATGTCCAGGCGAACGCCGCGACCCACCACTACACGCCCGACGCGTTCTACGGCTCGGACCGGGCGCCGCTCTTCGCGGCCTATCGCGACCTCGTCGGAGACCTCGCGCGCCTGTGCGCGCGGAAGGGCACGGACCGCGTGGTCCTGGAGCCGGTGAACGAGCCGCCGCAGGCCTGCGGCGGCGGCGCCTGGAACCGGGTACAGGACGGGCTCCTGGCCGCGGCCCGCGCGGCCGCGCCGGCGCTCACCCTGGTGGCGACCGGCTCCTGCGGCAGCCTCGTCGCCGGCCTGACGGCTCTCGATCCGGCCGCGCTCGCGCGGTTCGCGCCGCTCCTCTACACATTCCACTTCTACGAGCCGTACCTGTTCTCCCACCAGGGGGCGACCTGGCTCACCGAGGAGCCGTTCTACCGCTGGCTCACCGCCGTGCCCTGGCCCGGGAGCCGCGGCACGCTGCGCGAGACCCTCGCGGCGGTGCGGGCGCGCATGGAGACGGACCGCACGGTGCCGCAGGCCGAGAAGGCGCGCGACCGCGCGGTGATCGAGGCGAAACTGCACGCGTATTTCGAGGCCGCGCCCGGCCCGGCCTACATCGCCGACGCGATGGCGCCGGTCGCGACCTGGGCGGACCTCTACGGGATCCCGCGCGGGCAGGTGCTGATGGGCGAGTTCGGCGCCCTGCGCACCGACGCCCGTTTCACGGCGTCCCGGGCGCCGGACCGGGCCGCCTACATCCGGGACGTGCGGCTGGCGGCGGAGGCGAACGGGTTCGCGTGGTCGTTCTGGAACCTGTTCGACGGCCTCGGCCTCATGGACGACGCGCACGTCGCCGATCCCGCCCTGATCGCGGCGCTCGGGCTGCGGGCCCGGCCCTGAGGCGGCCCTCGACCGATCCGCGGCACTGCGCCCACTCAGCCGCGGCGCGGAAGGGGCGGGAACAGGACGATGAGCATCAGGGCGAACTTGGCGAGCAGGGTCGTCTTGCCGGCGAGTCCCTCAAACGTGTTCACGAGGATCACGAAGGCCAGGATCGGGAGCCAGACGCCGCGCCGGCAATCCCGCGCGATCTCCGCGAGGTAGAGCCCCACCGCGATCACCAGCACCCCCGTGACCAGGATGCCGTGGTAGAGCACGGCCGAGATGATCGAGTTCTCGATGCCCCATTCCAGGCCGTAGATCCGGCGCAGCGTGTTCACCTGCAGGAAGTCGGGGGCGAGCAGGAGCTGCCGGAACGGGATCGCGTCGAACACCGTGAGCATGTCGACCCGGGCCTGCGCGCTGCCGCCGTCCGAGACGAACCGGTCCAGCAGGGTGTCGAAGAACCCGGCCGAGGCGAGGACCGCGACCAGCACGGGCAGCAGCGTCAGGGCGAAGCACGCGCAGGCCGCCGCCGCCAGCGGGACGCGGCCGGTGCGCAGTGTGCGGTTCAGGGACACGAGCCCGACAGCGCCGCCGAGGATCAGCGTCGTGACGGTGGCCGAGCGGCCCCCGAACGTGACCAGGGCGACGAGCTGGAGGACGATCATGGCGGCGCGCGGCATCGGCGCCAGGCGGCCGCCGCCCTTGGCCAGCGCCAGGATGTAGCACGCCGTCATGGTCGCGTTGGCCAGCGGGTGGCCCTGGAGGGCCGCCGAGCGGGTGTCGGACTCGAACGCCACGCCGTCGAACCGGTAGGGGAAGAAGCGCTGGCCGCTCGCGAGCTCGAACAGGCCGAGCAGGGCGTTGGCGAGCATCACGAGGTGGAAGATCGTCTCCAGCCGCCCGAGCGTTTCGGCGTCCCGATCCATCAGGAGGATCGGGACGAGGCCGGCGAGCACGAAGGTGTCGATGGAGCCGGCGAGGCCCGCGCCGCCCCGGGCCGCGATCAGCGCGAGCAGCAGCACGCCGCAGGCGGCCAGGAGCACGCTGGCCGGCCGCCTGTTCAGCGCCCCGGCCACCGGGATCACCGGATTGCCCGCGCGCATCAGGGTCCAGCCGATCAGGACGACCGCCAGGTAGGTGGCGGGGTGGATCTTCGAGGCGGCCGAGCCGGTGATCCCCTCGTAATTGAGGCCGAGCACCCACAGGAGGCCGCCCGAGACCCCGACGAGGAGCAGGGCCCAGACCGACAGCGCCACCGATTCCGCCCGCAGCAGGGCGCGCAGCACCGGACCCGTGCGCGCCGCCGGATCGTGGCGGCGCGCGAAGCCGGTCTGCCGGAGGGTCCTCACGCCTTGCGCCGGGTCAGGAGCAGGGAGCCCGAGATCGGCCGGCCCAGCGCCTCCGACGTGTCGACGAGGTCGATCAGGTCGCGCTGGCGCGTCGCGCCGTTGCAGGCGACGAGCAGCAGCCGGTCGGCGGCGGCCGCCAGGGGACCGAGCCGCAGGTTCTCGGTCAGCACGCCGCCGTCGACGAGCACGAGGTCGAAGCGTCCCTTCACGCCCGCGATGAAGCGCTCGACATTGGCGGGGGTCAGGGCATCGCGCAGGGGCTTCTCGGTGTCGCCGAGCCCGACCCGGCGGGCGCCGGAGGCCGGGTCCGTCCGGGTCACGGCGTTGAGGCTCTGCTCGCCGCGGAGCACGTCGAGGAGGCCGCCGGTGCCGGAGCCGTCCGCCCGCAGGTCGGCGTCGACGCGCAGGACGCGGTCGCCGCGCGCGACGGCGACCGCGGCGAGCAGCCCGATCACCGCCTGGCGCTCGGCCTCGTCGGATTCGCCCGAGGTGACGAGCAGCGCCAGGGCGTGGCCGCTCTTGCCGGAGGTCGCGGCCAGGTGGTCGAGGGTGAGGCTCGCGGCGCTCGCGCTCGCGCCCCGCGGCCGCAGGCCGGGCAGCACGGCCACCACCGGGGCGTTCGACAGCCGCTCCAGCTGCCGCGGCGAGAGCACGGTCGGCGCCAGATATTCCCGCGTCAGCGCGAGGCCCGCGCCGAGGCCGAGGCCGCCCGCGAGGGCGGCGGCGACCAGGATCAGCCGCGGCGGCCAGCTCGGATCCTGCGGCGGCCGCGCCGCGGTGATGATCCGGGCGTTCGAGCTGTCGATGCTGGTCTGCTCCTTGATCTCCCGGGCGCGCACCAGGAAGGCGTTGTAGACCGAGCGCGCCGCGTCGACCTCGCGCTCGAGCTCGCGCTGCTGCACCGACGACTGGGCGTTCACCGCCGACTGCCGCTGCAGGCGCTCCAGCTCCGCCGCGAGGGTCCGCTCGTTGGCCTGGGCGCGCTGGGCCTCGGTCTCCGCCGCGCCCGCGATGCGGTTCAGCTCGGCGTCGATCAGCCGGCGGACGTCCTGCATCTGGGCGCGCACCGCGGCGATGAACGGGTGGCGCTCGCCGAGATTGGTGCGCAGGTCCGCCTCCTTGGCGGCGAGCTCCGCGTACTGCCCGCGCAGGCGCTCGATCACCGAGGACTGGACCGCCTCCGGCATCGCTCCGGACCCGATCGCCTGCCCGCGCGCCTCTCGGATCCCCTGGAGCCGCGCCCTGGCGTCGGCGGTCCGCGCGCGCGCGGCGACCAGCCGCGCGTTCAGGTCGGTGAGCTGCTGCTCGTTCACGAGCCGGCCGCTCGACGCGATCAGGCCGTTGCGCGCCTTGTAATCCTCGAGCTTCTTGTCGGCGGCGTTGACGGCGCTGCGCAGCTCGTCGAGGCGGCCGCGCAGCTCGCCCGCGGCGCGCTTGGCGGCGTCCGAGCGGGCGTCGGTCTGGTCCGTCAGGTAGGCGCTCGCGATGGCGTTGACGATCCGCGCCGAGAGGTCGGGATCCGTCGTGGTGACCACGAGATCGATGACGAAGACCTTGTCGGCGCGCTTGACCGCGAGCCGCCGCCGCAGCTGGTCCAGCGCCCGGCCGCGGGCGTCGACCGGCCGCTCCGCCCTCGGCCCGGCCATCAGCGCGCGGAGCTCGCCGAGGACCCGCGTGACGACGCCGTCCTGCGGCGCGCCGAAGCCCGGCGCGGTCGCGAGCCCGACCTGATCGACCGCCCGGCCCAGCACGGCGTCCGACTCGATCACCTTCACCTGGCTCTCGACCTGGGCGATGCCGCCGTCCGGCGACAGCCCGGCGGGGTTGACGTCGTTCGAGACGACCTGGCGGTCGCGGGGATCGATCAGGATCTGCGCCGTGGCGGTGTAGAGGGAGGGCGTGATCAGCGCGTAGGCGAGGGCGAGCAGGCCGAGGAGCAGCGCCGTCCCGAAGACCAGCCGCTTGCGCCGCCACAGGATCCGCCACAGGTCGCCCAGCTCGGCCGTCGTGTCGGGACGGTTGGGGCCCGGACGCTCGGGATGGGCCGGCTGCACGGGGGTGAGCCACGTCGCGACAGCGATGTTATGGTCGATCTGTGCCACGATCGGTCACCGTCGTCTCAAACCTGGTCGGTCCCTCGCGGGTGCCTTCCCCACTGCAAGAGTCGCGCAGCCTCCTGACAATGGATCGGGACCGCGATCCGCGCCGGAGCGGCCCGGATGACTGGGAGCGTGGTAAATCAAATCCGCGCGGCGCGCTCCCGCGCACGCCTCGTTCATCGCGGTCCCGGTGTTGCTGCAGCGTGTCGGCGACGCGGACGCGGCGTCGCATCGCGGCGGGCCGCCGAGGGACCGTCCGGATATCCCGCACGCCGCGCTGCCGCAGCGCCCTCCGACCCCGAGCCACACGTTCAGACATCGGCGTGGATAACGCCTTCGGGCTGCTCTATTCCCCGATCGGATAAATTGTATTGGCTCTTCCGAGACGCAACAATCGCTTCAAGCTGCGGTTTGTACTCTAATTCAGGTGCTCTGCCATGGAAGCGATCGGCGTCGAGGACCGGGGCGGCGGCCGGCGCGACGCCAGCGCCCGCCTGCGTCGGATCGCGGCCGCGACCGGCGTCCCGCTCGCCGCGTTCTTCGGGGCACCGGCGCCGCGCCCGCTGGCCGAGCTCAGCGAGCTGATCGGCCTGTGGCAGTCGATCGCCGACCAGGAGGGCCGCAACGCGATCCTGGCGGTGGCCCGGGCGCGGGCCGCCGGGACGAAGGATGGGCCGGGCGGGCCGGCCTGACGGACCGGCCCGCGGATTTTGCGGTGCCCGGCCCTGGCGGGAACGCGCCGGGACCGCTACATGATGGGAGCGGGGCTGCAGAGTTCGTCAGGAGCACTATCCCCGGGGCCTTATCGACTCCCTCGGGAGCTGTCCCTGGCCTCGTCCCTGGACCTGGCCAACACGGCGCCCACCTACGCTGTAGGTTTCCCGGGATCGATCCTCCAACGGCTCACGTGGCTCCGCACCCGACCTCTCCCAGAACCGGCACCGAGGCTCCGGACGCCGCCCGCAAGGCGGAACTCCGCGCCGCGGCCCTCGCCGCCCGCGATGCCCTCGATCCCGCGGCCCGGCAGGCGGCCTCGACGGCGATCGGGGACGCGCTCCTCGCGCTGCCCGAGCTCGCCCAGGCCCGTCTCGTGGGCGCCTTCTGGCCGATCCGCAGCGAGGTCGATCCCCGGCCCGCCGCCGAGGGCCTGCGCGCCCGCGGGCAGGCCGTGGCCCTGCCGCACGTCACGCCGGACGGCCTGGTGTTCCGGGAATGGCGCGCCGGCGACGCCCTCGTCGCCGGCCGGTTCGGCCTCAGCGAGCCCGACCCGTCGCTGCCGCCGGTGGAGCCCGACGCGCTGATCGTGCCGCTCGCGGCCTTCGACCGGACCGGGCAGCGCATCGGGTACGGCCGCGGCTACTACGACGGCGCGATCGCGCGCCTGTCCCGGACGAACCCCGTCCTGACCGTCGGCATCGGCTTCGCCGCCCAGGAGGTGGCGCGGGTGCCGGCCGAGCCGCACGACCGCCCCCTCCAGTTCGTGATCACCGAAGACGGCGTGATCCGCTGCGACAGGACCGCCTGACCCATGCGCCTGCTCTTCCTCGGCGACGTCGTCGGGCGTTCGGGCCGCACCGTGGTGTGCGAGCACCTGCCGCGGCTCCGGGAGCGCTGGCGCCTCGACTGCGTGGTGGTCAACGGCGAGAACGCGGCCGGCGGCTTCGGCATCTCCGAAACGATCTGCGACGAGCTGATCCAGGCGGGCGCCGACGCGGTCACCCTCGGCAACCACAGTTTCGACCAGCGCGAGGCGATGGTGTTCATCGCCCGCCAGCCGCGCCTGGTGCGGCCGGCGAACTATCCGCCCGGCACCCCGGGCCGCGGCGCCACGGTCGTGGAGACCCAGGGCGGCGCCCGCGTCCTCGTGGTCAACGTGATGGGCCGGGTCTTCCTCGACGCGATGGACGACCCCTTCGCGGCGGTGGAGCGCGAGCTCACCGCCTGCCCCCTCGGCGCGGCGGCGGACGCGGTGATCGTCGACGTCCACGCCGAGGCGACGAGCGAGAAGCAGGCCTTCGGCCACTACCTCGACGGCCGGGCGAGCCTCGTCGTCGGGACGCACACGCACACGCCCACGGCGGATCACCGGATCCTGCCCGGCGGCACGGCCTACATGTCGGATGCCGGCATGTGCGGCGATTACGATTCGGTGATCGGCATGCAGAAGGACGAGCCGATCCGCCGCATGATCCAGAAGACGCCCGGTTCCCGCTGGGAGGTCGCCGTCGGCGAGGGCACCCTGTGCGGCATCGCGGTGGAGACGGACGCGCGCGGCCTCGCCACGCGGGTCGCGGCCCTCCGCCTGGGGCCGAATCTCGAGGAGACCGCGCCGCATTTCTGGGATTAGCGCCCTGTCCGGCCCGGTGGATGCCGGTTTGGCGTAAGGCGGTCGCGGGCCGCTAAGCCTTTTGTGCGGGACTGGTCTCGATCGGCCTGGGCATAGCTCCGCGATGACCTTCCCGAGACTTGATCGCGTGCGGGCCTACCCCCACACTGCCCCCGAGGGGCGCCGATGGCCGGCTGCCGCGTGGTGAGATCAGGCTAGAACGATCGATGGCCGCCCGAGAAACCGGCGACGACAAGAATGGGCCGCTGGCACAGCCCGGGATCTATCTCGGGCGGATGGTCATCTTCCTGATCCTTGTAGGCTTCCTGGCCTTCATTCTGTTCCGGCAGATCACACCGGCCTTCCTGGCCAATCCCGGGCTCAACGGGCTCATCCTCGGTGTGCTGCTGATCGCCGTCCTGATCGCCTTCGGGCAGGTCGTCCGGCTGTTCCGCGAGACCGCCTACGTCAACGCCGTCGCGGGCGGCGCGCAGGTCAAGAAGCCGCCCGCCCTGCTGGCGCCGATGGCGCCGATGATCGCCGCGCGGGCCGGCGGAGCCACCCTGCCGGGGACGACCGGCTACCTCGACACGATCGCGGTGCGCCTCGACGAGGGCCGCGAGATCCTGCGCTACATCTCCGGCATCCTGATCCTGCTCGGCCTGCTCGGCACCTTCTGGGGCCTCATCGACACGCTGTCGGCGGTCGGCGGCGTCATCAAGGGCATGCGCGGCGGCGGCGATGCCGGCGTGATGTTCGACGAGCTGAAATCGGGCCTCGCGGTGCCGCTCTCCGGCATCGGTCTGGCCTTCTCGGCCTCGCTGTTCGGCCTCGCCTCGTCGCTGATCACCGGCTTCCTGGAACTGCAGGCGGGCCAGGCCCATGCCCGGTTCCACAACGAGTTGCAGGACTGGTTGATGTCTGGCGCGGCAGCTCCGGAGTCGGCGCCGGTCGCGGCGGCGGCGACCGCGGCGCGGCCGGCCGCCGGCACGCAGGAGCTGAAGGAGGCGGTCGACCGCCTGAGCGCCCTGGTGGCCGAGGGCGGCGGCAGCCGCGCGGCGACCCAGGCGATGACCAACCTCGCCGAGGGCATCCAGGGCCTCGTCCAGCACATGCGCGCGGAGCAGCAGATGATCCGCGACTGGGTCGAGGCGCAGGCGAGCCGCGAGCGCGAGCTGAAGCAGGTGCTGGACCGGCTGGGCCGGGAGCGCGTCTAGTGGCCTCCACGGCGACCCGGACCCGGCGGACGCTCAACGTCTGGCCCGGCTACGTCGACGCGCTGGCCACGCTGCTGCTGTCGGTGGTCTTCCTGCTCACGGTCTTCGTGGTCGGGCAGTTCTTCCTGTCGCAGGAGCTGACCGGACGGGACGAGACCCTGGCCAGGCTCAACCGCCAGATCGCCGACCTCACCGACCTCCTCGCCCTGGAGCGGACGAACCGCCGCAACCAGGAGGAGGAGGCCCGCAATCTCCGCACGACGCTCGCCGGCGTCGAGGCCGAGCGCGACCGGGCCAAGGTGCAGGCCGAGGCCGCGACGGTCAGCCAGGGCGCGGCGGGCACCCTCGACAAGCAGCTGGAGACCGAGCGCGGCGCGACCCGGCGGGCGCAGTCCCAGATCGACCTGCTCAACGAGCAGATCAGCGCCATGCGCCGCCAGCTCGCAGCCCTGGAGGACGCCCTCGCGGCCTCCGAGAGCCGCGACAAGGAATCCCAGGCCCGGATCGCCGAGCTGGGCAGCCGGCTGAACGTCGCCCTCGCGCAGAAGGTCCAGGAGCTGGCCCGCTACCGGTCCGACTTCTTCGGCCGCCTGCGGCAGATCCTCGGCAACCGGCCCGACATCCGCGTGGTCGGCGACCGCTTCGTGCTGCAATCCGAGGTGCTGTTCCCGGCCGGCTCCGCGACCCTCAAGCCCGAGGCCGGGCCGGAGCTCGACCGCATCGCCGGCGCGGTCTCGGAACTCGCCAAGCAGATCCCGGCGGACCTGCCCTGGGTGCTCCGCGTCGACGGGCACACCGACGCGCGCCCGATCAGCACGTCGCAGTTCCCGTCGAACTGGTCCCTCTCGGCGGCGCGCGCCATCGCGGTGGTGCAGTTCCTCGCCGGCAAGGGGATCCCGCCGCAGCACCTCCTGGCAGGCGCCTTCGGCGAGTTCCAGCCCCTGGAAGCCGGGGCGACCGAGGAAGCCTACGCCCGCAACCGCCGGATCGAGATGAAGCTCACCGAGCGCTAGCGCTGTCGGACCGCCGCGGCGCCGCAGGGGGTGTCGGCGCGCGGCCCGCGTCCGGTGACCAGTTTCGCGGCGATCTCGCTCCGCATTCCCAGGTGCATGTGCCGATCAAGCCAGCATCCGATCGTCTTACGAGAGCTTCGAACACCAGAAGCCGGAAGAGATAGGCGGTAATTGTTCCGGCGGGCGCCGATTTCTCCTGTGCGCGCCGCAGCTCTGCTGGATTAACGCATCGTTATCCTTGACGTCCCATGGTGCGGACGATCCAGGGAGACCGTATCGATGTCGAAGCTCAGCCTGTCCCTGAACGCGGTTCGGCCCGGAGCCGACGATCACCCCCGTCCGCACGTCGCCCTGCGGGACGAGGCCAGCGCGATCGCCGCGGCCGTGCGGGTCTTCGAGGACGGGCTGACGGACCTGCGCGCGGGCGTGCGGGCCGCGGACGACGCCGCGTCCGCCGCGGCGGCGGCCGACGCGGCGACCGGCCTCCTGGCCGGCATCGCCGGTCAGACCAGCCTGATGGCGCTCCGGGCCGCGATCGAGGCGGCCCGCGACGGCGGAGAGGGCCGGGGATTCGCGGCCGCGGCCGCGGAGGTCAGGGACCTGGCCGGGCAGATGGTGCGGGCGACCGACACGATCGTGGCCCAGGTCGGCCAGATCCAGGCCGCGGCGGAGCGGGCGCAGGATACCGCGACCCGGGGGCAGCGCCAGGCCGCGTCCGCGCACTGAGGCCGCGCACCCCGCACCGGCGATCCGTCGCGCGGACGGGCGCCGGCCCGGGCGGCTCCGGGCGCGGCCCGGCTACTCGGCGACCGGCAGGCGCTCGCCCCGGCTGCGGGGCTCCTTGCCCCGCGCCGTCTCGTCCAGCGCGTCGGTGAACTGCAGGTTCGCGAGCTGGGCGTAGAGCGCGCCCTGAGCCAGCAGGCTCTCGTGGGTTCCGGTCTCGACGATGCGGCCGTCGTCGAGGACCAGGATGCGGTCCGCGGCGCGGATCGTGGCGAGCCGGTGGGCGATCACCAGCGTGGTCCGGCCATGCATCAGCGTGGCGAGGGCGGCCTGGACGGCGCGCTCGGACTCGGCGTCCAGGGCCGAGGTGGCTTCGTCGAGGAGCAGGATCGGCGCGTCCTTGAGGATCGCCCGGGCGATGGCGATGCGCTGCCGCTGGCCGCCCGAGAGGGTCACGCCGCGCTCGCCCACCTGGGTCGCGTAGCCCTGCGGCAGGGCCGAGACGAAGCCGTGCGCGTTGGCGAGTTCGGCCGCGCGCCGGACCTCCGCCTCGCCGGCCTCCGGGCGGCCGTAGCGGATGTTCTCGGTGACGGTGCCGGAGAACACGACGGGGTCCTGGGGCACCAGGGCGATGCGGGCGCGCAGGCGCTCGGGATCGACCTGGGCGATGTCGGCGCCGTCGACCACGATCCGGCCGCCCTGCGGGTCGTAGAAGCGCAGCAGCAGCTGGAACACCGTCGATTTGCCCGCGCCGGAGGGGCCCACGATGGCGATGCGCTCGCCGGGCGCGGCCGCGAAGCTCAGCCCGCCGAGGGCGGCGTGTTCCGGGCGGGTGGGGTAGGCGAAGCGCACGTCCTCGAAGGCCACCGCGCCCCGGGCCGGCTCGGGCAGCGGCAGGGCCGGGGACGGCGCGCGGATCGCGGGCTCCGCGGCGAGGATCTCGGTGAGCCGCTCGGCCGCGCCGGCCGACATGGCGAGGTCGCCGTAGACCTCGGAGAGCTGCCCGAGGGCGCCGGCGCCGAACACGGCGTAGAGCACGAACTGCGAGAGCTCGCCGCCCGTCATCGTGTGGTTCAGGACGCCCTGGGCGCCGTACCACATCACCCCGACCACCGAGGCCGAGATCAGGAAGATCGCGACGCCGGTGAGCAGCGCGCGGGCCCGGATCGAGGCCTGGGCGGCGCCGTAGGCCTCCTCGGAGGCCGCCGCGAACCGGGCCGCCGTCGAGTCGGAGCGGCCGAAGGCCTGCATCGTCCGCACCGCCCCGACCGCCTCGGCGGCGTAGGCCGAGGCCTCGGCGAGCCGGTCCTGGGCCGCCCGGGAGCGCCGGCGCACGCCGCGGCCCGACACGATCAGCGGGAAGACGATGATCGGGATCGCGGCCAGCACCATCACCGACAGGCGCGGGCTCGTCACCACCATCATGGCGGTGGCGCCCACGAACAGGAACAGGTTGCGCAGCAGGATCGAGACCGAGACGCCGAAGGCCGACTTGATCTGCGTCGCGTCCGCGGTGAGCCGCGAGACGATCTCGCCGGACTGCGCCCGGTCGAAGAACGCCGGATCGAGCTGGGTCAGCCGCGCGAAGACGGCGCTGCGGAGGTCGGCGACGACCCGCTCGCCCAGCGTCACCACCGTGTAGACGCGGGCCGCGCTCGACAGCGCGAAGGCCGCGACGACCCCGAGCAGGGCGAGGAAGTAGGCGTCGATCACGTTCGAGCCGTCGGCGGTGAAGCCGTGGTCGATGACCCGGCGCATGGCGATCGGGACGACCAGCGTCGAGGCCGACGCGCAGATGAGGGCGACGAGCCCCGCGGCGATCCGCGCGCGGTAGCGCAGCGCGAAGGGGAGGAGCGGCCGGAGGGCGCTCAGCGGGGCTCTGGGTCGGCCGGCCGCGGCCGCCTTGGTCTTACGGGCCATCACGCCTCACGTGTTGTCGTTCTCCCGGTCCGCGGCGCTTGTGACCGGGGAGCGGCTGCGGTATAGGCCGCCGCTCATCCGATTGCGTGTGTTCAATGGCCGCGGGCCGCCACCACGGTCGGCTTGGACGTGCCGTTGCCACGAACCCATGGTTCGGTGCAACCGGTGACATCTTCCGCATTCCGGGCCGGGCGGCGCCTCCTGCGCTTCCCGCCGGCGTGCCAGACAGGGACCAAGGTCATGGCGAAGGACGCGGCCGCGAAGGCCAAGGGGACCGAGCACCCCGATTACCACTTCATCAAGGTCGTGATGACGGACGGTACCGAGTACCAGACCCGTTCGACCTACGGGAAGGAGGGCGACACCCTCAATCTCGACATCGATCCGCTGACCCATCCGGCCTGGACCGGCGGTGAGCAGAAGATGCTCGACCGCGGCGGCCGCGTGTCGCGCTTCAACTCGCGGTTCGGCAACCTCGGCAAGCGCTGAGCGCCGCAGCCGTCACGGCGACGCTGTACGAGACGGGCGGTCCCTGGCGGGGCCGCCCGTTTTCGTGCGCGGCGGCGCGCGGCCGCGGGCGTTATCCACAGGACGGGTTTGCGAAGATCGGCGGGACCGCGACGCGAACCGCGCGTCCGGGCGCGCGAGCGGAGATGCGTCTTCCCCGACGGGCCGCGCCCGCGGTTCCCGTGGCCCGGATCGGCCGCTGCCCGCTCATTCAAAGCGCGGCCGGGCCGTCGTATCCTGCTCCGGTCACCCGCGCTTCGCCCGGACCCCGCGCCGGAGCCGAGGCGGGCGCCGCTGCCTGTCCGGGGCCAAGGCTCTCCGGACGCACTGCTAGGATCGAGATACGATGAGACGTCTTCTGCTGCTGGTCCTCGCCCTGGTCGGTCTGGCCGCCGCGCCGGCCCTGGCCGCCGACAAGATCAAGGTCGGCATCATGGGCGGGGATGCCGAAGTCCTCTGGGCGAAGGCCAAGGAGATCGCGGCCCGCGACGGGCTCGACATCAGCCTGGTGGTGTTCTCCGACTACCTGCTGCCGAACGAGGCGCTCCAGTCCGGCGACCTCGACGCCAACGCCTTCCAGCACAAGCCGTTTCTCGCCAACCAGGTCAAGGCGCGCGGCTACAGGATCGTCCCCGTCGGCGAGACGATCGTGACGCCGATCGGCCTGTACTCCAAGCGGGTCAAGGCCGTCGCGGACCTGAAGGACGGCGCGCTGGTCGGCATCCCGAACGACCCGTCGAACGGCGGCCGGGCGCTCCTGCTGCTGCAGGCCGAGAAGCTGATCCGCCTGAAGGACGGGGTCGGCCTGCTGCCGACGGTCTTCGACGTCGTCGACAATCCCAAGCGCCTGAAGTTCCAGGAGGTCGACGCCGCGCAGCTGCCCCGCAGCCTCGAGGATCTCGACGCCGCGGTGATCAACACCAACTACGCCGTCGATGCCGGCCTGATCCCCGGCAAGGACTCCATCGCGATCGAGTCCAAGGTCGACAACCCCTACAACAACGTCATCGTCGTCCGCGAGGCGGACACGGGCAAGCCCTGGGTGCCGAAGCTGGTCCACGCGTTCCAGAACGACGCGATCCGCCAGATCCTGAAGGAGCAGTTCCCGGGCCAGTTCCCGGCGTTCTGAGCGTCGGGGCCGGGACGCCGGCCACGCGCGGCGGCGGCGCTCCCCGGAGCGTCGCCCGGCCCTCGCTCAGCCCTCGCTCATGCGGAAGGCCATCCGCAGCAGGCCCTGCTGCGCGGCTACGGGGCTCTCCACCGGCTGCGGCGTCGGCCGGTCCTCGGCGATCAGCGCGTCGAGGTGCAGGATGCGGCTGTGCAGGCGCCGGGCCCGGAGGATCAGCTGCTGCAGGCGCATCGGCAGCAGGTTGAAATCCTGCTGCTTCGGCGGCTCGGCGGTGCCGAGCTTGACCCGGTGCTTCTCCAGGAGGGCCTCGGCCGGGGTCATCTCGCCCTCGGCGACGGCGCGCTGCACCAGCAGCCACGAGGCGATCTGCATCAGCAGCGTGGTCAGGCGCATGCTCTCGGCCGCGTAGCTGAGCGTCGCGTCCCGGGACACGAGGCGCGACTCGTCGCGGCCCTCGCCGTCGAGATAGGCGGCCGTCTCCTCGACCAGGGTCATCCCGTCGCGGAACAGCGCCTTGAAGGCTTCCGAGTTGACGTAGGACCTGCCGAAATCGACCCAGTCCTGATCGTCCCGGAACGTGACATCGAAGCCGTTCATCTGCCTCTCCTGTGCCGTCCGACGGCCCGGCTCGTTCCGATCCGGGACGCTCCGTCCGTGGCTTTCGGACGACGCCGCAATCCTAGCGCCGATTGGCCCGGACAGCAGGGTTCATGTTTTTTTAACCTTAACCCGCCGCCCGGGATCTGGAGAAGTGCCGCGGATGGCGGCACCCGCGCTCAGAACGAGGCGCGGATACCGCCGAAGACGCTGCGGCCGCTCCCGGGATAGAAGGCGGCCAGCGCGGCCGGGCCGCCCGCCGTCGCGGCGGCGTTGGCCACCACGGCGATGTCGGAGACGTAGCGGGCGTTCGTGAGGTTGCGGGCATCCACGAACAGGGCGACGCCGTCGGCGAGATCGAGGCCGGCCTCGACGCCGAGCAGGGCGTAGCCGGGCACCCGCAGGGTGTTGGCGTGATCGGCGAAGGCGCCCTGCGGCACCCAGTCGAGCGACGGCGCGACGTGGAAGCCGCGCGGGTGCCGGTAGCTCATCACGGTGCGCAGCACGTCGGCCGGGATCCCGGCGATGCGGTTGTTGCCGAAGACCGGGTCGCCGACGAACCGGAAGTCGTTGTGGGTCCAGATCTGGGTCACGCTGAGCCCGTCGCCCGCCGCCGCGAGGTCGCGGGCGAGGTCCAGGGTGAGCGCCGCCTCGACGCCCTGGTGGACGGAGCGGGGGGTGTTGAAGGTGGCGGCCGGGATGTTGAGGCCGGGATTGGTCGCGAAGTTGATCAGCTCGTCGCGCAGGTCCGACCGGTAGAGCGTCACGTCGAAGGCGAGGCGGTCGACGCGGCCGCGGGCGCCGGCCTCGTAGGTCCAGGCGCGCTGCGCCCGCAGGGGCACGAAGGTCGTGCTCAAGAGGTTCTGCTGCACGAGGTCGGAGAAGTCCGGCACGTCCCGGGACCGGACGACGTCGCCGAAGATCTGGATGTCGGGCCGCGGCTGCCACAGCAGGCCGACTTTGGGGTTGACGCCCGCATAGGTCACGTCGGCGAAGCGCGGGTTCGGGTTGCCCGGCAGCCCGCCCTTGTCGCTGAAGGTCCGGTTCGACGAGAACGCCTTCGCGCCGGTCATCAGCGCCACGTCCGGGAGGAACCAGAATCGATTCTCGCCGTAGGCCTCGAGGCTCGAGGCGCTCTGGAGGGCGTTGAGCGTCTGCGCCCCCCGCTGCCCGCGGACGTTGACGAATTGCAGCGCGGAGTTCTGGCCCGCGAAGGCGCGCAGGCCCAGCACCACGTCGTCGCGGAAGCCGCCGAGATCGAAGGTCCCGGCCCAGTGCGGGCTGATCCCGTAGGTCCAGCCGTCCTGGTCGATCGCCTGGAAGATCGGGTGGTACAGGCTCTTGTGGATCGCCCAGGTGTCGACGTCGAGCTTGCCCACGTCGAGCAGGAACGAGGTGCGGTTCGCGATCCGCTCCGTCTCGACCTTGCGGGACTGGTTGCCGGTGATCGCCGTCGGGTTGGCCAGCGTCGGGGTCGAGAGGCTCTGGCCGAGGGTCAGGGTGCCCGGCAGCTTCTGATCGGTGAGGTAGGTGCCGAGATAGAAGCGGGTCTCGATGTCGGGGGCGATCCGGTAGCCGATATTGGCGTTGAAGTTCTTCGTGGCCTGGGCCTCGTGGGCGCGGAACCCGTCGGAATTGGTCAGCGTCGCGTTGACCAGCCCGTCGAGCGGCCCGTCGATGCGGGACATCTGGGCCTGCTCGCGGATCGTGCCGAAGCTGCCGCCGTCGACCCGCAGGATGTTGGGCGCCAGCGCGGTGTAGGCCGTGGGCGTGACGGCGTTGACGGCGCCGCCGAGCGTCGTTGCCCCGAAGGTGAGGGCGTTGCCGCCCTTGTAGACCTCCACCGAGCGCAGGGCGAGCGGGTCCACCTGATAGAAGTCGCCGCTCCCGTCCGCGAGGTTGAGCGGGATCCCGTCCTGCAGTAGCTCCAGCCCGCGCAGGTGGAAGGCGCGGGCGATGCCCGAGCCGCGGACCGACAGGCGCAGCTCCTGCCCGTAGCGCTCCTGCACGTAGACGCCGGGCACGTCCTTGAGCACGTCGCGGAGCGTGTTGGTGTAGCGGTCCTGGAGCGCCGCGGTGTCGACGAAGGCCACGGAGCCGACGGTCCCCGCGAGGGCGGCCCTCTGGCGGTCGACGCTCGGCACCGAGAGCGAGCCGCGGGTCTCGTGCGACGGCGCGTCCGTCGCGGCGGCGCCGACGACGCTGAGTTCGGACAGGGTGACCGAGGCGGCGGACGGTGCCTGGGCCGCGGCCGGCGTCGCGCAGGTGAACAGCAGGAGCGCGGCGCGTCGGCCGGCCCGGAACTGGCGGGGCATGGTGTGGGATCCGTGTCTGGCGATCGGGAAGGCGGGGCGATCGGTCAGACGACGGGCGGGGCGCGGGCTCCGAGGCCGGGACGCGGGGGCGCCCGCGGGAGGGCGACGCGCCGCGGCCGGGCGGCGGCGGCCGCGGCGGGTCGGGCCACCGGCACGGCGGCGACGGTCGACGGCGCGGGCAGGGTGGCGGGCCCGGCCGCGTGGCAGGCGACGCAGCAATCCCCGCGGTGAGGGGCCGGCAGCTGTTTGCCGGCCGGTGCCGGATCGGTCGGGCCGCCGTCGGCGAGGCAGAGAACGTGGTCCGGCCCCGCGGCGGCGGAGGCCAGGCCGCCGAGGACGCCCTGGAGCGCCAGTGCGTAGAGGGCGAGGAGCGCCACGATCCGGGCGAGCGCCCGCGCCGGCCCCGCGGGGGCGACCCGAAGGTCCGCGCGGCCGCGACGGCCGGGCGCCGCGGCGGCCCGGCCTCGTGGATCTGCTCGCGTCACGGCTGTCGCCCGGCGGCCGAAGCTCCGTCCCGGGCGGCTAGTGCTGGTGCTGGTGCTGGCCGCCCGGCGCGCCCGCGCCGATCGGCGCCACCGTGAACGTCACCGGCACGGCGCCGGCGCGCTGGAAGGTGAGCGTCCCCGCGACGGTCTCGCCCGCCTTCGGCGCGCCGGTCAGGTCCTCGAACATGAGGTGATAGCCGCCGGGCTTCAGCTCCACGGTCTCGCCGGGCTTGATGGTCAGGCCGTTCGTGACCGGCGCCATCTTCATGACGCCGCCCTCCATCGACATGGAGTGGATGTCGCTGCTCTTGGCGAACGGCACCGTGGCGCCCGTGAGCGTGTCCGGGACGCTCCCCGTGTTGGTGATGCGCACGTACCCGCCGGCGACCTTGGCGCCGTTCGGCGTGGCGCGCAGCCACGGCGTCTCGATCGTCAGGTCAGCGGCCTTCACGGTCGTCGCGGCCGCGGCCGTCCCCGCGGCCGGCGCGCCGCCCGCCTGGGCGACCTGGACGATCCGGAAGGACGGCGCGGCCGCCTTCAGGTCGTGGGCGTCCTGACCGGCCTTGGGGATCTCCGACCAGGAATAGCTGCCCTCCGCGCAATCCTGCTGGACCGGGACGTAGACGGTCGCGCCGGGCTCGAAGGTGCCGGCGACCTGCGCCAGGAAGGTGAACTCGTCGACCTGATCGTCCGGAAGGGAGCCGCCGCTCCACGTGATCGACGTCACGCCCTCCGCGGCCGTGCCGTGATGGGTCGCGTAGGTCTTGGCGTAGGGTCCGCGCGTCGTCGCGAGGGTCCAGCCGGGTTTCGGCATCGGCTTGGCGCCGATCAGGCCCTCCGGGATGGTGACGCTCACGCGCGTCGTCGGCTTGCCGTTGCAGCCGTGCATGATCTGGACGACGCCGCGATACGAGGCGCCGGGGGCTGCCTGCTTGCGTTCCAGCACCGCGTGGGCCTGCGCCGCGGAGGCGAGCAGCCCGAGGCCGAGGGCGGCCGAGACAAGGGTCTTCATGGGAATACATCCGTCCTGAGGGATCCGAGAGGTGGTGATCGCTCAGGCGGTCGGCGGCCCCCTCGGGGACGCAATGGTGCCGGGCGGCGCGCGGGCGCCGACGCTCCGGTTGAGGGGCCAGGCCGGCCGCAGGTCCGCGGTCGCGACCCATCGGAAGCCGACGGACGGGGGGCGCGGCGGGAGCGCCGGGCCGGTGGCCTGGGCCGCCGTGCAGCAATCGCCGTGGTCGTGGGGGACGGGCGCGCCCGATGGAGCGGACGCGTCGGCATGCTGCGCGCAGAGGCCGTCGGTCGCCGCCGGCACCGGCATCAGGCCGCCGAGAAAGGCCTGGAGCAGCAGGGCGTAGAGCGCCAGCAGGGCGACGACGGCCCGCAGGGCCGGCCCGACACGTCGATCCGAAAGGGCCTCGCCCGAATCCATGCTGCTCCCGCGCGCCGTCCGAACCGGACCGCTATGGCATCCCTGCCACACCGGCGCGGCGATGGCTGTTGCCAGGGTGCCGCAGACGGACGCCGCGTGCGCTGGCGCACGGCGATGCCACATTCCGGCCCCTTCGATAGGGAGTCTTAACGCCATCCCGACACCGTGGCGCCCGAGACAATCCGCTCCCGTCACGACCTGACGAACCCCGGACCAGAGCCAGCGACCGATGCGCAAGAAGGCACAAAACCGGTTCCCCGCGATCCTCGGCGTCGCCGCCCTCGGCGCGCTCGGCATCGGCGGCGCCCAAGCCCGCGATCAGGGCAACTATGCCCAGGCCGAGTGGGCGCAGGACTACGCCTCACCCGCCGGCATGCAGGTGCAGCGCGAGACGGTGCCGATCCTCTCGCCCCAGACCGTGACGTCCACCGAGCAGATGGTGGAGCGCTACAAGGACATCGTCGCCCGCGGTGGCTGGCGGCAGGTTTCCGGCGCCGACCACCTGCGGATCGGCTCGCGCGGCCCGGCCGTGGCGGCCATCCGCCAGCGCCTGATCGTCACCGGCGACCTCGATCCGGCCGCGGGCGGCTCGGGCGTGTACGATTCGTACGTCGCCGCGGGCGTGAAGCGGTTCCAGGCCCGGCACGGCCTCAGCCAGACCGGCGCGATGACGATGGCCACCCAGCAGGCCATGAACGTGCCCGCCGACGTGCGTCTGCGCCAGCTCGAGATCAACGTCGTGCGCCTGCGCTCCTACTCGGGCGATCTCGGCCGGCGCTTCGTGATCACCAACATCCCGGCCGCGCTCGTCGAGACGGTCGAGAACGGTCAGGTCGTCACGCTCCACGCCGCCGGCGTGGGCAAGATCGACCGCCAGTCGCCGATCATGAATACCAAGGCGACGCAGATCAATTTCAACCCGACCTGGACGGTCCCGGCTTCCATCGTGAAGAAGGACCTGATCCCGAAGATGCAGAAGGATCCGAACTACCTCACGGACAACAAGATCCGGATCCTGTCGAACGGCTCCGAGGTCTCGCCGAAGTCGGTGAACTGGTTCTCGGACGAGGGCACCCGCTACACCTACCGGCAGGATTCGGGCGCCGACTTCAACTCGATGGGCATCGTCCGCATCAACATCCCGAACCCCTACGGCGTGTTCATGCACGACACGAACACCAAGGGCGTGTTCGGCGACGATTTCCGCTTCATCTCCTCAGGCTGCGTGCGCGTGCAGAACGTGCGCGAGTACATCACGTGGCTGCTGAAGGACACGCCCGGCTGGGACCGTCAGAAGGTCGAGGAGGCGATCGAGAGCGGCAAGCGCATCGACGCCAACATCTCCCAGCCGGTGCCGGTCTACTGGACCTACATCACCGCCTGGTCGACCCCGGACGGCATCGTCCAGTTCCGCGACGACATCTACAAGCGTGACGGCGTGAACGTGCCCTCGACCATCGGCGCGCCGACCCCGGTCGCCAGCGCCGAGCCGATGCCGCAGACCTTCGAGCCCGGCGACGAGGAGTAGTCGGACCCGCGGGCGCCGGCCGCTCCCAGCGACGCCCGCCCGTCGAACCCGATCCGAGGCCCGCACCTCTGCCGAGGCGCGGGCCTCGCGCGTTCGGGGCCGCGCCTGTCATCCGGAAGTCAAACGCGTCTGGTTGGCCGCGCAGGCAGCGTCCCGGATGCCGGTTGCCGGCCTCCCGCGGGACGCCGCGCCGCGAAGCCGTGCAGGAGCCATCGATGTCGCGCGACACCCAGCCCGGAGGCCTGACCCGCCGGAGCACCATGGCGGGCGCCGCCGCCCTCGGCCTCGTCGCGGGCCGGGCCGGTGCGCAGGAGCCCGCCGAGGCCGCCGAGGCCACCGGGATTGTCTCCGCGCGCGACGCGGCCGGCGGGGACCCGGTCCCGCTGCCGGGCGTGCTGGTGTCCAACGGTCGCGAGATCGCGCGGACCGACGAGCGGGGCCGATACCGCCTGCCGATGTCGGGCGACGGCGCGGTCTTCGTCATCAAGCCGCCGGGCTACGCCCTGCCGCGCGACGCCGACAACGTGCCGCGCCACTCCTACATCCACCAGCCCGGGGGCACGCCCGCCGAGCTGGGCCTGCGCTACCGCGGCCTCGCGCCCACCGGGCCGCTCCCGGCCTCGATCGACTTCACCCTGACCCGGGCGGACGAGCCGGACGACTTCGACGTCGTGCTGTTCACCGATCCCCAGCCCGAGAGCCGGTTCGAACTCGACCACGTGCGCGACACCGCGGTCACCCGCGCCATGGCGATCCCGGCCGCCTTCGGCCTGACCACAGGCGACGTGCTGTTCGACGATCTCTCGCTCTACGGCCGGTCCAACCGGATCGTCGGGCGGATCGGCCTGCCCTGGTACAGCCTGCCGGGCAACCACGACCTCAACATGCAGGCGCCGGACGCGCGCTACAGCCGCGAGACCTGGAAGCGGGTGTTCGGCGCGCCGACCTACGCGTTCCGGCACGGCCGGGCGTGGTTCGTGATGCTCGACAACGTCGAGTGGCTCGGGCCGCCGGTGCCGGTGGGCGCCAACACCTACCGGGGCCGGATCGGCGACCGCGGCCTGGCCTTCCTGCGCAACCTCCTGGCCGAGATCCCGCGGGACGACCTGATCGTGCTGGCCATGCACATCCCCTTGCACACCGAGACCGGCCCCGAAGAGCCCCGCACCCACACCACGGACCGCGCCGCGCTCCTCGACCTGCTCGCCGGCCGCAAGGTGCTGAGCCTCGCCGGCCACACCCACACGACCGAGCACCACTACCTCGCCGACGGCCATCACCATCACGTGCTCACCGCCGTCTCGGGCTCGTGGTGGAGCGGTCCCGACACCCGCACGGGCATCCCCTCGGCCGACAGCCGCGACGGCACGCCGAACGGGTTCCACGTCCTGTCGATCCGCGGCACCGACTACACGACGCGCTACGTCGCCGCGCAGGGGCAGCCGGACGAGACCATGCGGATCCTGTTCGAGAGCGAGCTGCGGGCCGGCGCGCCCGAGGTGGTGCGCTGGACCCGGCCGGTGCAGGGGCTCCGGCCGCCGGTGCCGCAGGACGCGCTCGCCGACACGACCCTGGTGGTGAACGTGTTCGACGGCGGCCCGCGCACGCGCCTCGCGTTCCGGGTCGGGGACGCGACGCCCCGGCCGATGGCGCGCGCCCGCCGCCCCGACCCGTTCGTCACCGAGCTCTACGAGCGCTACCCGGAGACGAAGAAGAGCTGGGTGAAGGCGGTGCCCTCGACCCATATCTGGACGGCGCGGCTCCCGGACGACCTCGCGCCGGGCGCCCACCGGGTCACCGTGGAGGGCGCGGACGAGTACGGCCGCCCGATCCGCGGCTGCACGGTGCTGGAAGTCACCGGCGAGCGCGGCCGCGGCTGAGCACGGGCGCCGGTCGTCCGGCGCCCGCGCGGGTCACGCCGCCAGCTGGCGGGCGCCGTGGCCGCCCTCCTGGATCTCCTCGACGATCTTCGCGCAGAACGCGTCGAGGTCGCCCGGATTGCGGCTCGTGACGATGCCGTGGTCGGTCACGACGTCCTTGTCGTGCCAGCGGCCGCCGGCATTGATCACGTCGGTCCGGATCGAGCTGAACGAGGTCAGGTCGCGGCCCTTGGCCGCGCCGGTCTCGATCAGCAGCCACGGGGCGTGGCAGATCGCGGCCACGACCTTGCCGGAGGTCAGGAAGCTCCTGATCAGGGCGAGGGCCCGGGGCTCGAGCCGGAGCTTGTCCGGGTTGATCTGGCCGCCCGGGAGGACGAGGGCGTCGTAGGATGCCGAGTCGACCTGCTCTAGGTCGGTGTCGACCGTGACCTCCCGGCCCCAGTCGGTCTTGTCCCAGCCGCGGATCGTGCCCTTGCTCTGGCGCGATTGCGGGGCGGCGACGGTCACCGCGGCGCCGGCCTCGGCCAGCTTGGCCTGCGGGACGGTCAACTCGCTCTCCTCGAAACCGTCGGTGGCGAGGATCAGGATCTTGGCTTGGCGGATGTCGGGCATGGTGGTCTCCGGTCGGGGGATCTGCCCGGCTAACGGAGGCTCGTGCCGCCCGTTCCCGCGGCCCTCCGCCGCCCGGCCGCGTCCGGGAGCGGACCCCGGACCGGTGATCGGAACCCCCGGGGAAGGCGGCCCGTTGGTCCCCATCCCAACCATCAGGAGTCGCGTCATGGCCAATCCCGGCCTTCCCGAGCCCACGCCCGGCGACCTGCCGCCGCCCCCGCCGACGCCCGAAGAGGAGCCCGATATCGGCCCGACCGGCCCGCGCACGCCCTATCCGGTGAACGATCCGGGGATCGGCGAACCCGGCGGTCCGGGCTCCGAGCCGGACATCTTCCCCGGCACGCCGACGGATCCCGGGACGCGCATGTGACGGCGCCCGCGACGGCCGAGCGCCCGGCCGTCAGTGACCGCCGTGCGAGGTCCGCACGTCGCGCGGGGCATTGAGGATCTCGGAGAGGCTCGTCACGACGTGGCGGGCCTCTTCGTCCGTCAGGCGGAGCTGGAACGGCGGCAGAGCGCCGGCCTGCAGGGCGACCACCGCCTGGCCCTCGTCGTCGGTACCGACCTCGATGGCCGACGACGTCACGTCGAGCATGGCGACCTCCTCGTCGCCCATCTCGTCGGCCATGTCGGGCTCGTCCGTATCGTCGATCGCCGTGAGGAGTTGCCCGACGGCGCGCACTAGCGCCCGGGCGGCGCGGGCATCCATCACCACCGCCGTCGCCTGATCGTCCTTCTGGAAGGAGAGCTGGATGTTCGCACCGTCCAGCGAGACCGAGATGCCTGCCATGTATCGTCCAGAGCCACGCGCCTTAACTGCTTGAGCGCATTCCGTATATGCATCGTGAATGCCCGGAATCACAGGGGGCGGTGCCGCTCGGCCCCCTCCCGATCCCGGCCTGCGACGCAGATGATACGCCGCCCATGCCTTGTTGCGGCCGCAGCCTGCGCCTAAATACGTCCTCGGGGGGCTTATCCACCGAGGCTGACGCTGTTCAAGGTTCAGCGACTCGCGCCCCGCCGCACTGGCCAAATCCAGAAAGACCGTGGTGCATCACGCGGCCCTCGTGCCGCGCGGATGGCCTATGGACGAACGAGGTACACTACGTGAATACCGGCACTGTGAAGTGGTTCAATGAGACCAAGGGCTACGGTTTCATCCAGCCCGACGATGGCGGCAAGGACGTGTTCGTCCACATCTCGGCCGTCGAGCGCGCCGGGATGCGCAACCTGATCGAAGGCCAGCGGATCGCTTACGAGATCCTGACGGACAAGCGCAGCGGCAAGGACGCCGCCGGCAACCTGCAGGCGGCCTGACCGTCGCGGGTTCCGAGGCGCCTCCCGCGCCCTCAGTGCGCCGAAGTGTGCAACTGAGGATTGCGGGTGGCGCATGAAGCGGCCGCCAGACGCGGTTCCCCCTTCCGACGCTGCCTGCCCGGGCGAGACTGCCAGGGTTCCGGTCGCGTCGGAGGCAATATCCCAGAAACGACGCCGGGCGCAGCCAACGTCCGGTCCAGAAAAGAAAAGACAGTGATGTTATTCGAGTACACACGGCGCCGCGGCGTCCGTTCCCCCGTCACCGATGCCCCGACCTTCCGGGTCGGCAAGCTGGCGCGGGCCAAGACCGCGGACCAGACCGGGGCCGATCTCAGCGACCTGATCGACCGGTCCTACAACTACCACTCCCCGCGTGAACTGCACTGGCATCTCGCCGAGCGTCTCGGGCTCGCGCCCGCCGCGGTGAAGATCCGCGAGACCGCGACGGCCTGAGGCCGCTCGCCGCGGACACGCGGGGCCTCGGCCTCAGCGGTCCCAGGCGGCGAGCACCGGGTCGCGCAGACCCACCGGCGCGGCAAGCAACTCGCCGTGCACCGGGTCAGCGCGATTGTACGGCGTCGCAGCCCCGGAGAAATCGCAGACCACGCCGCCCGCCTCGCGCAGAACGAGGTCGGCGGCGGCCAAGTCCCAGTCGCGGGCATTCCCGGAAATCATCCCGATATCGACCGTCCCGTCCGCCACGCGGGCGAGCCTCAGGGCGAGGGACGGGATCCGCGCGATCACTTCGAAATCCGGGTCCGCTCCGGCGCCCCGGGCCAGGCGGTCGAGCATCGGCTTCGGGCCGGTGACGCGGGCGCCGGGCAGGCTCTGCCTGGTATCGACGCGGATCGGTTCGCCGTTCCGCGTCGCGCCGCGCCCGCGCACGGCCTCGTAATCCGCGTCGCCCACCGGCGCGTGGACGAAGCCGATCAGCGGCTCGCCGCCCGACAGGAGCGCCACCGCGATCGACCAGTCCGGATGGCCCGACAGGAACGCCCGCGTCCCGTCGATCGGATCGACGATCCACACGAGGTCGTGGCCGAGGCGCGCCGGGTCGTCGGCGGTCTCCTCCGACAGCCATGCCGCCCGCGGCACGAGGGCGCTCAGACGCACCTTCAGGAAGGCATCGACCGCGACGTCCGCCTCGGTCACCGGCGAGCCGCCGGCCTTCGACCAGATGCGGGCCGAAGTCTGCCCGCCGAGCCTGAAGAACGGCCGCGCGATGTCGGCGGCCTCGCGCATCACGGCGCGCAGCTCCGGCATCAGGGCGGATACGGCATCGTCGGTGAGAGGCTCTGGCATCGCGCTCCGCGTGGAATCCGTGCGGCCCGCGAGGGCCCCGCCGGCCCGCCCGTCCGGCGGGCGGACGTCCGGGCCCGCTTGGGCTCACCCGGTCGGGCTGAGAAGACCCGGCGCGGAGGATCGCGCGCCCGGTCGCCCCGTTGTACGGCGGCGCCCGCAGCGCCACAAGGATGCTGGTTGATCGATCGATAACGACCGATCTGCGCAAGGAAACGTTGAGCATTCAAGGAAGCATTGAGCATTCCGCAAATGACAGCGCTGTCCAGATTCGCTTAACGACGGCTCTTAAGCGGTGCGGAGGAGTTCGGGTGCGATTTTGCTTGGCATAACGGACGGCCCGACAGGGGTCGCCACTTGCTCCAGGGACTCGGACCGATGAACACTTCCCCGGCCACGGACAAAAGCCACGCAGGACACCCGATGCACGGTGCCGACACCGCGCCCCGCTTCGTCGCTTCGCCGCTGCCGGTGATCGGCCGCACCCCCGGCGCGCGCCGGGCCGTCGGGATCGCGCTCGCCTACGCCACCGAGGACGCCGAGATCGTGGGCGCCGACCGGTTCAGCCTGATCCTCGTCGACGAAGAAGGCGACGTGCTGCAGCGCCTCGGCAGCTTCGAGGAGGACGACGTGGTCGCGTTGTGGCGCGACATCGCGGCTCGGGCGGGCCTCGTGCGGATGATCGTCCGGGAGGACGGCCTCCTCGTCCCGGTCTCCCAGCAGATCGGCCGGCTGATTCTCGGTCAGGTCCGCATCCGTCGCCGCCACGCCGGTCTCGGCCGCCGTCGCCCGCGCTTCCTGGCCCGCCGCAAGACCGGCCGGCTCCCCGCGCGCCCGCAGATCTTCCGCGGCGAGAACGAGATCATCGCCCGCACCTGAGGGCGCCGACGGCCCTTAGAACAAGTTGCGCAGCAGCGCGTCGGCGGTGAGGCCGACGAACAGGATCAGGCCCGCATCCCGGTTCGACCGGAACAGCGTGAGAGCCCCGCGCCCGTCGCGCTCGCGCAGCGACAGGACCTGCCAGGCGAGGTGCCCGGCGAAGGCGGCGACCCCCAGATACCCGACGAGCCCCGCTCCGGCCCCGCGCGCGGCCAGCACCACGAACAGGGCGGCCAGCGCGTAGCAGAGCCCGACGGCGAGCCGCACGTGCCGGCCGAACAGGCGGGCCGAGGAGCGGATCCCCGCGATCTCGTCGTCCTCGATATCCTGCACCGCGTAGATCGTGTCGTAGCCGATCACCCAGCACAGGGCGCCCGCGTAGAGCAGGAGCGCCGGCGGATCGAGGCGGGCGAACACCGCGGCCCAGCCCATCAGAGCCCCCCAGGCGAAGGCCAGTCCCAGGATCGCCTGCGGCAGCGGCATGACCCGTTTCATGAACGGGTAGATCGCCACCGGCAGCAGCGAGCAGAGACCGATGATCACCGCCTCCGCGTTGAACTGCAGCAGGACGGCCAGCCCGATCAGGGCCTGGATCACCAGGAACAGGGCGGCGTGGCGCGGCCGCACCTGGCCCGAGGGCAGGGGGCGCAGGCGCGTGCGCTCGACCTGCGCGTCGAGGTCGCGGTCGGCGATGTCGTTGTAGGTCGAGCCCGCCCCGCGCATCGCCACGGCGCCGATCAGGAAGAGCAGGCAGTGCCAGGGGTCGGGAAAGGCCTGGTCCGCGGCGATCGCCGCCAGGGCGGCCGACCACCAGCAGGGCAGGAGGAGGAGCCACCAGCCGATCGGCCGGTCGATCCGGGCCAGGCGCAGGTACGGGCGCCAGGGCCGGGGCGCCCGCCGGTCGACCCAGTGCCCGGAGACCGCGTCGGCCGGCCGCCCGTCGTCAAACACCGTGCCGTTCATCGGTCGGATCTCCGGTCGTCCCGCACGTGAGTCCCCCGCCGCTGCCGAGGGGGGACCCGCGCCGGATCCGCGATCCTCTCAGACGATCTCAGAGAGCGCCCTGCGGCAGCTTGAAGCTTCCGGTCAAGCCCGGGCCGCCGAGCAGCCCGCCGCCGCCGCCGCCCGCCTGGGCCTGCGCCTGGGCGCGGGCCTGCGCCTCCATCTTGGTCGCCTGGGCGGCGACGCTGCAGATCTTGGTGCGGATGCCGCTGACCTTCACGTGGTCGGCCTTGAAGCCCTCGGCGAAGGAATCGGGGATCGAGCACCATTCCTTGTTGGCGGCGATCCACTTGATGCCCTCCGCGCCGTTGGACTGGAGCTTCCCGAACAGGGCGCAGGCCTCCTGCGGGGTCATCTTCTTCTTGGACTGCGACGCCGCATTGGCGCGGCCGACCAGAGCCTTGCGCTCGGCCAGGGTCTTCTGGATGGCACCGCATTCCGGTGCCGCGCTCTGCGCGAACGCCGCCGTGCCGAACAGGACGGTGCCGACCAGCACCGCCGCCCCCAGCTTCAGACTCCCCTTCGCCATTCCGCGACTCCCTCGACGCCCCTGCCGAATCCGCGAGCGGCCGGCTCTCTTCCGTTCCGTTGGGTTCGCCATAGGATTGTGGCGTCATTCGAGCGGCAAACCGGCTGCGCCATGCACCGGTGGACTGGCTGCCGAAAACCGGGGCTCGTAACCATTCGGCAACACTTTCGGTCGCGGTCCCCGCGTTGACAGGCCCGCCGGCCCGCGCGACCACGCCGCCATGCCGGCCTATGACTTCACCGCTCCGCGCCTCCACGTCGCGGCCGATCTCGCGGCGGGGGTGATTCTGCCCCTCGACCGGGCTCAGGCAAACTACCTGCTCAACGTGCTGCGCCGGGGGCCGGACGATCCGGTCCTGGTCTTCAACGGCCGCCACGGCGAGTGGCGCGCCCATCTGGTCCAGACCGGGCGCAAGGGCGCCGACCTGCACGTCGCCGCGCAGACGCGTCCGCAGCCCGCGCCCGCCGACCTTCACTACCTGTTCGCCCCGCTGAAGAGCGCGCGCCTCGACTATCTCGCGCAGAAGGCGGTGGAGATGGGGGCCGGGACGATCCGACCGGTCATCACCCGGTTCACGCAGGGCGATCGCGTGAACATAGACCGGCTGCGGGCCAACGCGGTCGAGGCCGCCGAGCAGTGCGGGATCCTGGCGATTCCCGATTGTCCGGAGCCCGAGCGCCTGCCGGCCGCACTCGCGGGCCTCGCGCCCGGGCGGCTCCTCGTGTTCTGCGACGAGGACGCGCCCGTGCGCGACCCGGTGGCGGCCCTGCGGGCGGCCGGCGACCCGCTGGCGCCCCCTCCGCTCGCCGTGCTGGTCGGTCCCGAAGGCGGCTTCTCCGAGGAGGAGCGGGCGCTGATCCGGGCGCGGCCGAACACCGTGGCGCTCTCCCTGGGGCCGCGCATCCTGCGGGCCGACACCGCCGCCGTCGCCGTGCTGACGCTGGTGCAGGCGGTGCTCGGCGACGCGCGCTGACGCGCGCCGCCCCGATCCATGTGTGCCCGCGCACATGGAAGGACCGCGCCGGTCGATTGTTTCCCCGGATCAGACGTGAAGCGGCGCGCCGGTCGAGACCGCCGCGTTGTGGGTTCACGGCGGCTCGATTATGTCCCGGATCGGACGCCGCCTGCGCCGCGTGCTCATCGGGGTCGGGGGCGGGTGTCCGCCCGGATCCCGCTCGCGAGAGCGGGTTTGTACCGGGTGGATCCGCCGGAGCAGTCCGGCGCGCCCGTTCCCAGGCACACGTCAGACGCACGGGCAGGCAGCGCATGGCGCGCGACAGCAACGACACCACGCCGCTCACCACGCGCGCCGAACTGATCGAATGGTTCGCGGCGGGCGAGAAGCCGCGCGCGCGCTTCGCGATCGGCACCGAGCACGAGAAGATCCCGTTCTATCGGGAGACCCGGGCGCCGGTCCCCTACGAGGGGGACCGCGGCATCCGGGCGCTCCTGGAGGGACTCGCCCGCGAGACCGGCTGGGAGCCGATCCTCGATCTCGGCAACATCATCGGCCTGTCGGCGGAGGCGGGCGGCGCGATCTCGATCGAGCCCGGCGGCCAGTTCGAGCTGTCGGGCGCGGCGCTCCCCGACGTGCACGCCACGGCGGCGGAACTCGCCACGCACCTCGCCGCGGCGAAGCGGGTGGCCGATCCCCTGGGCATCGGCTTCCTGACGCTGGGCATGAGCCCGAAATGGCGCCGGGACGAGACCCCGGTCATGCCCAAGAGCCGCTACCGGATCATGGCCGGCTACATGCCGAAGGTCGGGTCCCTCGGTCTCGACATGATGCTGCGCACCGCCACCGTGCAGGTGAACCTCGACTTCGCCTCCGAGGCCGACATGGTGCGCAAGATGCGCGCGTCCCTGGCGCTGCAGCCGGTCGCGACCGCGCTCTTCGCCAACTCGCCCTTCACCGACGGCCGGCCGAACGGCTTCCTGTCGCGCCGGTCCGAGATCTGGCGCGACACGGACGCCCACCGGACCGGGATGCTGCCCTTCGCCTTCGACGCGGGGTTCGGCTACGAGGCCTACGTCGACTGGCTGCTCGACATGCCGATGTACTTCGTCAAGCGAGGCGACACCTACCACGACGTGTCGGGCGCCTCGTTCCGCGACCTGATGGCCGGCAAGCTCCCGCAGCTGCCGGGCGAGTTCGCCACGGTCTCGGACTGGGCCAACCACGCCTCGACGGCCTTCCCCGAGGTGCGGCTCAAGCGCTTCCTGGAGATGCGCGGCGCCGATGTCGGCGGCCCCGGCATGATCGCCGCCCAGGCCGCCTTCTGGACCGGTCTCCTCTACGACGACTTGGCCCTCGACGCGGCCCTCGACCTCGTGAAGGGGTGGAGCCTCGCCAACCGCGAGGCCGCGCGCGCCACGGCGCCGCGCCTGGGGCTCGCGACGCCGGTGGCCAATACCACGCTCGGGGCCGTCGCCGCCGAGGCCCTGGCGATCGCCCGCGCGGGCCTCCGGGCGCGGGGCCGCCGCGACGCCGAGGGCCGGGACGAGGTGATCTACCTGCAGCCGCTCGAGGCCGTCGTCGCGGCCGGGCGGACGCGGGCCGAGGATCTCCTCGCCGACTACGAGGGTCGCTGGGGCGCCTGCGTGCGTCCGGCCTTCACGGAATGCGTCTTCTAAGACCCTCCTGAGCGGCTCTCGCAGCCCGAGCGAATCGCCGTTGGAACGTGCTAATAGAACGTTCCGACAGGGCGCCACGCTCGGGGAGATGCCGAATCATGACCCGCATCATTGCCGTCATCCTCGCCGGGATGACTTCCATGCCGGCGGCCGTGAGCACGGCGCGGGCGGCCGACCTGGCGCGGTTCGAGGGCGCTGGGCCGGCCCCGGGGCGCTGGCATTACGGGGCCGGCGGCCGGATCGCCGGCACCGTGGCCGCGCGGGGGCGGCCGCAGTACAGCTATTACGGCGAGTACGGCTATCCCGCGCCGTTCGGCTACGGTTACGCCTACGCGCCGGTCCCGAGCCGCGGCTTCGAGTACGGCTACAACGGTCCCCGCTATGTCTGGACCGCGCCGGACAGCTATTCCGGACCCGCCTTCGGCTATCACGTGTGGTGAGGACGCCGCTGGCGCCGGGCCGCCGCGGTGCCTAAGACCGCCGGGCCGGCATCCGCGCCGGTTCGGGAGCTTCCGGCGTGCGGGACGAGGATCCGGACTGCGTCGACCTCGACCTGAGCGGCCTGAAATGTCCGCTCCCGGTCCTGCGCACCCGCAAGGCGCTGCGCGGCCTCGCCGCCGGCCGGACGCTGGTGGTGACCTGCACCGACCCCCTGGCCGCCCTCGACATCCCGAACCTCGTGCGCGAGGAGGGCGCCCGCCTCGACGCCGCCGAGCGCCTGGAGGGGCCGCCCGCGGGGCGTTTGCGCTTCCGCATCACCGTGTCCGCAAGGCCGCCGCATTCCTGAACGATCCGTCGGGCTCCAGGAGCAGGGCGAGATCGGAATGGCACCACGGATCGGGGGCGTGCGCCTCGTACATGACGGCTGGGCGCGCTACCTCGTCGCCGAGGTGATGCAGGAGGACGGGAGCCGCATCACCCGGGAGATGGAGGATCACGGCCGGGCGGTCGCGGTGCTCCCCTACGATCCGGAGCGGCGGGTCGCCACGCTCGTCTCGCAGTTCCGGGCGCCGGTCCTCTACTCGGGCGGGCCGCCGAGCCACATCGAGGTGCCGGCCGGCCTCCTCGACGAGGGCGCCTCCGAGGACGAGGCGCGGCGCGAGGCGATGGAGGAGACGGGCCTGCGCCTCAGCGCCCTCGACTTCGTCGCCAGCGCCTGGTCGATGCCGGGGATCTCCACGGAGCGGATGGACCTGTTCCTCGCCGCCTACGGCGAGGCCGACCGGACCGGCACCGGCGGCGGTCTCGCCGCCGAGGGCGAGGCCGTGGCGGTCCACGAGATCCCGCTGCCGGAGCTGGCCGCCATGGGCCGCCGCGGCGCGATCACCGACATGAAGTCGCTGACGCTGCTCTTCGCGCTCCAATTGCGGCGGCCGGACCTGTTCGCGGAGCGGCGCTGAGGTCAGCCGGCGCGCCGCCGGAACTGGTCGCGCGCGGCGAGGCCGATGAAGCGCCACGACTTGATGAAGTAGCGCCGGAACAGCCGGCGCGGCGCCTGCAGGAACCGGTAGATCCACTCGAGGCCGAGGCGCTGCATCAGCCGCGGGGCGCGCGGCAGGAACCCGGCGGCGACGTTGAGGGCGTCGCCGACGCAGAAGACCACCGGCTCGCCGAGCGTCTGGCCGTGGCGATCCACCCAGATCTCGGATTTGGGCGCGCCGACGCCCATCACCAGCAGCGTCGTCCCGTGGGCGCGGATCCGCTCCGCCAGGGCGCGGCTGTAGGCCGCGTCGTGCTCGAAGCCGAAGGGTGGCACGGCGCTCGTCACGGCGCCGGGCGGAAGGCCCGCTGCCTGCAGCCGGGTCGCCAGCGCGTCCGCCGCGTCCTGTCGGGCGGAGACGAAGAAGACCCGCCGCGCGAAGGCCGGCGGGTCGGCCAGGACGCAGCCCAGGAGGTCGTGGCCGGTGATCCGGTGAACGGGCTGGCCGCACGCCTTCCGGGCCAGCCAGACCAGCGGCATCCCGTCGAGGGTCCGGGCCGCGGCGCGCGCGTAGGCCTCGCGGAACGGCGCGTTCTCGCTGAGCTGGACGATGTGATCGACGTTCGCCGTCACGATCATGCGCGGGCGGCCGTCACGCCGGGCCGCGACGTCGGCCACGAGGGTCGCGGCGGGACCGGTGTGAAACCGGTAGCCGAAGAGTTCGACGGTCGCGCCCGTCTGCGGCGATCCGGACGCCGCGGGGGCCGGGGCGCTCACCGTGTGTGCCTCCCCGAGGACCGGATCCATAGCGCCCAGGTAGAGGCTGATCTCGCCGATGTCACGCATCGGCGGCCCGGAAGCTCGCGGCCGGCCGGGTGGCGGCGCGCAGGCTGCGGCGACGGTCGCTGTCGGCGCCGAGCAGCAGGGCGATGCCGCCGCCGAGCAGCAGGCCGAGGACGAGCGCCACCGGCAGGACGATCTTGGGGGAGGGCGGGAAGGTCCGCTGGCGCGCCGGGACCGCGGCCGAGATGATCCGGACGTTGGTGGTGTTGAGCCGCTCCTGCTCGCTCGCCTCGCGGGCGCGCTTCAGATAGGCCTCGTAGATGCCGCGGCGGGCGTCGAGGGTCCGCTCCAGCTCGCGCAGGCCGACATAGGCCCGGTCGCTGGACGCGGTCTCGTTCTTCACCCGGTCGAGATTGGCCCGGATCGCGGCCTCGCTCGCGGCGGCGCGGTCGTAATCCTTCTGGGTCGTCTCGATGATCCGCTCCTTCTCGCGCTGGATCAGGCGCTGCAGGTCGCGCTGCTGGGCGTACTGCTCGGCCATGGCCGGGTGGCGCTCGCCGAGGCGGGTGGCGAGCTCCGCGGTGTTGCGGGACAGCGTGGCGTATTGCTGCCGCAGGGCCTGCATCTCCAGACTCTGCAGCATTTCGGGAAGGGCGGTGCTGGGATCCGACGAGCGCATCCGGCGCGCCTGATCGAGGCGCGACTTGGCCTCCGCGGTCTTGATGGAGGCGGTGACGAGCTGCTGGTTCAGGTCGCCGAGCTGCTGGTCGGTGAGCAGGCGGCCGCTGGCGGCCACGAGCTTGTGATCCTCGCGGTAGCGCACCACGGCGCTCTCGGCCTGCTCGACGTCGCGCTTGAGGCTGTTGAGCCGCCCCGCCAGGGCGTCGGAGGCGCGCCGTGCGGTCTCGGTCCGGGCCGCGGCCTCCTCGGCGAAGTAGGCGTCGCCGACGGCGTTGGCGATGCGGGCGGCCTTCTCGGGATCGCGCGACTGAACGGAGACGTCGATCACGAAGGTCCGCTCGGCCCGCCGGACTGTGAGCCGGTTCTGCAGCGTGTCGAGGGCCGTGAAGACCGGGTCGCGGCTCGCCGGCGGGGGCAGCATGCCCAGCGCGCCCTTGATCCAGGTGAGGGTCGGGTTGTTGCCGTCCGGCAGCACGAACTCGTCGTCCTGGTCGAGGTGGAGCTTGGCGATCACCCGGCGCAGGACGCTGTCGGACTGGATCACCCGCACCTGGCTCTCGGCGATCGACACGCCGCTGTCGGCCTGGGGCTGGCGCGCGTTCACGTCGTTCTCGACGACGCGCAGGTCGCTCGGATCCACTAGGATCTGGATGCTCGACGTGTAGCGGGGCGGGATCAGGCCGAGGAGCGCCACCGCGACGGCGACCATGAACAGGCCGCCCAGCACGATGAAGCCGCTGCCGCGCCACAGCCGCCGCAGGATCACGCGGCCGTCCGTCGGCGGCGCGACCTGCGGCAGCACCATCCGCACGGGCCGTTCGCCGCTCATCCGCGTCGAGAAGTCGAACATACGCCTCGCTCCCTGACCTGCCTCGGCGGAGACCGCCGCCCGTCACCCGCCCCGTCGCCCGTTCCCTTTCTGACCAGCTCCGTGCCGATCTGGAACAGGTGCCCGCCCGAGGCGCTGCCTTCTTCGGGAGCCCAGCAATCAACATACCGGACCAGTAGTGTCGCCCCGATGCGGCACTTGCTTCAGGAAGCTGGCAGATATCGCTTACAGATGCAGTCCTGACTGTCACGACAATCGGGCGTGAAAAGTTCCCGATTTGTTGGGGACTACGCAGGCCGCCTCAGGCGGTGCCCGCGTGTGCGACAATTGACTCCAGCGCATCGTAAGCCGCGGGATCGCCGGCCAGGAAGCGCCGGAAGCGCGCGCCGTCCTCGGCCGCGATCGCGTTCCAGCGCGCGACGTTGGCCCGACTCATTCCGGCGGCGCGGGCCAGGGCGCCGTCGCGGATCCAGCCGGCGAGGGCGCCCGCGGCCGCGTCGGGCTCCTCCGGCCGGATCAGCAGGGCCGACGCCCCCAGGACCTCCCGGAACACCGGGTCGTCCGGCGCCACCACCGGAAGGCCGCCGTGCTGCACCTCCAGCAGCGGCAGGCCGAGCCCCTCCGCCTTGGAGGTGGAGACCAGCAGGTGGCACGACCCCGCGAGGGCGCGCAGCTCGGCGTCGGCGAGGTACCCGTGGCGGTGCAGGAACGGCGGCGGTGCGTCCAGGAAGGCGTGCTGTCCCCAGCCGACCCGGCCGACGAGGTGGAGCTCCGCCGGGATACCGGCACGGATGAGCGCCGCCGTCAGCGCGAGGGTCGCCGGATAGTTCTTGCGCGGCTCGATGGTGCCGATGGCGAGGATGCGCAGCGGCCGGCCCGGCGCGTAGGCAGCCGGTCCCGGCAGGTGCGCGAGCCCGAAGGCGTCGCGGACGGGGGGGCGCAGCAGGGCGACGCGGGCGCGTCGGGCGCAGAGCGCGCGCACGTCCGCCCCGGTGGTGCGGCTGTTAACGAACAGGTTCGGGCACCAGCGCAGGGCCAGGGCGAAGCTGGGGCTCATGTAGAGCCGGCTGCGCAGGCTCAGATCCTCCGTCCGCGTGAGCAGGAAGGTGTCGTGGACGTAGAGCAGGCAGCGCGACGCCGCGACGGCGCAGAGCGGCCCGGGCGGGAAGCCCGGGAACAGGAACAGGGCGTCCCGATCCATCAGCGCCCGCGCCGGCAGGCCGAGCTGCTGCGCGGCGACCATGCCGGGCAGGGAGCCCGCGGTCACCGGCCGCACCGCGTGCGGGGCGAGCCGGTCCGGGGCGAACAGGTCGAGGGTGACTCGCTCGATCCCCGTCACGTGGGCGCGCAGATGGGTCTGATCGAGGTAGATCCGTCGCCGAGTCGGCGCCGCCCGCGCGCCGCCCGCATTGTCGCCGGCCCTGTCGCCGCGGGCCGTCACGTCTGGCTCCGGCGCAGCGCGCCGGCGAGGTAGAGGCACCGGCGCACGAGGAGCGGCATCCGACGCCCGAAGACCATCTGCTTGGCCCGCCGCAGCCGGCGCACGAGCGGGCGCGAGATCGCCGGGACGGTGCCGGCCGCGCCCGCCCGCAGGTCCGCCGCGAAGGGGAAGTGCCCGAGCATCCCGGGGGCGAAGCGCGGGCCCGTCGGGGCGCTCGGCAGACCGTGACGCCGGAAGACCGCGTCCAGCGACAGCGCGGAGGCGGCCGGGCTGTAGCGGCTCTCCAGGGCGATGCGCGCGAAGGCGCCGAGCCGCGCGCGCGCCTCGCTGTCGCCGACCAGCGCCGCCAGCGCCTCGGCGAGGGCGCCCGGCCGCACCGGTACGAGGCGGCCCGACACGCCGTCGATCACGGCCGAGGTCAGGCCGGAGGTGCGGTAGGCGAGCGTCGGCACCCCGCACAGGCCGGCCTCGATCGGCGTCTGCCCGAGGGTCTCGTGACGGCTGGCGGTGACGTGGAGGTCGCAGGCCCCGTACCACGCGGCCAGGAGCGCCTCGTCGGCGATGAGGCCGGGCGCGTACAGGTTCGCGACGCCGAGCCGGGCCGGGTCGTCGAGCCGGCCGACCGCCACCACGCCGACGCCCGGGCCCGCCACGGCCTGGAGCGCGGCCCGGAGATCGGCGAAGCCCTTGTCGGGCCCGTCGACGATGACCGAGGAGACGAGGATCAGGACGTCGTCGGCCGGCAGGCCGAGCGTGCCGCGCAGCGCCGCGCGATCGCCGGGCCGGAACACGGCGGTCGGGAAGGCCAGCCGCACGGGCTCGATCACGCTGCCGGGCGGGGCGAGTTCGCGCGCCCGCGCCAGCGTCCAGTCGGAATTGGCCAGCAGCCAGGGCGCGGAGGGTCGCGTCGGGGATCCGGGCGCGGCGCCGGCGAGCACCGCGCGCTTGCGCTCGTGCATCCCGGCGATCCGGCCGGGCGCCAGCTCCGGGTACTCGTCCGGGCCGGGGCAGGCGGCGTCGCAGCCGGAGGCGGCGCGCCCGCAGTCGCGGGGGTGGGCGCACCGGCCCGTCAGGGGGAAGAGGTCGTGCAGCACGAGGCCGACCGGACCGCGCCGCGCCAGGCGGCCGACGACGTCGAGGCTGCGGGTGGCGCCGTGCAGGTTGCCGGCGAGGACGAGATCGGGGGCGGCCGCCGCGACCGCGGCCTCCGCCTGCGGGAAGTCGTCGCGCCACTCGGCGGCCTCCGGGCGTCCGCTCAGCGTCACCTCCGCGACCCGGTGGCCCGCGAGCGTCAGCGCCTCGGCGAGGCGGCGCTGGGCCACGCCCGCGCCCCCGCGGGTTCCGGTCCCGGTCAGCGACACGATCGACAGGCCGGCGGCGGGCGGGGGCGGCGGCGCGTCGAGCCTGTGGAGCAGGATCGGGCGGCCGATCAGGCTCCGCCGATCGGCGGGGATCGCCGACCAGGCGGAGGCGGCGTCGAGCGTCCCGTCGGCGTCGAGGATCGCGTGCGCGAGGGCGTCCCGCCGCCAGAGGATCCCGCCGTCCGCGGCCCCGGGGCCGTCGAGGCCGCGGACGGCGTCGTCGAACAGGACGCGCAGCCCCGCCACCGCGTCGGCGCCGGTGAGCGCGGCCTCCAGCGCCAGGGCGGTCAGCGCACCGGGCGCGAGCAGGTCGCCGGCGCGGAGCCAGAACAGGTGCTCCGGATCGGGAACCGACAGGATGCGCGCCGCCGCGGCGCGGCCGGCCGCCGGGTCGAGCAGGTCGTGCCGCAGTTCCGGGTAGCCCTGGCGCAGGACCGACGCGACGGTCTCGGCGAGCGCGGCACCCGCGCCGGCCACCGTGACGACGCGGATCCGCGGCCACGGACGCCCGTCGGGGAGCGACGCGGGACGGGCCGGCGCGCCGGCGCTGCGCCCGAACGGCCAGCCGGCGACGCCGTGGGCGGGCGGTGACATGTCTGCGGCGTCGGTCACGGCGGCTCTGGCGGCGGCTCGGGTCTCGTGCGGGGCGGCAGAGTGGACGGGAAGGTTGAAGATTGCCTCTCGGGGCGGGCGGCCCGTCAGGCCGCCACGCGGATCCGCGCCGGGCCGGCCTCGATCCGGCCGATCCGGGCCGCCGCCGGGTAGCCGGCCGCCCGGATGCGCGCCAGGATCGCGTCGGCCCGGTCGGCCGAGCAGGTCACCAGCAGCCCGCCCGAGGTCTGCGGATCGGTCAGGAGATGGCGGCGCCACTCGGGGAAGTCGGCCGGCAGGTCCACGGCCTCGCCGAACGCCGCCCAGTTGCGGTGCGAGGCGCCGGTGACCGCGCCCGCGCGCGCCAGCGCCTCCGCCTGCGGCAGCAGGGGAAGGGCGTCGGCCTCGAGGGTGAGCGTGAGGCCGGCGCCGCGGGCGATCTCCAGGCCGTGCCCCAGGATGCCGAATCCGGTCACGTCGGTCAGGGCGTGCACGGCGGGCTCGGCGGCGAGATCGGTCCCGATCCGGTTGAGCAGCGTCGTGGTCGCGATGAAGTCGCGGTAGCCGGCCTCGTCGAGGGTCGCCCGCTTGATCGCCGCCGAGTAGACCCCGACCCCGAGGGCCTTGGTGAGCAGGACGGCGTCCCCGGCCACCGCGTCGGCGTTGCGCCGCACCGCCTCGCGGCGGCAGGTCCCGATCACCGCCAGACCGTAGATCGGCTCCGGTGCGTCGATCGAGTGGCCGCCCGCCACCGGGATGCCGGCCGCAGCGCATTGCTCCGCGCCGCCGCGCAGGATCCGCGCGACCACCTCGGGGTCGATCTTGCCGAGCGGCATCCCGAGGATCGCCAGCGCGAACAGCGGCCGGCCGCCCATGGCGTAGACGTCCGAGATGGCGTTCGTCGCGGCGATCCGGCCGAAATCGACGGGGTCGTCCACCATCGGGGTGAAGAAGTCCGTGGTGGCGATGAGGCAGGTGCCGTCCTCCAGTTCCCACACCGCCGCGTCGTCCGCGGTCTCGTTGCCGACGAGGAGCCGCTCGAACGGGCCCGCCGCCGGCTGCTGGGCGAGGAGCTGGCGCAGGGTGGCCGGATCGAGCTTGCAGCCGCAGCCGCCGCCGTGGGCGAGACTGGTCAGGCGGGGGGCATCGCTCATGGCCGAACTCCGTTCCGGATAACCTGGGGTCTTCGCGGGGTCTTCGCCGGGTCTTCGCGGAGTCAGTAGCGCGTCGTCACCGCGTTGAGCCAGTCCGGCGAGGCCGCGACGGCCGCGGCCTCGACCCGCTTGTCGAGGCCCGTCAGCACCAGCAGCCCGAGCACGACCATCACGGCGCCGAGCGCGGCCTTCGCGGCCCGGCCGGCCGCAGCGAGGCCGCCGCGCCAGCGCAGCAGCGCCTCGCGGGAGACGAGGCCCAGGAGCATCAGCGGGGCCGCGGCGCCGATCCCGAAGGCCAGCATGGTCAAGGCGACGCCCCCGAGATGCTCGCCCCGCGCCGCCATGAGCGAGGCCGCCCCCAGGGTCGGTCCCACGCAGGGGCTCCAGGCCGCGCCGAGCAGCAGGCCCACGGCGAACTGGCCGGGCAATCCCCCGGAGCCGACGCCGCCGAAGTGGTCCTCCGCCCAGGCGCCGACCGGGCCGGCCGCCGTCGCGACCCGGGCCTGGAGCCGCGGCAGCATCAGCACGACGCCCAGGAGCACCAGGAGCACCGCGCCGGCGCGCCGGAACACGTCGCCGTCGAGCCCGACGGTGAAGCCGATCGTCGCGACGAACAGCCCGATGGCCGTGAAGGCGATGGCGAGGCCGGCCGCCAGAGCCGCCGGACCCAGGCGATGCTCGGCCGCCGCCGTGCCGAGCACGATGGGGATCAGTGGCAGCACGCAGGGCGAGAGCACCGAGAGCAGGCCGGCCAGGAACGCGAACCCCACCGTTCCCAGCATGCCCCGTGCCCTCCCGCTGGCGCCTCGCCCGACGAGGCTTCGACCCTGGCGCGCGGGCCGTCAACGCGCCAGGCGGACGCGGGCCGGCGGGAACAACGCGGCCGCGCGCCGCTTTCGGCGGCAGTCCGGCGGCGTTGCCGGGCGAGGCGCCGAGGAAGGCGCCGAGGAAGGCGCACAGGAAGGCGCTGAGGCGAGGCGGAGCGGACCGGTGACCATCTTCTTCACGGGCGACACGCATTTCGGCGACCCGCGCGCGCTGCGCTTCGATCACCGGCCCTACCCGGATCTCGAGGCCCACGATGCCGGCCTGATCGCGGCCTGGAACGCGACGGTCGCGCCCGGCGACACGGTCTGGCACCTCGGCGATTTCGCCCTCGGGCCGAGCGGTGACCGGATCCGCGCGATCCTCGCCGGACTGAACGGCGAGAAGCACCTGATCGTCGGAAACAACGACGGGCCGGACACGCTGACGGCGCCCGGCTGGGCGTCGGTCCGGCACTACGCGGAACTCGCCGTCGAGGGGCGGATGGTGGTGCTCTGCCACTACGCGTTCCGTACCTGGAACGGCATGAGCCGGGGCGCGCTGAACCTCCACGGCCACAGCCACGGCAAGCTCAAGCCGATGCCGAAGCAGTACGATGTCGGCGTCGATCCGATGGGTGCGGCCCCCGTGCCACTCTCCGCAATCCTGACCTCCCGACTGCGCCGGAAGCGGTGATTCGGGGCGGAACTTTCACGTCAGCTTCACTGTTTCAGCGGACAGAGAAGGAGTGGACCTGAGCCGCTCCGAGAAGCCCGGCAGGACCGCCCGCGGATCTGCCATCACAAACCGTGTGTGAGTGTTCCCGTGAGTGCCAAGTTGGTCACTCTGACCCGCTGCCTCGCCAGCCTCCTGGCAGGCCTCGCCCTGACTTCCGCCGCGTCGGCCCTGCCGTCCTGCATCGAAGCCCAGCGCAAGGTCGACGAGGCGAACGCCCTGCGCTTCCAGGCGCGTCAGGAAGCCCGCCTGGGCAACCATGACCGCGTCTGCGACACGCTCGACGAGGTGGGCGACCGCTACGACGATGCCCGCGACGCGTTCGAGCGATGCGGAGAGGGCGTCGTGGCCATCGACCTCCGCAGCGAGCTGCGGGGTCTGCGGATCGCCAAGAAAATCAACCGCTGCGACTGACCGGGTGCGCGATCGCACCTCGGCCGTCCCGTTCCTGAAGCATCACCCCGATACGCGCGACGCTGGTCGCCGAGAAGGTTCTGCGCCGATGACCCCCGCCACGCTCTCGAACGACATCGAGCCCACCGTCACCCGCACCGGTCCGTCCTTCGCGGCCGCCCTGTGCGGTTTCGTCAGCACCACCGTCGCCACGACGATGCTGCTCATGCTGATCGGCACGTTCTGATTACGGTGCGACCGACCAGAATCTCTGGCGGTTGAACAGCATCTCCTGGGAGCCGATCTTCGGGGTCGGCTCCGTCCTCCGTCCGCAATCGGGCTCGGCCGGTTTCGTGACCGCCGCCAGGGTCGCCGGCGCCACCGGCACGAGGCCCAGTCGGGACTGCACTTCGGGTTGCCGTGCCGCCGCGATGGTCAGCACGCAGGCGATCAGGCCGCCGGCAACAGTTCCGAGAACGAAATTCAACATCGGGGTTGGGGTCCGAGGGCCGGTTCCTTTCGGCCGCACAGCGTCGTCGATAACCAACCCGGCGGCATCATGGCGGATGCGGCGCTCACGCGCTTTTAACTCCTGATCTGCGACAGCTACGCGCTAGCTTGCCTCAGTAGCAGGCCCGACGACGGGGCTGGACCGCCGATGAACTACGCCGCCAACGCCTACGCCAAGACCTCCCACAGCGCGCTGTCGCCCCGCGAAGCCGAATCCGCCGTGCTGCTCAAGGCGGCGCAGAAGCTGATCGGCGCCAGCCAGGGGCTCGCCAGCGGCGACGCCGGGCGCATCAACGAGGCCCTGTCGTTCAACCAGCGGGTCTGGACGCTGCTGACCTCCGAGGCGACGTCCGCGGAGAACCCGCTCCCCGCCGACGTGAAGCAGGGCGTCGGACGCCTGGGCGTGTTCGTGCTCCAGAGCTGCATCGACACGATGATCGCTCCCACGCCGGAGAAGATCGCCACGCTCGTGTCGATCAACAATCACATCGCCGCCGGCCTGCAGGGCAATCCCGGCTGAGGCCGCGTGCCGGTCAGCGAGCCGCCGCGGCGTCCGGCACCTCGGCCGGCGATTCGGCGCCGGCCGCCTCCCACTCGACGAGCTTGCGGCTCAGCTTGAGCGACCGGTAATACTCGCCGGCCTCCACCGCCTCGGCGATCGCGGCGATCTGCCCGGCGGCGGCCGGCGCGAGTCCCAGCAAATCCGTGGCCTGCCGGAAGAACAGGTCGATGCCCTGCGTCGGGTCGTCGGCGAGGTAGATGACCGTCAGGGTCAGGTGGAGACGCTTGCAGGCCGTGTCGGCCTCGCTCTCCGTGATGATCTCGCTCTCGCGCAGGAACTTGCACTGCGTCTCGATCAGGAAGGTCGAGCGACGGTCGCCGTTGCGGAGCAGCGCGCCGTTGATGATCAACCGCTCGAACGGCTTGAGTTCCAGGCGCAGGGGCATCGGGTGTTCCTTTCTAGAAGACCCGGCGATCTCATTCGCGAACCGTTAACGTTTCGCGAATGTCGGACGGCGGCGCCGCCGTTGCCGCGGGTTGCCATGATGGTAAACTCAGACAAATTCCGGCCGGGCGAGCCACGTCGAGGAGGATCGATGACGGCGAAGGGCGATCAGCGCGCGCGGTATCCCAGCCTCGCCGGCAAGCGCGTCCTCGTGACCGGCGGTGCCTCGGGCATCGGCGAGGGGCTGGTGGAGGCCTTCGTCGGGCAGGGCGCCCGCGTCCTGTTCTTCGATATCGCCGACGACGCGGCCCGCGCCGTGGTGGCGCGCCTCGCGCCCGGCGCCGCGCACGCCCCGCTCTACCGGCGCTGCGACCTGACCGATATCGAGGCGGTCCGCGCGCTGGTGGCCGAGGCCGACACGGCCCTCGGCGGGCTCGACATCCTGATCAACAATGCCGGCAACGACGACCGCCACGCTCTCGCGGACGTGACGCCCGCCTACTGGGACGACCGGATGGCGGTGAATCTGCGCCACCTGTTCTTCGCGGCCCAGGCGGCGGTCCCACCCATGCGCCGCGCCGGCGGTGGCGTGATCCTCAATTTCGGATCGATCAGCTGGCATCTCGGGCTGACGGAGATGCCGCTCTACCAGACCGCCAAGGCGGCGATCGAGGGCATGACCCGGGCGCTCGCCCGCGACCTCGGCCGCGACAACATCCGGGTGGCGGCGATCGTGCCGGGCAACGTTCAGACGCCCCGCCAGGAGCGATGGTACTCGCCGGAGGGCGAGGCGGAGATCGTCGCCGCGCAGTGCCTGAACGGTCGGATCCAGCCGGCCGACGTCGCCGCGCTGGTCCTGTTCCTGGCCTCGGACGATGCCCGGATGTGTACGGCCCACGCGTACTTCATCGACGCGGGCTGGCGCTAGGACCGGCGCCGGGCAACCAAGCGGCCGGGCAAAAGATCGGCCGGGCGGAGGCGTCGACGGCGCTCCGGCCCGGCCCGCTTTCCTGCCTCAGTCGCAGGTCTCCTTCTTGACGGTCTTCGAGTCGCCCATGTCGTTCTCCTTGCGCACCGTCTTGGTGACGCAGCCGTCGCCGTGGTCGTGGACGGTCACGGACTTCGACTCGGAGGCCGGGCGGTCGACGACGACGGCCGGGCGGTCGCGCTCGATCACCGTGGTCTGGGCTTGCGCGGCGGCGCCGAGGCTCAACAGGGCGGCGGTCGCGAGCAAGGTCATGCGCATGCTGAAACTCCAATACCGATTTCGGTAGCGGATAACGGCAATGCCAGCTTGGGCGTTCCGCGGCGTGTCGCGTCCTGAGGCGGGCCGAACCAGTAGAGAACTTGGCTCGGCCCGCGCGCCGTTCGGCATGAGGTGCAGCCGGAGCGACGGCGCCAATGACCGCGGAAGCCGACCCGTTGCAACCCCGGCGAACTACGTGCGCGGCGCGGCCGGGTCTCAGCCGCCGGTCATCGGCGGGAAGAAGGCGATCTCGCGGGCCCCCGCGATCGGCGCGTCCGGCTTGGCGTGGGCCCGGTCGATCGCGGCGCGGACGACGCCGGCATCCTCGAAGGCGTAGGCGTATTCCTCGCCCCGGCCCCGGAGCCAACCGACGAGATCGGCGACGGTGGCCACCTCCGGCGGCGGCGCCAGCTCCTCCTCGGAGCGGCCGATCCGCTCGCGGACCCAGGCGAAATAGACGAGCTTCATCGCATCACCGTACCGGAGACAGGGCAGGGACCGCGCGTCCCGGAGACGGATCCCTCAGCGCGGATCGTCGATGACGTGCTTGATCCCGGCCCGCATGTAGTCCCACCCGGTCCAGAGCGTGAGCGCGGCGGCGAGCCACAGGAGCGTCAGGCCGATCGGCTCGGTTCCCGGGAGCACCGTCTCGCCCGCCGGACCGGCCACCAGGAAGCCGAGGGCCAGGAGCTGCACGGTGGTCTTCCACTTCGCGATCCGGCTGACCGGCACGCCGACCTTCAGCTCCGCCAGATACTCGCGCAGGCCGGAGACCAGCACCTCGCGGCACAGGATCACGATGGCCGCCCAGATATTCGAGCCGACGATGGTGTGGTCCGCCGCCAGCATCAGCAGGCACGCCGAGACCAGCAGCTTGTCGGCGATCGGATCGAGCATCCGGCCGAGCGCCGAACTCTGGTGGTAGGTGCGGGCGACGTACCCGTCGAGGTAGTCGGTGATCGCGGCCGCGACGAACACCCCCAGCGCCGTCCACCGCGCCGTGTGGGATTCGGGCCAGAACAGCAGCGCGACCATCACCGGCACGGCAACGAGGCGCCCGTAGGTCAGGCAATTCGCGAGCGTCCAGGCCGGCGACCGTCGTCGGGGAAGGACGGCGTTCATCGGAGGGGTGAAATCAGAGTGGGCCCCGGGCGTCAACGCCCCAGACTCCGCCTCGGCCATCGCGGCCGGGTTCTCAGGCGCCGGCATGAAAGAAGTCGTAGACCGCCCGCGCGGTGGCGGCGTTCACGCCCGGGGTCTTGGCCAGATCCTCGAAGGCGGCGCGCTCGATCGCCTTCACGGTCCCGAAGTGGTGCAGCAGCGCGCGCTTGCGGCTCGGACCGATGCCGGCGATCTCGTCCAACGGATTCTTCACCATCTCACGCTTCCGCTTGGCCCGATGGCTGCCGATGGCGAAGCGGTGCGCCTCGTCGCGGAGCCGCTGCACGAAGTAGAGCGTCGGGTCGCGCGGCGGAAGCTTGAAGGGTGGCCGCCCGGGCACGAAAAACGTCTCCCGGCCCGCATCCCGGTCGCGGCCCTTGGCGACGCCGACGAGCGGCACGCCCGCCACGCCGACCTCCTCCAGCGCCGCCCGCGCGGCGTCGAGCTGGCCCTTGCCGCCGTCGATCAGCACGAGGTCCGGCCAGGCCGGGAACGCCTCGCTCTCCTCCGCCGGGGCCGGCACCGGCTCCGGCACGCCGCCCTCGGCGGCGGCCACGGCCGCCTCGCGCTCCGTGCGCGGCGCCTCCTTCACGAGCCGCTTGAAGCGCCGCTGCAGCACCTCGCGCATCATGCCGTAATCGTCCCCGGGGGTCAGATCCTCGGACTTGATGTTGAACGTGCGGTAATGCGCCTTCATGAAGCCCGTCGGGCCGGCGACGATCATGCCGCCGACCGCGTTCGTGCCCATGATGTGCGAGTTGTCGTACACCTCGATCCGGCGGGGCGCCCCGTCGAGCCCGAAGGCCTGGCCGAGGGCGGCGAGGAGCTTGCCCTGCGAGGCCGTGTCGGCGAGGCGCCGCGCCAGCGCCTCCTTGGCGTTGCGCTGGGCGTAGTCGACGAGGTTCTTCCGCTCGCCGCGGCTCGGCCTGTGAATCTCGACGCGGTACTCCACCCGGCTCGACAGGGCCGCCGCGACCAGCTCCGCGTCCTCGATCGCGTGGCTCGTCAGCACGGTCCTGGGGGCGGGCTTGTCGTCGTAGAATTGGCCGATGAACGAGCCCAGCACCTCGTCGGGCGTCATCGTCCGGTCGGCCTTCGGGAAATAGGCGCGGTTGCCCCAGTTCTGGAAGTTCCGGAAGAAGAACACCTCGATGCAGAACTGGCCGGCCTGCTCGTCGAGGGCGAACACGTCCGCCTCCTCGACGCCCTGGGTGTTGACCCCCTGCACGCCCTGGATCGCCGACAGGGCGGCGATGCGGTCGCGGAACCGGGCGGCGCGCTCGAACTCCATCGCCTCGGACGCCTCCTGCATCTCGGCGCGCATCCGGTCCTTCACGGCGTTCGACTTGCCGGCGAGGAACGCCCGGGCGGAATCCGCCATGGCCGCGTAGTCGTCCGCGGCGATCTCACCGGTGCAGGGGCCGGAGCAGCGCTTGATCTGGTAGAGCAGGCAGGGCCGGGTGCGGTTCTCGTAGTAGCTGTCGGTGCAGGTGCGCAGCAGGAAGGCGCGCTGCAGGGCGTTCACCGTCCGGTTCACCGCCCACACGCTGGCGAACGGGCCGTAATAATTGCCCTTCCGGCGCCGGGCGCCCCGGTGCTTGACGATCTGCGGGGCGGGGCCGTCGTCGGTGACCAGGATGTAGGGGAACGACTTGTCGTCCCGCATCAGCACGTTGAAGCGCGGCTTCAGCTGCTTGATCAGGTTGGCTTCGAGGAGGAGCGCCTCGGTCTCGGTCGCCGTGGTGACGAACTCCATCGCCGCCGTCTGCGAGATCATCCGGGCGATGCGGTTCGAGTGCGCCTGGCCCCGCGCGTAGGAGCCGACCCGCGCCTTCAGGTTCTTGGCCTTGCCGACGTAGAGGACGTCGCCGCGATGGTCGAACATCCGGTAGACGCCGGGCGAGGACGGCAGGGTCGACCAGAATCGGCGGATCACCTCGGTTCCGGCCTGGACGGCGCCCGGCTCGAAGTCGAAATCGATCTCCGGCGCCTCCGTCTCGGGGAGGCCGGCTTCCGGCTCGTCGGCGGCCTCGTCCCGCTCGGCGTCGCGGCCGTCGTCGAAGGTGTCGGGGGGCAGGTCTGAGAGGGCTCTGCGGCTCATACCGCAGATCTAAGCGTTCCGGACCGCCAGGGGGACCGGGGCGGCGACAAAAATCGCGCGCCCGGTCGGCTCGATCAGTCGAACAGCGAGTCGATGTCGCTCTGGTCGACGTGGCCGATGTCGTGGTCGAGCTTGGGCCCGTTGAGCAGCGAGCTCTCGTCGTCCAGGGAGGTCGGCACCGGCATGACGGTGATGAGCTCCTTGAAGCTGTCGAGTTCCGACCACGTGGCGATGAGCCGGTCGAGATGCTCCTCGATGAACTTCATCACGCTGACGATCTTGGTGATCCGCTGGCCGGTCAGGTCCTGGAAGTTGCAGGCCTCGTAGGCGGTGATCACGCGCTCGAGGATCACGTCGACGTGCTGCTTCGTGCCGGGCGGCAGCGTCGCGGCGTTGAGCATGCCGGCGTGGCTCTCGATCTCCTCGATCGCGCCGAGGAGCTGCGTGGTGGCGCGCTCCGTCGAGTCGACCACCGCGTCGAGCTCGTCGGCCGCCCGGCGCATGCCCTTGCCGGTGTTCTCGGTCCGGTGCAGCGTCGCCAGCTCCGACTTGGTGCGGGTGATCGCCTCCTTCATCACGTCGAGCTCGGTGCGCATCGCCAGCGCCTCGTGCAGCTCGCGGCGGCACGACTCGATGGTCTCGCTCGCGCTCATCTGCGTGACGCGGCGCAAGTCCTGGATGGCGTTGAAGATCTCCTCCAGGCGCTCGCTCGAGGCGGACGCCCCGGGTCCGGGAGGGGGAGCCGCGGGAAGCCCGAGACTGTCTTCGATGCGATAGCGCTTCTGGGTCATCGTCCGGGCGTGAGCGTTCGGGTTCCGTCGCCGCGACTGTCTACCATAACGGTTAGCGGACTGTGACTGCCGAGCTTCTTACCGCCGGCCCCCTGCGCCTGGGGGCCCAGGGCCCCGTCGGGGCTTAACCGCCGATTCACGCTGGTCGCGACGGGCCGGGGACGGGCCGGGCCGCCCCGGCGATTCACCACGTTCGTTCACCGGATTCGGTAAAATTCGACGGGATCGTTCGCGGGCCGGGAGCACGGGCACCGGCTCGGGAGCATGCGACGATGCGGCGTTCAGTCCGTCTGGGAATGGGGGTGGCCGCGGCCGCGTTCGTGCTGTGCGGCCCCGCCCGGGCGCAGCAGGCGCGCTACGCCGAGGGCGGCTACGGCGGCGGCCTGATCGAGTATCTAGTCACCGGCAGCGCCGGCGGCGCGCCCGGGCGCGGCTGGCCGCAGCGCGCGGCGCCGCAGCAGCGCGTCGCGGCCTATTCCGGCGAGCTGGTGCCGGTCGAGCCGGAGCCGGCGCAAGGTTACGGGCAGGCGTACGGGCAGGCTTACGGCCAGCCCTATGGCCAGGCTTCCGGCGCCCCTCAGCCCTACGGTGCGCCCCAGGGAGATCCGGGCCGGATCGGCCGCGCGGTCTCGCCGGAGTACCAGCGCCAGGAAGTGGCCTTCACGGGGCGGCAGAAGCCCGGAACGATCGTGATCGACACCGCCGGAAAGCATCTCTACCTGGTGCAGGCCGGGCAGCGCGCCCTGCGCTACGGGATCGGCGTCGGCCGCCCCGGTTTCGCCTGGAGCGGGCTGAAGACGGTGAGCCGCAAGGCGGAGTGGCCGGACTGGACGCCGCCGGCCGAGATGCTGGCCCGCCGTCCCGACCTGCCGCGCCACATGGCCGGCGGCCCGGAGAACCCGCTGGGCGCCCGCGCCCTCTACCTGGGTTCGTCGCTCTACCGGATCCACGGGACGAACGAGCCCAACACGATCGGGCAGTCGGTCTCGTCGGGGTGCATCCGCATGATGAACGACGACGTCATCGATCTCTACGAGCGCGTGCCGGTGGGGACGCGGGTCGAGGTCCTCTGAGCGGCCGACGCGGCCCCGGTCGCGGATCGGACCTTCTGGATACGAGAAAGGCCCGGCCGCGCCTGACGCGACCGGGCCTTCCGCTGCCTATCCGGGACGATCAGGTCCAGTCGCTGTCGTCGCCGCCGCCGAGGTCGCCGCCGAAATCACCGCCCGGATCGCTGTAGCCGGCGTCCTGGAAGCTGCCCATGTCGCCGCCGCTGTTGTCGAGGGCCGAGCCGAGATCCTGGTTGCCGCCGTCGCCGTAGTAGTTGTTGACGACGGTCTCGCCCCCGCCGCCGAGACCGGCGGCCGCGGCGCTGCCGAGGCTCGAATGGCCGCCCGCGAAGGCGTTCGACAGGGCGCTGCCGAGGAGCATGCCGCCCGCCGCGCCGGCCGCCATGGGCAGGGCCGTCGCCATGAAGCCGCCGCCGCGCGCCGGCGCCTGGGGCTGGCCGCCCCACGGGCCGCCCTGCTGCTGCGGGTAGCCGCCCTGCTGCGGGTAACCCTGCGGCGGGCCGCCCTGGTTGCCCCAGGGCTGGCCGCCCGGACGCGGCTGGCCGTAGCCCGGCTGGGGCTCCTGGCGCTGCTGGCTGCCGCCGCCGAAGATGCTCGACAGGAAGCCGCCACCCCCGGAGGACTGGGCCGGAGCCGCCTGGCTACGAGCTTGCTCCAGCTGCTGGTTGAGGCTCTTGATCGCCTCTTCCTGCACGTAGATCAGCTGCGCCATCGCGTAGGGCGCGTAGGGCTGCGCGCGGAGCTTGTCGGCGATGAAGCGCTCCGCCTCCGCGTCGCGGGGCTGGGTCTGCGCCTGCTCCAGCCGCTGGAAGATTCCCGAAATGACGTCGCGTTCTTCGCTGTTCATGGAGTCGTCCTCCTCGAATCTCACCCGCGGGCCCGAACGCGCCGCATGGCAGCTAGGACATGGGTGCGCGGCGACGCTTTGTCAGGGGGATTGCGAAAACTTCATCCGCCTATCCCGAAACGCGAGAAGCCCGACCTGCCGGCCGGGCTTCCTGCATGCCGAGTGTAAGGCGCGGCCGCGGCCGCGCCGACGCGATCCTAGAACGTGCCGAACTTGTAGTTCAGGCCGGCGCGGACGACGGCGAACTGGTCGTCGCGGCGGCCGACGCCGCTGTAGACGACCGGGAAGTTGTTGGCGGCGTTGATGACGAACGCGCCCTGGTTGCGGGTGCCGCGGTCGAGGTTGACGTACAGGCCTTCGACCTTGAGCGTCACGGCCGAGGAGCGGAAGAAGTTCAGGAACGAGTCGGTGGGCAGGGCGTACTCGATGCCGCCGCCGGCGGCCCAGCCGGTGCGGAAGCTGTCGTTGCCGGCGAAGCCACCGAAGGAGCGGTCGGCGCTGCCCGAGCCGTAGGCGAAGCCGCCGGTGCCGTACACGAGGGTGCGGTCGAAGGCGTAGCCGAGGCGACCGCGGACGGTGCCGAAGAAGTCGAGGCTGGAGAGGCCGCGCGGGTCGGTGACGTAGTAGCCGGGGGCCAGCGCGCCGGAGATGAAGGCGTTGTTCCGGCTGCGGCCGAAGTCGAGGTACTGGGCGTCGGCCTCGAAGCCGATCACGACACCGGAGCCCGGGGTAAACTGGTAGTTGTAGCCGATCTGGCCACCGCCGGAGAAGCCGTCCTGGCTGCGGTTGCGGAAGGAGGCGACGGTGCCGGGGGCGGCGTAGGGGAAGGGGACGGCGAAGGTGTTGCCGGTGTTGCGGTCGCTGGCGTCGAAGGCGTAGCCGGCGTTGATACCGAAGTAGGCGCCGGTCCAGGTGAAGACCGGGACGGGGGTGAACACCGGCGGCGGGGCGGCGCGGCGCGGAAGGTCGGCGGCGAAGGCCGAACCCGCGAAGGCGACGCCCGCGAGGGCCGTGGTCACACGGAGCATGGATTTCATGATCTGGTCCTCACTGGTGGTCCGCGCCGTCCCACGGGCGGACGGTTGCGGAACCGGATCTGGCTGCGTTCCAGCGGTTCCAGGGTTGCTTTGCGCTCCGCGGTGTCGCCGACCGCTCTCGCGGCCCCTTGTGGCAACCCGCCGTTTTCCCCGGCACCTTGACCCCTAAACGCGGTCGAATGGCCAAGGTTCATTTACGGCTACGCTTTTTTTCGGGCCGAGGATCGACAAAGTGTCGCAGCCCCTTTCCGAGGCCGCACTGGCTCGTCAGGGCACCAGCGTGATCGCGGAGATCAGGCGGCCGTAATCCGCCTCGCCGCGATGCGTGGTCCGCCGGTAGCTGTAGAACCGCTCCGGATCGGCGTAAGTGCAGAGATTGAGTGCGGTGGCCTCGCCGATCTCGGCCTCGCCGAGCCGGGCCAGGATGAAGCCCGGAAGATCGAACTGGGCGTGTCCCGGCCGCGTGCCGGGGCCGAGGAAGCGCTCCATGCCGGGGGCATCGCTCCCGAAGCGCGCGACGAAGTCCGGACCGACCTCGTAGGAGGCCTGACCGATCGTCGGTCCCAGGACGGCGACGATGCGGCTGCGCCGCGCCCCGAGCGCCTCCATCGCCGACACGGTCGCGCCGATCACGCCGGTGAGCGCGCCCTTCCAGCCGGCATGGGCGGCGCCGACGACGCCGTTCTCGGGATCCGCGAACAGGATCGGCCCGCAATCCGCGGTGGCGATGCCGAGCGCCAGGCCCGGGACCCGCGTCACCATGGCGTCGGCCTTCGGCCGCTCCGCCGCGAAGGGGGCCTCGACCGTGACCACGTCGGCCGAGTGGACCTGATACAGGCTCACGAGCCGGTCCCGCGGCAGGCCGAGCGGCGCGCACATCCGCGCCCGGTTCTCGGCGACGCGCTCCGGCGCGTCCTGGGAGCCGAGGCCGCCATTGAGCGACGCGTACAGGCCCTCGGAGACCCCGCCGACGCGGGTGAAGAAGGCGTGGCGCACGCCCGCATGGGCGGAGAGTTCCGGCGCCTCGATGAACATGCCTGCGGTCACGGTCGGCCTCGCGCTTGCCCCTGTCGCGCCCCGATAGCGCAAGGGCGGACCCTTGACGATGTCGTTCAACCGTCAGATTCTTGCTGCATTGCAGTACGGAGCCGATCCGGCCCCGCCTTGAGAAGGATCGCGATGTCACGAGGGATCGAGACCGACGCCCTGCCCGAGACGCCCGAGGCCGAAGAGCCCCGGATTCCGAGCGCGCCTGCCCACCCCGTCACGGGAGAGCCCGCCGCCTTCGACCCGACCGACCTCAACCCGCCCGCGCCGCCGACTCCGCGGCCCGCCAGCCAGACCGATTCCGGCTTCGGCTCCTTCGGCTGAGAGTAGCCGGCCCGTACGGGGCCGCGCATCGTCCCGGCGGCTCAGAGCCCCGGAAATCCCGGGAGCGGCCCGACGGACGGGCCGCTCACCGCCAGCACCTTGAACAGGCTTCCCATCCCGCCCCGGCCCGGATCGGTCAGGCGCGCGGCCGCCGCGTCGATCGCGGCGGCCTGCGCGGGGCTCGCCCGTGCCTTCAGACGCTCGGCACGGGCCCCGAGTCCGAGGGCGGCCAGGAAGTCGCCCTGATCGACGGGGCCGTGGATCGCGGCGCCCTCGGCCCGCGCCGCCTGGGCGAGGGCGGCGAAATCGACGTGATGCGTCAGATCCGCCTCGCCGGGCTCCGCCAGCGGGTCGGCGAAGCGATGTCCCGCCAGCGCCTGGAGGGTGTCGCCGAAGCCCGGACGCACATGGCCGTAATCGATGGCCAGCAGGGCGCCGCCTTCGGAACACAGCCGCCGCGCCAGCGCGCGTATCAGCGCGAGGCCGGCCGCCGGCACGCTCATCAGCGCGCCGTCCGGGCCGTCCGCCGCGAGGCCCGGGACCGGCTCCGGCGACAGGCCGAAAGCGAGGCCGCCCGCCGGATCGAGACCGACCTGCCGCTCGTGCCAGCCCGACGGCTGGCGCTCGAACTGGCGCACCGGCAGGCAGTCGAAGAACTCGTTGGCCAGGATGATCGCCGGCCCCTCGGGCAGCGTGTCGACGCTGTCGTGCCACGCGGCACCGGTCCCGGCGAGGGCGCGCGCCTGCGCGGCCCGCAGCACCGGGCTCGTCTCGACGAGGTGCGGTGCCACGCGCACCCCCGGGAGCGCTGCCCGCAGCGCGCGCAGCGCGTCCGCCATCAGCGTGCCGCGGCCGGGCCCCAGCTCCACCAGGAGGAGCGGATCCGGCGACCCGATCGGGCCGCGGACGTAGGCTGTCCAGGCACCGAGCAGTTCTCCGAACATCTGGCTGATCTCGGGCGCGGTGGTGAAGTCGCCCTGGGCGCCCAGGGGATCGCGGGTGCGGTAGTAGCCGTGGACCGGGTGGCCGAGGCAGAGGGCCATGTAGCGGTCGACGCCGATCGGCCCGTTCTGCCGGATCAGCGCCGCGATCTCGGTTCCGAGGGGGGTCACGCCTCGACGGCCGCCTTGCGGGCGGCCTCGGCGGCCGGCGCTTCCACCGGATGGCGGGGCCGTGTCCGGCCGGTCGCGGCCAGCACGATGTAGGTCAGGCCGACGATCATCATCGGCACGCACAGCAGCATGCCCATGGTCACGCCGCCGCCCATCGGACCGAGATGGTCGCCGAACAGGAAGCCGAGCTGGCGATCCGGCTCGCGGAAGAACTCGCAGAAGGTCCGGGCCAGCGCGTAGCCGAGGACGAAGATGCCGCCGAGGAGCCCGGGCTTGCGGAAGCCGAACCGGCGGACGCTGACCGCCATCACGATGAACAGCAGCAGGCCCTCGGTGGCGGCCTCGTAGAGCTGGCTCGGGTGGCGCGGCAGCGGGCCGCCGCTCGGGAACACGATCGCGTAAGGGAAGTCCGGCGCCGCGCGGCCCCAGAGCTCGCCGTTCACGAAATTGGCGATCCGGCCGAAGAACAGGCCGATCGGCACCACCACGGCGCCGATATCGAGGAGCGTGTAGGCGTTGAGACCTTTCCCGCGGGCAAACAGCACGAAGGCCAGGATGGCCCCGATGAAGCCGCCGTGGAACGACATGCCGCCATTGCGGATCGCCAGGATCTCCCACGGATCGGCGATGTACATCGGCAGATTGTAGAACAGCACGTAGCCGATCCGCCCGCCGAGCACGACGCCGAGCGCCACCCAGACGACGAGGTCGTCGATGTCGACGACCTGCGGGCGCTTCACCACGCCCCAGAGGCTGTCGGCCATGACGAGGCGGCGCGCGTAATACCAGCCGCCGATCAGGCCGGCGATGTAGGCGAGCGCGTACCATTTGATCGTGATCGGCCCGATCGCGATCGCCACCGGATCGATGGCCGGAAAGGGCAGGGCGAGGAGCGGCATCTAACTCACCTCCGGGGCGGCCGGATTGGACGCCGGAGGGGCGACGCGTCAAGCCCGGGCGCACGCTCCCGGAACGGAGGCCTCAGCCGCGCACGAACAAGAAGCCGTGTCCGTCCGGGCCGGCGCAGTAGGCTGCCGTGCCGTCGGCGGAGGTCCGCGGCGTTCGCCCGCTCTCGCGCAGGCGCCGCGACAGGGCCCGCGGATCCGCTGCGGTGAACAGGTAGCGGGTGGCGGCCCGGTCGGCGGGCTCGACGACGAGCCGTGGCTCTGTCGCGGGCGTGCGGTAATGCAGGAGCTCCACGTGCGGCGCGGGGTCCGGCGGCGCCAGGGCGATCACGTCGACCTGCGGATCGTCGACTCCGTCGAGGCGCGCTTGCTCCGGCCCGCGGTTCAGGCCGCGCTCCGTCACCGCCAGCCCGAGGGGGCCGGTCAGGAAGGCCAGGGTGGCGTCGAGGTCGGTGACGGTGATCGCCGAGTGATCGATCCCCAGGAACAGGCCCGGCGGGTCGCGCCAGCGGGCGGCCGCGGGTCCGTCGGGGAAGAAGATCAGCTCCAGGGGATGCCCGTCGGGGTCGCGGAACTTGTAGGCGATCACGCCCCCCGTGGAGGCCGGCAGGCGCTGCGGCCCGCCACGGCTGATCGGCGTCGGGGCGAGCCGTGCCAGTCGCGCGGCCGCGGCTTCCATGTCGCGGACCGGGATCGCGAGGTGCTGGAAGAACGGGTCGGTCGCCGCGGGATCGGCCGGGTAGGGCGCGCCGGGCGGATCGACCGCCAGGAAGGTCACGGTCTGCCCGCCGAGGCGCATGCGCAGCTGGGTGGCGCGCCGGTCCGCGAGCCCCATCGCCTCCGCCTGCGCGGCGGGAACCGGCTCCGGCGGGGCGGCCCGCGCGAAGCCGAGCCCGTCCCGGTAGAAGGCCTCCGTGACGGCGAGGTCCGCGACCGTGCGGCCGAACCCCGTGAGGGCCCGCACGCCGCCCTCGGGAGCGGTGCCGCTCACAGGAGCGGCGCTCCCCGCACGTTCACGTAGATCGCGTAGAGCGCCTGCGAGGCGCACAGGAAAAGGCGGCTGCCGTTGCGTCCGCCGAAGGTGAGATTGGCGACCGTCGCGGGCACGAAAATCTTGCCGACCAGCTCGCCGCCGGGGTCGATGCAGTGGACCCCGTCCCCGGCGCTCGACCAGACATTGCCGTGCTCGTCGCACCGGATGCCGTCGGCGTTGCCCGGCGCGATCCGGCAGAACACGTCGCCGCCTGACAGGCTGCCGTCCTCGGCCACGTCGAAGACGCGCACGTGCTGGAGCGGATCGGTGTCGAACTGCAGCCCGGTCTCGACGATGTAGAGTCTGCGCTCGTCGGGCGAGAAGCAGAGCCCGTTCGGCCCCTGGAAATCGTCGGCCACCACCCGCAGCGAGCCGTCGCGCGGATCGAAGCGGTAGACGGCGGCGGGCAGCTCGGATTCCTGCTTGCCGCCCTCGTAGTCGGTCTGGATGCCGTAGGGCGGGTCCGAGAACCAGATCGTCCCGTCCGACTTGCAGACGATGTCGTTGGGCGAGTTCAGGCGTCGCCCCCGGTAATGCTCGACCAGGCCCGTGACCCGCCCGTCGAGCTCGGTCCGATGGATGCGCCGGCCGCGGTGCGAGCAGGACAGCATCCGCCCCTGGCGGTCGCGGGCGTGGCCGTTCTCGAAGTCGCTCGCCTCGCGGTAGACGCTCAGGCCGGCGGATTCCGACCAGCGCATTACCCGGTTGTTGGGGAGGTCCGAGAACAGGAGCTCGTCGCGGTCGCCGAACCAGACCGGGCCCTCGGTCCAGCGGAACCCGTCCGCGAGCTTCTGCAGCGGCGCGTTCGGCAGGATGTAGGCCTTGAAGCGCGGCTGCGTGAGTTCGAAGCCGTCCATGGAGCCGCCCCTACTTGAAGCGGCCGGGCTGATTGACGGTCGGCTCGACCTGCAGCCCGGTCACGATCATCGTGCAGGGCTCGTCACCCACCGTCCCGGACAGGTGGCCCTTCCGGCCGTCCCGCGCCTTGGTGTTCTGGTCCTCGCCCATCATCAGCTCGCCCGGGCCCATCTCGACCCGGTGGCCGTCCATCGTCTCGACGAACCAGCGGCCCGACAGGACGGCGATCCATTGCGGCCGCGGATTCTCGTGCCACTCGCCGACCCAGCCGACCGGCAGGACCGTGAAGGTCACGACCGACGGCGCCGGGTCCATCTTATCGTTCCACTGCGGCGCGGTCTCGGGGTTGATCCCCTCGAACTTGAACCGCTCGAGGTGGAACAGCTCCTGGCGGCTGACACCCTCCGCATCGGTGTAGACGTGCCAGTACGGCATCTTCGGAGGGGTCGGCTCGCTCATCGTCGCTCCTGCCGCGGCGGGACACACCCTCCCACAACGGCCGGGCTTGGCGATGGTTCGCGGCTCCCGACGAAGGCCAGAACGACCGGGACATCGCTCCGAGTCCCGGTCAGCAAAGCTCCTCACCGTCCTTGCGAGCGGAGCGAAGCAACCCAGCCGGCGCCACACTCGGCGATCGCGCGCCGGCCCGGCTCGCCTCGCCGCGCTCGCGATGACGGCGCGACGCTCACATCTGCTCGGGGATCCGGTCCGTCTGCGCGAGGTTCGAGAACCGGGTGATGTTCGCGTCGAACTGCAGCTCCACGGTGCCGGTGGGGCCGTGACGCTGCTTGCCGAGGATCACCTCGGCCTTGCCGTGGACGCGCTGCATCTCGGCTTCCCAGGCGAAGAACTCCTCGGTCCCTTCGCGGGGCTTCTTGTTCCCGACGTAGTACTCCTCGCGGAACACGAACATGACGACGTCGGCGTCCTGCTCGATCGAGCCCGACTCGCGCAGGTCGGCGAGCTGCGGACGCTTATCGTCGCGGTTCTCCACCTGACGGGAGAGCTGCGACAGGCCGATGATCGGAACCGCCAGCTCCTTGGCGAGCGCCTTCATGCCCGTCGTGATCTCGGTCATCTCCTGCACGCGGTTGTCGCTGCGCTTGCCCGAGCCCGAGAGGAGCTGGAGGTAGTCGACGATCAGCAGGTCGAGGCCCTTCTGGCGCTTCAGGCGCCGGGCCCGGGCGGCGAGCTGGGCGATCGAGATGCCGCCGCTCTGGTCGATGTAGAACGGGATCGTCTGCATGTCCCGGGCGGCGTCGGTGATCTTGTAGAAATCCTCGGGCCGGATGTCGCCGCGGCGGATCTTGTACGAGGGCACGCCCGACTGCTCTGCGATGATGCGGGTCGCGAGCTGCTCGGCCGACATTTCCAGCGAGAAGAAGCCCACGATGCCGCCGTTCACGGTCCGGGTCGTGCCGTCCGGCTGCTTCTCGCCGCGGTAGGCCTTGGCGATGTTGAAGGCGATGTTGGTCACCAGCGAGGTCTTGCCCATGGCCGGGCGGCCCGCGAGGATGATCAGATCGGAGGGCTGCAGGCCGCCCATCTTGGCGTCGAGGTCGGACAGACCCGTGGCGATGCCCGAGAGCTTGCCGTCGCGCTGGTAGGCCTTGGCGGCCATGTCGACCGCGGCGGTCAGCGCGTCCGAGAATTTCTGGAAGCCGCCGTCGTAGCGTCCGGCCTCGGCCAGCTCGTAGAGCCGGCGCTCGGTCTCCTCGATCTGGTCCCGGGGCGCCTGCTCCACCGGCGCCTCGTAGGCGCCGTTCACCAGATCCTCGCCGATGGTGATCAGCCGGCGGCGGATGGCGAGGTCGTAGATCGTGCGGCCGTACTCACCGGCGTTGATCACCGTCGTCGCGTCGGCGGCGAGGCGCGCGAGGTACTGCATCACCGTCTGGCCGCCGAAATCGGCGTCGCCCAGATAGGTCTTCATGGTGATGGGCGTGGCGAGCTTGCCGGCCTTGATCAGGGAGGCCGCCACCGTGAAGATCTGCTGGTGGGCATCCTCCATGAAGTGCTCGGCCAGCAGGAAGTCCGACACCCGATAATAGGCGTCGTTGTTCACCAGGATCGCGCCCAGCAGCGCCTGCTCCGCGTCGATGTTGTGCGGGGCGACGCGGTACTCGGCCTGGACCGCTTCGAGCTTGGCCGTGAGCGCATTGGGCAAGGCCATCGGCGGACGACTCCGTATCAGGCGCCGCGGCGGGCGCGCCAGGATCACACCGCACGACCTTGGCGCCGGTATGGTTACCGAAGCCTAGCCGACGGCCGGTTCTGCCGGGCCGGGGCGCGGAAAAGCGGACGCCCGCCGACTCTCGCGAGGGGCGGGCGTCCATGCTGGAACAAAACTGGAACGTGTCAAGTCTCGGGGACCATCATCCCCAGTGTTCACCGGTATACACGGCGGGGTCGGCCTCGCGGCTCGGCCACGCCGCCGCAGGCCCGACCGGCCGGTTGGCCGGCCGGTCAAGCCTGCAACCGGGGATCAGCCGCGGTCGTCGGCGCCCTCGCCGGCATCGGCCAGCGCCTGACCGACCTCGAGGCCGAGGTCGTCGAGGTTGAACGCCTCGCGCTCGGTCACCGACTCGCCGCGGGCCTGACGCTCGGCCTCCTCGGGGCTGCGGGCGACGTTGACGGTGATCTCCACCTCGACCTCGGGGTGCAGCACCACCGGGACCGTGTGAAGGCCCAGCGTCTTGATCGGCTGGTTCAGGGTGAACTGACCGCGATCGACCGTGAAGCCCTCCTTCGCGACGACCTCGGCGAGGTCGCGGGTCGAGACCGAGCCGTACAGAACGCCGGTCTCGCCGGACTGACGGATGAGGACGAAGCTCTGGCCGTTCAGCTTCTCGGCGACGACCTCGGCGTCCTTCTTGCGGTCGAGGTTGCGAGCCTCGAGCTGGGCGCGCTGGGCCTCGAAGTGCTTCTTGTTGGCTTCCGTCGCGCGCAGGGCCTTGCCGCGGGCGAGCAGGAAGTTGCGGGCGAAGCCCGGACGGACATTCACGGTCTCGCCCATCTGGCCCAGCTTGGCCACGCGCTCGAGCAGGATCACTTCCATGGTCTTTCTCCTTCAGGTGTTCGGCCACGCGGGCCGGGGTCTCACGGCGCCGGATCGCCCTTGGGGCGTCGGCGGTCGAGGGCTGTGTCGGCGAGGCCGAACAGGGTCAGGGCGACCAGGGCGATGCCCTGGGTCACGAACAGGATCAGGTACATGCCGAACAGCATGAGCCCGCGCCCCGGCCGGCCGCGGGAGCGGTCGTGGAAGGCGGCGAGCCCCTGGAGGGCGAAGGCGGCGCTGAACGCGCCGAGCAGCGCGACCCCGAACACGCCGACATAGCCGGGCGCGAAGCACATCCCGACGGCCGCCGCGACCGCCACGAGCGTGCTGCGCGGCATGGCGGTCGAGGGGATGTCGGGCCAGGGCCGCGGCAGGCGGCCGGAGATCTTCACGATCCGGGCCGACGCCCAGAGGTAGAAGGCCAGCAGCAGGGCGAGGCCGTTCGCCGCGAAGGCGGGCACGACGCGGGCGAGGGCGTCCGCCACCTCGGCCCGCGTCACGTCCGCCGGGTCGGCGTCGGCCTGCGGGGCCGGACCGGGCGTCGCCGCCCCGTCCTTGCCGCCCGCCTCGCCGCCGGTCGAGGGCGCGTCGGCGCGCGGGGCATCTGCGCGCGGGGTCTCGGGGGACGGGCGGGCGGAGGGCAGCCGCGTCTGGACCAGGGTCTGGGCGAGCCCGCGCAGCTGCGCGTCGAAGGCGGCGTGGTTCGGCGACGACAGGACCGCGATGGCGATGAAGGCGAGGGCGGCCGTGGCGGCGATCCAGCCGAGCAGGCGGCCGGTCGGGTACCATTCGAGGCCGGCGGGCGTCTCGCGCCCGAGGAGCGCGAGGTAGGCGATCCACCAGGCGGGCAGGGCGATGTAGGCCGCGAAGGCCAGTCCCAGGAAGGGCGCGATCACCAGGACCAGCGCGAGGCTGCCGGCGGCGGCCGCGGCGAGCGCGGCCTTGTGGCTCCAGCCCAGGCCGACGATCAGGATCGGAAGCGGCGCCACGAGGTAGAGCAGGATCGCGAGCGGCGTCGCCTTCAGCAGCACCCCGAACAGGAGTGCGGAGACGAGGCCCGCGCCGATACCGATGCCGATGTGCTGTGCCATGAATTCCGCTGTCCCGCTGCCGGTACGGCAGGGTTAGAGGCGGCTACGCGCCCCAACGATCGGGCGGCGCGAGCCGCCCTCTGGGAGGGCCGGCCCGGGCAGATGCCGGGCCGGCGGGTTCTGATGGCCTACTTGATCACGTAGGGCAGCAGGCCGAGGAAGCGGGCGCGCTTGATCGCCTGGGCGAGCTCGCGCTGCTTCTTGGCCGAGACCGCGGTGATCCGCGACGGCACGATCTTGCCGCGCTCGGACACGTAGCGGGACAGGAGCTTGACGTCCTTGTAGTCGATCTTCGGCGCGTTCGCGCCGGAGAACGGGCAGGTCTTGCGACGACGGAAGAAGGGACGGCGTCCGCCGCCCGCACCAGCACCGAATGCCATGGGTTAGCCCTCCCCGCCGAAGCTGCGCTCGCCGCGGTCACCGCGATCGCCGCGGTCACCACGGTCGCCGCCGAAGCCGCCACCGCCGAAGCCCTCGTCATCGCGACGACGGCCGCGCTCGCGATCCTTGCGGTCGTCGCGGTCGCGCTTCTGCATCATGGCGGACGGCTCGGAATCGAGCTCCTCGACCCGGATGGTCATGAAGCGCAGCACGTCCTCGGAGATCTGCATCTGGCGCTCCATCTCGGCGATGGCGGCCGGCGGGGCGTCGATGTTGAGGAGGGCGAAGTGCGCCTTGCGGTTCTTCTTGATCCGGTAGGCGAGGGACTTCACGCCCCACATCTCGATCTTCTCGAGACGGCCACCGTTCTGCTCGATCACACCCTTGTAGGTGTCGATCATCGTCTCGACCTGCTGGGACGTCACGTCCTGGCGGGCCAAGAGCACATGCTCGTAGAGAGGCATTGTCGGGCCTTTCATCGTCAAAAGGAGCCCGGCCGCCGGAAGGCGGCTGATTCGGGCCGGTTCATCTCGCGCTACGCTCGGCGCCAAGCCCTTCGAGCCGATTTTCAGGCCCGAGCGGTTGATCGAAGGCGGAGACACCGGACGACGGGATCTGGGAGAGCCCTGTGCCGCGAGCGGCACCGTCCGTTCAGCCCCCGGCCGGAGCGAACGCGAGGGGCGGCGCATAGTCGGTTTTTCGCGACCTGGCAAGGTCGTGGCAAGGTCGCGTCGTGGGTCGCGGCTTGGGTGGCGGGCCCGAACTCCCCGCGGCCGCGGGGATTCGGGCCGCGCGTCCCGTGCCGGGCCCTGCCGGGACGGCCCCGCCTGTTGTGCGGAACACGCCCACGGGCGCGTGCCGCGCCGCGGCGCGACCCTGTCCGGCACCGCTCAAGCTTGCCGCTCGGGCGGTTCGATGACACAAGCGCGGCGCGGCTGGGGATCCCCGGCCGCACTGGTTTTCGGTAATCCTCCAGATCCGCGATGGCAGAGGCCCCAGCTTCCGGCCCGTCCGAGGTCGGTCCCGTGCTGATCACCGGCGCGAGCGGCTTCCTCGGCTCAGCCCTGGTCGACGTGTTCCGCCGGGCCGGCTTCCCGGTGCGCATCCTCGTGCGCGCGTCGAGCCCCCGCCGCAACCTCACCTGGACCGACGTGGAGATCGCCGAGGGCGACATGCGCGACCCGGCCGCCGTGGCGGCGGCGATGCGCGGCCAGCGCTACCTGATCCACGCCGCGGCCGATTACCGGCTCTGGGCGCCGGACATGGAGGAGATCGTCCGCACCAACCGCGACGGCACGCGCCTGATGATGCGCGCGGCGCTCGAGGCCGGCGTGGAGCGTGTCGTCTACACGTCGAGCGTCGCGACGATCAAACCGCCGGCCGACGGCGTCACGCCCTCCGACGAGACCATGCCGCTGACGCCCGAGACCGCGATCGGCGCCTACAAGCGCAGCAAGGTCGTGGCCGAGCGGGTGGTCGAGGAGATGGTCGCCCGGGACGGCCTGCGGGCGGTGATCGTCAACCCGTCGACGCCGATCGGTCCCCGCGACGTCAAGCCGACGCCGACCGGCCGGATCATCCAGGAGGCGGCGCTCGGCAAGATGCCGGCCTTCGTCGATACCGGGCTCAACCTCGCCCACGTGGACGACGTGGCCCAGGGACACCTCCTGGCGCTGCGCAAGGGCCGCATCGGCGAGCGCTACATCCTCGGCGGCGAGGACGTGTTCCTCTCGCAGATGCTCGCCGACATCGCCGGCATGGTCGGGCGCAAGCCGCCGACCGTGAATCTGCCCCGGGCCGCCGTCTACCCGGTGGCGTTCTTCGCGCAACTCGCCGCGCGGGTCACCGGCAGGCAGCCCTTCGCGACGATCGACGGGATCCGCATGTCGCGCTACCGGATGTTCTTCTCGGACAGGAAGGCGCGCGCCGAACTCGGCTACACGGCCCGGCCGTACCGCGAGGGCCTGTCGGACGCGATCACGTGGTTCCGGGAGGCGGGCTACCTCGCATGAGCACCCTCGATTCCGCCACCGCGACGCGCTCCGGCAAGGGGCACCGCGACGAGAACTTCCCCGTCGCCTCGCACCTGATCCATCCCCGCCACCGGGGCGCGATCCTGGCGTTCTACAACTTCGTCCGCGCCGGCGACGACGTGGCCGATCACGCCGCCCTGTCGCCCGAGCGCAAGATCGAGCTGCTCGATCGCCTCGCCGACGCGCTCACCGGCGCCGGGCCGTCCGATCCCGAGGCCGAGCCGCTGAAGCGCGAGCTCGCGGCCCGCGGCCTGCCGTCCCGGCACGCCCTGGAACTCCTCGACGCGTTCCGCATGGACGCGCGCAAGAACCGCTACGCGGACTGGGACGAGCTGATCCACTACTGCCGCTACTCGGCGATGCCGGTGGGCCGCTACGTCCTCGACGTGCACGGCGAAGACCCGGCCCGGGTCTACCGGGCGTCCGACGCCATCTGCGCGGCGCTCCAGGTGATCAACCACCTCCAGGATTGCGGCAAGGACTTCGCGGCGCTCGACCGGGTCTACCTCCCGCAGGATTGCCTCGACCGCCACGGTGCCACCGTGGGGATGCTCGGGGAGGAGAAGGCGCCGCCGCAGCTCCGGGCCGCGATCCGCGAGCTGGCGCAGCGCTGCCTCGACCTCCTCGACGAGGGCGCGGTCCTGCCGGACCTGATCGACGACCTGCGCCTGTCTCTGGAGATCGCCGCCATCCACCGGCTCGCCGTCGTGCTGAGCCGGGGCCTGCTGGAGCGCGACCCGCTCTCGGAGAAAGTCCATCACGGCAAGGCCGCCTTCGCGCTGACGGCGCTGGGCGGCGTCGCCGCCACCCTGGCGCGCCGGCCCTTCCGCGGCCGGACCGTCCGGGCCGCGGCTCAGGGAATCCGCTCGTGACCGCCACCGCCACGCCCGCCCAGGACCACGCGAGCGCCGCCCCGGCGCTGCCCGCCGCCGGCTCCTCCTTCTACACGGCGATGCGCCTGCTGCCGAAGGAGCGGCGGGAGGCGATGTACGCCGTCTACGCCTTCTGCCGCGCCGTCGACGACGTCGCCGACGACGGCGGCACCCGAGCCGTCCGGCAGGTCGAGCTCGACCGCTGGCGGGCCGATATCGACGCGCTCTACGCCGGCCGCCCGGCCCCGCGGGTGCGCGACCTCGTGGAGCCCGTGCGCCGATTCGGCCTGAAGCGCGAGGATTTCCAGGCGGTCATCGACGGCATGGCGATGGACGCCGTCGAGGACATCGTCGCCCCCGACGCCGAGACCCTCGACCTCTACTGTGACCGGGTCGCCAGCGCGGTGGGCCGGCTGTCGGTGCGGATCTTCGGCATGCCGGAGGCGGACGGCATCCGGCTGGCGTGGCACCAGGGCCGCGCGCTCCAGCTCACCAACATCCTGCGCGACATCGACGAGGATGCCGAGCGCGGCCGCCTCTACCTGCCGCGCGAGAAGCTCCGGGCGATCGGCCTCACCGACCCGACGCCGGCAGAGGCGATCGGCCACCCCCGCATCGGCGAGGTCTGCATCTCCCTCGCCCGCGAGGCCGAGGATCACTACCAGGCGACCTGGGAAATCATCCGGCGCAGCCCCCGCAAGGCGACCAAGGCCGCCCGGCTGATGGCCGCCGCCTATCACCTCTACCTCAAGGCGGTCCTCGCGCGCGGCTGGGCGATGCCCCGCGCCCGGGTGAAGCCCGGCAAGCTCGCGCTGCTGGGCGTCGTCGTCCGGCACGGCCTGATCTGATGGGCACCGTCCACGTCGTCGGCGCCGGCCTCGCCGGCCTCGCCGCTTCCGTCGCGCTCGCCGAATCCGGCGCCCGGGTGGTCCTGCACGAGGCCGCCAAGCAGGCCGGCGGCCGCTGCCGCTCGTACTACGACCCGGCCCTCGGCCTGACCATCGACAACGGCAACCACCTGCTCCTGTCCGGCAACGCCGATTCCCTCGGGTTCCTCCGGACGATCGGCGCGCCGGCCGACGCCCTGGTGGGGCCGGACGTGGCGGAGTTCGACTTCGCCGACCTGAAGACCGGCGAGCGCTGGCGGCTTCGGCCCAATGCCGGGCGGCTGCCCTGGTGGGTCATGAGCCCGGCCCGCCGCGTCCCCGGCACCCGGGCGCGGGACTACCTCGCGCCCCTCGGGATCCTGCGCGCGGCCTCCGGCAAGGCGGAGGGCGCGGGCGGCACGATCGGCGCCCACATGGCCTGCGAGGGCACGCTCTACCGGCGCCTCTGGCACCCGGTGCTGCTCGCGGCCCTCAACACCGAGCCCCGCGACAGCGACGTCGGACTGGCGGCGCGGATCCTGCGCGAGACCCTGGGGGCGGGCGGCAAGGCCTGCCGCCCGCTCGTGGCCGTCGAAGGGCTGTCCTACGCCTTCGTAGATCCGGCGATCCGCTACCTCACGAGCCGCGGCTGCGAGATCCGCCTCGGCCGGCGCCTGCGCGGCCTCGACCTCGCGGACGGCCGCGTCGGGCAGCTCGTGTTCTCGGACGGTGCCGAGACCCTCGGTCCGGAGGACGGCGTCGTGCTGGCGCTGCCGCCGTGGGTCGCCCGGGAGGTGTTGCCCGGTCTCCTCGCACCGGTGGAATTCCGCTCTATCGTGAACGCGCATTTCGCGCTGGTGCCGAAGCCCGGCAGCCCGCTCGTCCTCGGCGTGGTCAACAGCCTCACGGAGTGGCTTTTCGCCTATCCCGACCGGTATTCGGTCACGATCAGCGGTGCCGACCGGCTCCTCGACGTGCCCCGCGAAGACCTCGCGCGGCAGATCTGGGCCGAGATCGCACAGTTGTGCAACCTTGCACCCGACCTGCCCAGCTGGCAGATCGTAAAGGAGAAGCGTGCGACCTTCGCGGCGACGCCGGCGGAAGCCGCGCGGCGCCCGAAGGCCGAAACCGCCTACGACAATCTCGTCCTGGCAGGCGATTGGACCGCCACCGGCCTGCCGTCGACGATCGAGGGAGCGATCCGCTCTGGCCAGACGGCCGCACGTTCCTTGCGTGCGGGATCTGCCGCGCGTGCTGGAACCCAGGTGCGCGGCGCAGCTTGAGGCATGGCGTCCGCCGCGAGGCGGTCGTTCGAGGCGAGGACTATGAGAGAGGCCGTTAGCAAAGTCGAGGCGCTGCAGCGCTCGAAGACTCAGGGGATCTCGCTCGAGGACGTCGAGCGCGGCGTGGCGCAGGCGACGCGCGCGCTGACCGCCCTGGCGCACGACGACGGGCACATCTGCTTCGAGCTCGAGGCGGATGCCACGATCCCGTCCGAGTACATCCTGTTCCACCATTTCCGCGGCACGCGGGTCCCCGGCGACCTCGAGGCCAAGATCGGCAACTACCTCCGCCGCACCCAGGGGCGGCACGGCGGATGGGCCCTCGTCCACGAGGGGCCGTTCGACATGAGCTGCACGGTCAAGGCGTATTTCGCCCTCAAGATGATCGGCGACGACATCGAGGCGCCGCACATGCGCCGGGCGCGCGAGGGCATCCTGTCCCGCGGCGGCGCGGCCAACGCCAACGTGTTCACCCGCTTCATGCTGGCCCTCTACGGCGAGGTGCCGTGGCGCGCCGTGCCGGTGATGCCCGTCGAGGTGATGTTCCTGCCGAAGTGGTTCCCGTTCCACCTCGACAAGATCAGCTACTGGGCCCGCACCACCGTGGTGCCGCTGTTCGTGCTGCAGGCGACCAAGCCCCGGGCGCGCAATCCCCGCGGCATCAGCGTGCAGGAGCTGTTCGTCACCCCGCCGGAGAGCGTCCGCTCCTGGCCGGGCTCGCCCCACGCTACGTGGCCCTGGACCCCGATCTTCGGCTTCATCGACCGGGTGCTGCAGCGGGTCGAGAACCACCTGCCGCGCAAGAGCCGGCAGCGCGCCATGGAGATGGCGCGCGCCTGGGTGAGCGAGCGCCTCAACGGCGAGGACGGCCTGGGCGCCATCTTCCCCGCCATGGTCAACTCGGTGCTGATGTATGAGGTGATGGGCTACCGGCCCGATCACCCGCAGGTCCGCGTCGCCTGCGACGCCATCGAGAAGCTCGTCGTCGAGAAGGCCGACGAGGCCTACGTCCAGCCCTGCGTCTCGCCGGTCTGGGACACGGCGCTCGCGAGCCACGCGCTGCTCGAGGCCGGCGGCCCCGAGGCCGAGGCCCAGGCCCGCGCCGGTCTGGACTGGCTGAAGCCTCGGCAGGTGCTCGACATCGTCGGCGACTGGGCGGCGCGCAAGCCGAAGGTCCGGCCGGGCGGCTGGGCGTTCCAGTACGCCAACGCCCACTATCCCGACCTCGACGACACCGCCGTGGTGGTGATGGCGATGGACCGGGCCATGCACCAGCACGGCCTCGTCGCCGGCATGCCGGACTACAAGGCCGCGATCGCCCGCGCCCGGGAATGGGTCGAGGGGCTGCAATCCGAGGACGGTGGCTGGGCGGCGTTCGACGCCGACAACAACCACATGTACCTCAACCACATCCCGTTCTCGGATCACGGCGCGCTGCTCGACCCGCCGACCGCGGACGTGACCGCCCGCGTGGTCGGGATGCTGTCCCAGCTCGGCGAGACCCGGGAGACCTCCCGCGCCCTCGACCGCGGCGTGAACTACCTCCTGAATGATCAGGAGGAGGACGGCTCGTGGTACGGCCGCTGGGGCATGAACTTCATCTACGGCACGTGGTCGGTGCTCTGCGCCCTCAACGCCGCCGGGGTCGACTCCGCCGATCCGCGCATCCAGAAGGCCGTGTCCTGGCTGATCCGGATCCAGAACCCGGATGGCGGCTGGGGCGAGGACGCCTCCTCGTACAAGATCGACCCGGCCTTCGAGCCCGGCTCGTCCACCGCCTCGCAGACCGCCTGGGCGCTCCTCGCCCTGATGGCGGCCGGCGCGGTCGACGACCCGGCCGTGACCCGGGGCATCAACTTCCTGACCCGCACGCAGGGCGCGGACGGGTTCTGGAAGGAGGAGCGCTACACCGCCACGGGCTTCCCGCGGGTCTTCTACCTGCGGTACCATGGTTACCCGAAGTTCTTCCCGCTCTGGGCGATGGCGCGCTTCCGCAACCTCAAGCGTGGCAACAGCCGGCGCGTCCAGTTCGGCATGTGACGTCCGCCGACGTCCTGGGGCCGGCCCGGCGGGCCGGCTCCGCTCCGCCGGATCGCGGCGCGCTCGACCGTCCCGACAGCCGATCCGCGAGCCCCGGTACGAGACACGTGGCCTCCTCAGACAGCGATCCCGCGGGACCGGACGAACCGCCCCCCGCGTCGGATCCGGCCCGGACCCCGCCTCGGCGCTCGCGCCTTCTTGCGGACCTCGCCGGACTCGTCCACGAGCGCGCCATGATCGATCCCGCCGCACCCGTCCTGGCCGTTACCGGCCTCGCCCGCGAGCGCCGCATGGCGGCGGGGGCGGGGGTCGAGGCCGTGGGAGCCGGCGGCAATCCCTACCGGCTCCGCCAGCTCCTGGAGGCCCGCGGCCAGCCCGGCTGCCGGGCGGTTGTCAGCTTCGGCATCGCGGGCGGCCTCGATCCCTCGCTCCGGCCCGGCGACGTCGTGGTGGGCACCGGCGTGGTGAGCGAGGAGGGGCGGCGCGCCGCCGATCTCGACCTGTCGGCCACGCTGCTCAACCTCCTGTCCGGCGTCGGGCCGCGGGTGATCCCGGCGGATCTGGCGGGCGTCGACACGGCGGTGCTCGCGGTCGACGGCAAGACGGACCTGCGGACCACCACCGGCGCCGCGGCCGTCGACATGGAATCGCACGTGGCCGCGTCCTTCGCGGGCCGGCACGGCCTGCCCTTCGCGGCCGTGCGGGTGATCTGCGATCCGGCCGACCAGGCCCTCCCGGTTTTCGCGGCCTCGGCCCTCACGCCGGACGGCGAGCCCGACATCGCCGCGGTGTTCTTCGCCTTCGCGCGCGGCCGGGCACGCCTGGGAGACCTCATGCGCCTCGCCCGGGACTCGAACGCCGCCTTCGCGGCGCTGGGACGGTGCCGGACGCGGCTCGGGCCGGGACTGGGCATACCGGTCCCGGGTCGCTGAGACCCGCGAACGCGGTCAGGTGAGCCACGAAAAAGCGCCGGCCTGTACGGCCGGCGCGAGTCGGAGGTCACCACGAGACGGCGCGGGGCGGACCCCGCGCCGGGAGAAACCGGCCTCAGCCGGCCTTCTTGTTGAGCGAGACCGCCACGAACCGGGTCTGGCCCTTGCCGCTCTTCACCCGCATCAGCACGGCCTTGCGCCCGCTCGACTCGGCCGCCCGGATCTGCGTCGCCACGTCCGACGGACGGGCCACGCTCTGGCCGCCGACGTCGAGGATCACGTCGCCCGCCTCGATACCCTTGGCGGCCGCCGGGCCGTCGGGATCGACCTGGACCACCGCGACGCCCTGATCCGACAGGCCGACATCGCCGGCCGGGGCGAGCTGCAGGCCGAGCCGCGGCTGGCCGTTGCCCGAGTCGTCGTCGCGGCTCGCCATCTTGGTGCCGTCGGTCGGCATCGTGCCCAGCGTCACCGTGGCGGTGTCGGTCTTGCCGCCGCGCAGGTAGCTCAGCTCGACCTTGGCGCCCGGCTTCAGGCCGGCGATCTTGCGCGACAGCTCGCGGGCGCTGTCCACCGTGTCGCCGTTGACCTTCTCGATCACGTCGCCCGCCTTCAGGCCGGCCTTGGCCGCCGGGGTGCCGTTCTCGGCGTGGTCGACCAGGGCACCCTTGGCCTTGTCGAGGCCCAGGCCCTCGGCGATGTCCTGCGTCACGGGCTGGATCTGGACGCCCAGGTAGCCGCGGGCGACCTTGCCGTCGGTGCGGAGCTGGTCGACCACCGCCTGGACGGTCTCGGCGGGGATCGCGAAGGCGAGGCCGACGCTGCCGCCCGACGGGGACGCGATGGCGGTGTTCATGCCGACCACCTCGCCGTTGACGTTGAAGGTCGGGCCGCCCGAGTTGCCCTTGTTGATCGGGGCGTCGATCTGCAGGAAGTCGTCGTAGGGGCCGGCGCCGATGTCGCGGCCGCGGGCCGAGACGATGCCGGCGGTCACGGTGCCGCCGAGGCCGAACGGGTTACCGATCGCCACGACCCAGTCGCCGACCTGCGGCGCGGCCTTTCCGAACTGGACGTACGGGAAGTTCGAGCCCTCGGTGATCTTCAGCAGGGCGACGTCCGTCTTGGAATCCTTGCCGATGACCTTGGCGTCGAGAGTGCGCCCGTCGTCCAGCGTCACCTGCACGGTCTTGGCATGGTCGACCACGTGGTTGTTGGTGACCACGTAGCCGTCGGCCGAGATGATGAAGCCGGAGCCGACAGCGCCGCGCGGGCCCTGATGCTGGGGCTGCATCCCGCCGGGGCCGTTCTGGCCGAAGCGCTTGAAGAACTCGCGCAGCTGCGGCGGCACGTTCTGGAGGTTGCGCCCCTGGCTCGGTCCGTCGTCGTCGTCGCTGCTCGCCGAGTCGTCGAGCTTCACCTTCACCGAGACGACGCCCGGCTTCACCTTGTTGACGATACCGGCGAACGAGCCCGGCGGGTGCTCGGGGGCCTCGATCGGCGACTTGGGCAGCGCCTGCGCGTAGGCCGGGGTCGCGGCCGGCAGATAACCGCTGCCGATGGCACCGCCGGCGATCAGCGCGGCGGCCGCCACGGAGGCGAGGGCGCGGCGCGAGGTGCGGCCAGTGGGACGGGTCTCGGTCATGGGGGGTCTCAACCTCTCGGGACTGATCGGGACGACGCCGGCGGTCGCGGCCATCGATGGGATCTGTCTAAGGGGCGGCGCCTGACCCGGGCGTGGCGATCAAATTACCGTTTGGACAGGTAGCCGAGCGCTCGCGGAGCCCCAGCGCGATCGCGGCGCGTGACCGAGACCGGAGGCCCGACGTCGCGGCGCTGGCCGAGCCGGATCCGGGCTCGTGCCGCCCAGCACCGCAGTTTCCGGGAGTCGATCTTAAATACCGCTCAGTTCGGCGGGCCGGCGCAATCTCGGTGCCGCCAGATCCGAGTGTGTAGGCAGAGGAATTGACAATGAAGGTGCTGTTGGCGGCCGCCATGTTCTTCGGATCGACTGTCGGCGCGCTGGCGGTCGAGTCGTACGCGGATTACCGTGATTACTTCGACGCGAAGCCCGCCGTCGCAAGTCGCGCGCTGCGCAGCGTTTCCGAGAGAACGTACAGCGTCGATACGCGCCGCCCCGGAGATGAGCGCGTTGCGAAATCGGCGGCCAACTTCCGGCCCGGCTACTGGAACCAGTCGGGCGGCTACGTTCCACCGGACTATTCCCTGCATCCGCGGGGCGCGTCGCAGGACGGCTTCTGGACCCCGAACGACGCGTCCGCCGCCAGTTGGGGCGGGCCGCGGGCGTTCACCGGAACCCTCGGCACCCGACGCTGACGGGCGAGCCTCCGGGGCCGGGTCACCCCCGGGGCGGGCCTGACACGTCGGAGCGCTCCCGGACGGGCGCTCAGTCGCCGCTGAGCCGGACCAGAGCTTCCTCGATCTTCGCCAGCCGCGCCGACTCGCTCTCGCGGCGCTCCCGGTTCTCCTCGATGATCTCCTCGGGCGCCCGGGCCACGAAGTCGGCGTTGCCGAGCTTCGCGTCGATCTTCTTGATCTCGCCCTGCGCCTTGCCCTGCTCCTTCTTCAGGCGCGCGACCTCGGCCGCGAGGTCGACCACGCCTTCAAGGGGCAGCGCGGCGACGCTGCCGCGCACTAGGAGCTGCACCGAGTTCTTCGGCGGCGTCTCGGAGAAGGTGATCTCCGACAGCCGAGCGAGACGCAGGAGCGTGTCGCGCCACGCCTCAACCCGCGCTCTCACCTCCGGGGCGGCGCCGACCATCACCAGCGGGATCTGCGCGCCGGCCGGGACATTGGTCTCGGACCGCGCCGAGCGGATCTGGCTGACGAGATCGACCACGAACCCGACCTCGGCCTCCGCGGCCGCGTCGGCGAGGCCGCCGAGGTCCGGCCAGGCGGCCAGGGTCAGCAGGCCGCGCTCCGACAGGTCGGCGCCCTTGATCGCCCACAGCTCCTCCGTGAGGAACGGCATGAACGGGTGGAGCAGCTTGGCGACCTGATCGATCAGGAACGCCACGCTCGCCTGCGTCTCGGCCCGGATCGCCGGATCGACGCTCTCGCCCTGGAGCACCGGCTTGGCGAGCTCGAGATACCAGTCGCAGAAGATGTTCCAGACGAAGCGGTAGGCCACCGCCGCCGCGTCGTTGAAGCGGAAGGCCTCGAGGGCGCCCGCGACCTCGTCGACCGCGCGGGCCGCCTCGGTGAGCGCCCAGCGGTTGATCGCGCCGGTGGCGGAGCGCGGGTCGAAGGCCGGGTCGAGGCGGCAGCCGTTCAGTTCGGCGAAGCGGGCGGCGTTCCAGAGCTTGGTCGCGAAGTTGCGGTAGCCCTGGACACGGTCGGTGGACAGCTTGATGTCGCGGCCCTGGACGGCCAGGGCGCAGAGGGTGAAGCGCAGGACGTCGGCGCCGACCTGATCGATCAGTTCCAGGGGATCGACGACGTTCCCCTTCGACTTCGACATCTTCGCGCCCGACGCGTCCCGCACCAGGGTGTGCAGGTAGACCGTGTCGAAGGGCGCCCGGTCGGTGAGGTGCAGGCCCATCATCATCATCCGGGCGACCCAGAAGAACAGGATGTCCTTGCCGGTCACCAGGGTGTTGGTCGGGTAGAAGCGCGCGAGTTCCGGGGTCGTGTCCGGCCAGCCCAGCGTCGAGAACGGCCAGAGCGCCGAGGAGAACCACGTGTCGAGGACGTCCGCGTCGCGGGTGAGCGCGACCGGCCGGCCGTGCTGCGCGTCGGCCGCCGCCTGCGCCTCGGCCTCGCTCTCGGCGACGAAGATGCCGCCGGCGTCGTCGTACCAGACCGGGATCTGGTGGCCCCACCAGAGCTGGCGCGAGATGCACCACGGCTCGATGTTGGTGAGCCACTGGAAGAAGATCTTCTCGTAGTTCTCGGGCACGAACTTGGTCTGCCCGTCGCGCACCGCCTGGAGGGCGCGCTCCGCGAGCGGCTTGACGTTCACGTACCACTGGTCGGTCAGGTAGGGCTCGATGACCACGCCCGAGCGGTCGCCGTGCGGGACCGCGTGGGTGTTCGGCTCGATCGCGCGCAGCCGACCGCGCGCCTCCATCAGCGCCACCACCTCCTTGCGGGCCTGCGCCCGGTCGAGGCCGTGGAGCGCCAGGGCCTCCGGCTCGGGCGCGACGCCGTCGAGGAACTCGGCGTTGCCGTCGAGCAGCATCCGGCCCTCGGGATCGAGGACGTTGATCAGGCCGAGTCCGTGGCGGCGGCCGACGTCGAAGTCGTTGAAATCGTGGGCGGGCGTGATCTTGACCGCGCCCGTGCCCTTCTCGGGATCCGAGTAGGTGTCGGCCACGATCGGGATCAGCCGCCCGACCAGCGGCAGGCGCACGCGCTGGCCGACGAGCGCGGTGTAGCGCGCGTCCTCGGGATGGACCGCGATGCCGGTGTCGCCCAGCATCGTCTCGGGGCGGGTGGTGGCCACCGTGATGACGGCGCCGGTCTCGGCGCCGGCCTCGTCCACCACCGGGTAGTCGAAGTGCCAGAGATGGCCCCTGGTCTCGACCTGCTGGACCTCCAGGTCCGAGATCGCGGTCTGGAACTTCGGGTCCCAGTTCACCAGCCGCTTGTCGCGATAGATCAGGCCCTGCCGGTGCAGGTCGACGAAGGTCTTGAGCACGGCCCGGCTCAGCCCCTCGTCCATGGTGAAGCGCTCGCGGGACCAGTCGCACGAGGCGCCGAGCCGCTTCAGCTGGTTGACGATCGCGCCGCCGGATTCCGCCTTCCAGGCCCAGACCTTCTCGACGAAGGCCGCGCGGCCGATCTCGCGGCGGCCGGGCTCCTGACGCTCCATCATCCGCCGCTCGACCACCATCTGGGTGGCGATGCCGGCATGGTCCGTCCCCGGCTGCCAGAGCACGTCCTTGCCGCGCATGCGCTCGAAGCGGCAGAGGATGTCCTGCAGCGTGTTGTTGAGGGCGTGGCCCATGTGCAGGGAGCCCGTCACGTTCGGCGGCGGGATCACGATGCAGTACGGCGGGGCCCCGACGCGCTCGGGCCGGCCGGCACGGAAGGCGTCCGCCTCGGCCCAGGCGGCGGAGATCCGCGCCTCGACGGAGGTGGGCTCGAAGGTCTTGTCCATCATCGCGGGTACGGGCCGGCGCTTGTCCAAACGGGGGTGGCCCCGCTTTCGACCGTCACGCCGCTCCCGTCAACACGCGGACGGCGGCCCGCGGCCGCCGTACCCAGGCCGCCGGCTCAGCGGCCGCGCGACACCCGCTCGATCTCGGCGCGCACGAGGCGCTCGACCACGGCCGGGAGGTTGTCGTCGAGCCAGGATTTCAGCATCGGCCGGAGCATCTCCTTGACGAGATCCTCCAGGGTCCGGGCGTTCTGCGTCAGCACGGTGTGGGCCAGCAGGTTGAACGCGCCGCTGACGCTGGCATCCGTGGCCGGAGAGACCAGGGCCTCGGGCTCCGGCTCGGGCGCGCGGGCGGCCTGGAGCACGGGCTGCGGGGGCGGAGGCGGTGGGGGCGGCGGCTCCGGGGCCGGCTCGGGCTCGGGCTCGGGCTCCGGTTCGGGCGCGGCGGTCACCGGGTCCTCGAAGTCGATCGCGTCGAAGTCGAGCAGGTCCGGCGCCGGCTCGGGTTCCGGTTCCGGCTCGACGACGCGCGGGCGCATCACCGGCTCGGCGACCTCCGCGAGGTCGAGCACGTCGTCGGGCTCCGGAGCGGGCGCCGCGACCTCGGCCGGCTTGGCGGCCTGATCGTCGGCGATGATCCTCCGGATCGACGCGAGGATCTCTTCCATCGAAGGCTCGTGCGCCTTATCGGCAGCCTTGTCCTGGAATTTCGAGTCCGGGATCTTGGGGCTTGCTGCACTCATCGGCAGGCGCACTCGGGCATGGGAGACTGGAAAGCGACCCGAATGGATCGATGTTCAATCAGTATTCCATGCCGTTTCGTGACGGCAAGCGCGCCCACAACACACTCCCCGTGGAAAAGCCGTCAGCGACCGTCCGGGGTGCGCAGGCCGAACCAGAGATCCTTGACCTGATCGTAGTGAACCTTGGCGCTGTAGTATTCGACCGGGAGCGCCGTGAAGCGCGCGGTCAACTGTCCGATCGCCTGGACCACCCCGTAGGAGAAGATGACCCGGTCACGCTGGGCGACGATGAGGTTCACCCGGGAGTTCAGCAGTTCCTGCTGCGCGTTGAGCACGTCGAGGGTCGTGCGCTGGCCGACGCGCGCTTCCTCGCGCACGCCGTTCAGCGCCACCTCGTTGGCCTGGACCTGGGCCTGGGCGGCGATGACCTGCGCCTTGGCGGCCTCGAGCCGGCCCCAGAAATCGACGATCTGGGCGCGGACCTGATCGCGGATCTGGTCGACCTGGATGCGGGCCTGGCCGACCGACTCCTTGGCCTGCCGGATCTGCGCGTAGGTCTGGCCGCCCTCGTAGATCGGGATCGAGAGCCGTCCGCCGACGAAGCCGACGAAGAAGCTCTGGTTCGGTCCGTTCTGGTCGTAGAGCTGGCTGAGCGAGCCCTGCAGGCTGAGCTGCGGGGCGAGCTGGCCTTCCAGGACTTTCACCTGGGCCTCGCTCGCGTCGACGTTGTGGATGGCCGAGACGACCTGCGGGTGCTCGCGCAGGCCGACGGCGATCGCCTGATCGAGGCTGCGCGGCACGAACCGGTCCAGCGGCCGACCCGGCGCGAGCTGGCGCGGCTCGACGCCGATATTCTGCCGGTAGACGCCGATGCTCGTGCGGAGAGTCGACTCGGCCTGGGCGACCTGCGATCGCGCGCCGGCCAGTCGGGCCTCGGCCTGCGCGACGTCGGTCCGGGTCACCTCGCCGACGTTGAAGCGGTCCCGGGTCTGGCGGAGCTGCTCTTCCAGAACCTCGACGTTGTTCCGGTTCAGCTCCAGCGTCGCCGTGTTGCTGAGCACGTTCATGTACGCCTGGACGGCGCTGTACAGAACCGACAGCTCGGTGAAGCGCAGGCTCTCGCGCTGGCTGTAGACCTGCGACTCCGCGCGCCGGACCGTGTTGTCGGTCTGGAAGCCGTTGAAGATCGTCTGCGTGACGTTCAGGCTGGCGGAACTCGGCAGGTAGGTGGTGCGCGTCGTCCGCCGGGAGGTGATGACCTGGCTCGCGATGTCGGAGGTCGCGCCGCCGGACAGGCCCTCGCCGCCGGTCGCGGATCCCGCCGCCCCGGCACCTGAGGTTCCGATGCCGGTGGTGCCGCCCGCGGTCCCGATCCCCGTCGTCCCGATCCCCGTGGTCGTTCCGGTCCCGGTCGTCCCGGCGCCCGCCGTTCCGCCCAGGCCGCCGCCCGTCGTCCCGAGGGCCGATCCGGCGGTGGTCGCGGCCGTGCCGCCGGTGGCCGCCGTCGCGACCGTGCTGGACGAGCGCGTCTGAAGGTACTGGACGCCGATCGCGGCGTTGACGTTGACGGTCGGCCGGTAGCCCGACTGCGCGATCGCCACGTTCTCGTCGATAGCGCGCACGCCCGCACGGCTGGCGTTCAGGCTCGGATTGCCCTGATAGGCCTTCGCGAGAGCGCTCTCCAGAGTCTCGGCCGATGCCGGCATGGCAGCCAGCATCGCGAGTCCGGACACCATCCCGGCCAGGCGGAACGTCGGGCAACTCGCTGGTGGACGTCGTGTCACGATGAACAAGCCCTTGCGGTCTCTTTCGGTCCGGAAGTCCGAGACGAAAACGGCCAAGGTACGGCGTTTCGCTCGTCTCCGATCAAGCCCGCCCCACCGTCACGCTTAGCGCAAACCGGGCGCTTTGGCTCGCCTCGGTGCGGGTCTGGCGGCGGAATGTGCGGCGTTGGGGCATTAAGGTGACACACCCGGCGCGGACAGCGCGGCACGCGAGCGAATTGAGTTGTTAAGTCGCATAAATACGCTCTTCCAAAGACTATTGCCGGCGTGCAGCCACGCGAGACTTGGGGGCCGACGCGTCGCCCCTGGCCGGGCAGGGTGGCCCGTTCCGCGGCTGGCCCTGCGGTCGACACCGGTCCGCGCCTAGTAGCGGTCCATCCCGCCGCCGCCGGCGTCGGGCTCCAGATCCAGCGGTCCCTCGGGCGCGGATTCCGGCTCGGGTGCGCGGCGCGCCCGCGCCGGCGGCCGCGGCTTCGGCGCCGGCCCTGCCAGCGCGGCCGACGGGTTCGGTTTCGGCGCGGCGCTCGGGGAAGCCGGCTGCCCGCGGGTGCCGCCGGGCGGCCCGGGCGGGCCGGGCGGGCCCATGGCCCCCATCAGCCCCGGTGCGCCGGCCATGCCGATGGGGCCGCGCTCGCCCGGCGGGCCCGGCGGTCCGGCGACGCCCTCCGCGCCGGCTGGCCCCTGGGGTCCGGGCGGCCCGGGCGGTCCCATCGCGCCCCGCTCGCCGGGAGGCCCGGCCTCGCCCCGCGGACCCGTCTCGCCGCGCGGGCCGGCGAGCCCGGGCGCCTGCGGCCCCTGCTGGCCGCACTCGCCGACCACGATGCTGCGGGTCTGTTTCGGCGTCCGCAGCGTCGCGATGCAGGTGGCCGGATGATAGACGACGCGAAACTCGAAATAGCCGCGGCTGTCGGTCCGGTGGGGGAACTGGCCGTCGAGCGTGATCTCCACCCCCGGATCGTCGGCGTAACCGATGATCCAGAGATCACCGCCGGTGATCTTGGCGGCCTCGATGCGCATGTCCGCCGCCCGCGCCGGCGGCCCGCAGGCGGCCGACAGGGCCAGCATCGAACACAGCGCCCAGCGCTCGTGCCACAGGCGTTTGGCAGATCTCATGGCAGGTCACGCAGTCTTTTAGACGGTCAGAATGCCATAGCCCGCAAACTAAGCAATAAATTGCGGAGAAAGTTGGATGTGGAAAAGCGCGGCCGGTCGAAGGCCGTAGTCCGAAATGGGTATTCGAAGGGCGCGCGGCGGGGCCTGTAGCGTGACCGCGCTGGACCCGGTCAGGCGTGTGCGGACCGGGCCGGCAGAGGAGTGACGCGGACCGATTCATCGGTCACCGCCGCGCGAGCGCCCCGGGCCGCATTCGGACCCGCGGTGGAGGGTTCTGCCGTGGACAACGACGATCCGCCCTGGGACACGGACCCGCTCTGGTACGACCGGACCGAGTCCGGAACGCCGCCGGGGCCCATCCTCGAGGCGCTGGCCTGGCTGTTCCTGCTGGCGATCGCCGGGTGCGCGGCGCTCGTGTGGCTCTACGGGATTCCGGACCGCCTGTGGCGCGCGGCGGCGCGCCGGCTGATGCGCCGCGATCCGGCGGATGCCGGGCGGTTCTGAGCCGCGCGCGCCGGCACCGGCTCAGGCCGCGGCGATGCGGGTGCTGAGCAGGGTGGTCTCCAGATCTTCCACCGGCATCGGGCGGCCGAGATGGTAGCCCTGCAGGAACGGGCAGCCCATCGCCTGCAGGATGTTCAGGTCCTCAGCCGACTCGACGCCTTCCGCCACCACGTCGAGCCCGAGCAGCCGGCCGAGGCCGAGGACGGCGAGGACGAGCCCGCGCTTGTCGTCGCTCGCCCCGAGGCCGGTCACGAAGCTCCGGTCGATCTTGATCCGGTCCGCCTTGAGCTGGCGCAGCGAGGAGAGCGACGAGTAGCCGATGCCGAAATCGTCCAGGGCGACCCGGATGCCGGCGCGGGACAGCGCCTGCAGCTTGCCCTGCACCGCGCCGATGTCGAGGGCCGTCTCCTCGGTGATCTCGATCTCCAGCATGGTGGGCGGCAGGCCGAGGAGGTTCAGGCGCCCGATGACGATCTCGTCCACGGGGACCTGCGCCATCTCCCGGGGTGAGACGTTCATCGCCACGCGCACGCCGCTCAGGCCGCGGCGATGCAGGATCTCCAGCATCGCGCAGACCTGCTCGAGGATGTAGCGGAGCAGCGATTCGGTCAGGCCGGCCATCGCGGCGGCGGCGATCAGGTCCGGGGGCGCGATCCAGCCGAGCCGCGGATGCTCCCAGCGGATCAGGGCTTCCAGCCCGACCAGGGTCCGGCCATCGGCCGCGTAGATCGGCTGGAACCAGACCTTCGGGGCGTTCTCGACCAGGGCCTGCGACAGGTCGCGCTCCAGGTCCCGCCGCATCTGCAGCCCCTCGCGCAGGCCCGAATCGAACACCCGGTAGCGGTTCCGCCCGGCGGCCTTCGCGGCGTAGAGCGCCTCGTCGGCGCAGCTCAGCATCTCGGTGAAGCTCGGCTCCGCGCTCGCGTGGACGCCGATGCTGACCCCGAGGCGGCCCGCGTCGAAGCCGTCGAACGGCTGGGACACCGCGGCGATGAGGTTCGCCGCCATGACGTCGTCGGGCACGCCCGACGTCACGGGATCGTACAGCACCGCGAACTCGTCGCCGCCCAGCCGGGCCGCGAGACCGTTCTCCGGCAGCGCGTCCTTCAGCCGGCGCGCCACCTCGACGAGCACCCGATCGCCCGCCTTGTGGCCGTAGACGTCGTTGACGAACTTGAACCCGTCGAGGTCGAGCATCAGCAGGCTGAGGGTCCCGGTGCGGAGCCGGTTCTCCGTCGCCTGGAGGAAGCCCGCGCGGTTCAGCAGGCCGGTGAGATCGTCGTGCGTGGCGCGCCACCGCATCTCGTCCACGAGGGCGCTGGCGCTGGCATGGGCCTCGGCGCGGGACCGGGCGAGGGCGTGGGCCTCGTTCTTGAGCCGGCTCGCCTCGCGAAACACGGACTCGCTGCGGAACGCCGTGTGCGTCAGGGCGAGGAAGTAGAGCAGCACGCAGGCCGCGAGGCAGTTCCGGTCGAAGTCGCCGGCATAGGCGAGGCAGGCCACGACGGACAGCAGCGGCAGGGCGATGAAGGCGAGGGGGATGCGCGCGTACGCGATCCCGTGCGTCACCGCCCCCGCGGTCACGCCGCAGGTGATGGTCAGGTAGAACAGGGTCTCGGCGGTCGTGTAGCCGTCGCACAGGAGCGGCTGACAGGCCCAGACCAGTCCGGAGAGGAACGCCGCGACCGTGAAGACGCGCAGGTGCCGGTCGACGGAGCGCGCGGCGGCCGCGGCCAGGCTCGGCGTCATGTCGGCGGTCAGCGCCAGGCCGAGGCAGGGGATCCGGCAGAGGGCGATTCGCAGGAGGTTGACGCTGGTCGACGCCGCGAACCAGATGGCCCCCACGGTGCCGTGCCCGCTCCTGTAGGCGACGAGCATGCTCGCCACGCCGAGCAGCATGTTGACCGGGATGGCCGCCAGCACGCTCCCGCGCATGGCCTCCAGCTGATCCCGCCGGATCAGCGCGCCCCACCTCGGATCTGCAGGGTCGAGAGATTCACCGGAGCCGGGTGAGCCCGGCTCGGATCTCTCCTGGTCCCGAACGATCATCGCACGTCCACTCGAAGATGAGGGACTCATGGCACCGAATCGTAAGATATCGTTGAACGATCAACGCGCGCCGCGCCCGATCCCGAGCTCTTCGCGCGCCGCGCGAAGAGAGACTCCGGGTCGCAAGGCATTCCGGCCGCGTCGCCGCGCACCATATCGGGTCGCGGGCCGCTTCCGGGCCCCGGATCGTCCATGGCCCTGACCCGCGACCTGCTCGATATCCGGACGATCTATCACGAGCCCACTGTCGGCGACTTCCCGCTGGGCCGGGACATCCTGGCGCGCTTTCCCGACGCCGCGCGCATCGTCGTGCCGTCGCACTGGAACATCCCGGAACTCCACGGCAACGCCGGCTCGGTGGAGGATTGGGTGCGGATCAAGCGCTCGACGCTGGTCCTCGGCGTGAAGAAGGGGCTGGCGATGCGCCCCAACGGCCGCAGCGCCCACTTCATCGCGCCCTCGACCTCCAACGGCTGCGCCATGGCCTGCGCCTATTGCTACGTGCCGCGCCGCAAGGGCTTCTCCAACCCGATCTCGCTGTTCGTGAACCTCGAGCAGGCCTGCGCGGCGATCGCCCGCCACGCCGGCCGCCAGGGGCGCCTGCCGGAGCCGGACCCGATCGATCCGGAGCACTGGGTCTACGATATCGGCGAGAACGGCGACCTCTCGGTCGACGCGGCGGTCAGCGACGGCGTCCGCGCCCTGGTCGCGCTGTTTCGCACCCTGCCCAACGCCAAGGCCTCCTTCGCCACCAAGGCCGTCAACCGCGACCTCCTCGCCTACGATCCGCAGGGCAAGACGCGCGTCCGCTTCTCGCTCATGCCGGCGCGGATCGCCCGGATCGTGGACGTGCGCACCGCCCCGATCGCCGAGCGGATCGCCGCCATCGACGAGTTCGTGGCCGCCGGCTACGAGGTCCACGCCAACTTCTCGCCCGTGATCCTCTACGAGGGCTGGGAGGCCGACTGGCGGGCGCTGTTCGCCGAGATCGACGCGACGCTGTCCGACGCCGCCAAGGCGCAGCTCAAGTGCGAGATCATCATGCTGACCCACAACGCGGATCTGCACGCGGTCAATCTCGGCTGGCACCCCAAGGCCGAGGACCTGCTCTGGCGGCCGGACATCCAGGAGGCGAAGGTCTCGGAGGGCGGGGGCACCAACCTGCGCTACCGGGCCGGCTGGAAGGGCCGCTGGCTCACCCGCTTCAAGGCCCTGCTCGCCGAGACGATGCCCTACTGCACGGTGCGCTACGCGTTCTGAGCGCGGAGCGCTGAACTTCCGGCCGCGCGCGGCGTTGGCGCGCCAGCGGAGGAAAGCTCAGCCATGTCGAGCCCGTCCATGTCGAGCCCGTCCATGTCGACGCACGAGGACCATATCGGCGAGGCGGTGGCCCTCGCCGCCGCCAATGTCGAGGCGGGCGGTGCGCCCTACGGCGCGGTCATCGTGCGGGAGGGGACCGTGCTGGTCCGCGCGGCCAACACCGTGCACGCGACCAACGACCCCAGCGCCCATGCCGAGATGGTGGCGCTGCGCGAGGCCAGCCGCCTCCTCGGCCGCCGCGACCTCGGCGACTGCGTGATGTACGCGAGCGGCCGCCCGTGCCCGATGTGCCACGCCGCGATGCGCCTGGCCGGCTTCAAGGAGGGCTACTTCGCCTTCTCGGCCGAGGAGGCCGAGACCTACGGCGCCGGCAGCACGTCGATCTACGCCGAGCTCTGCCAGCCCCTCGACGCGCAGCCGATGCGCGTCACGCAGCTGCGTCCGCCGGGCGATTCGCCCTACCCAGCGTGGAAGGCGCGCCGCGAGGCCTGACGCGGCGGCGACGGCCTCAATGGGTCCAGGGCGCCGTGCGGTTGAACTTGAAATTGTCCGAGTAGGACAGGCCCTTGCGCTGGACGGGCTTGGCCGGCTGCTCGACGCGGTAGGCGATCCCCTCGCGCTTCGCGTAGGCCACGGCCTCCTCCTCGGTGTCGAATTCCAGGCGCACCTGCTGGAGCATGTCCGAGGACCCGTTCCACCCCATCAGCGGATCGATCTCGCGCGGGCTGGTCCGGTCGAACTCCAGGATCCACTGCTTGGTCCGGGCGAGGCCCGACTGCGTGGCGTCCCGAGACGGACGGAAGATGCGGGCGCTCGGCATCTGACTCGACAAGCTCCTGATCGAATGGTCGGGGCGATAGGATTCGAACCTACGACCCCCTGGTCCCAAACCAGGTGCGCTACCAGACTGCGCCACACCCCGACTGCCACACGGCCTCAATGCCGTAGCGGTTCCGCCGTTCCCCCGCAAGGCGCGGCGCGGTGCGCGCCGACGCTTCCGGGATCGGCCCTTCGCGGCGGCCTGGCCGTCGCGTACCACTTGTCAGACAAATCGGGGCGCGGTAGCGTTCGGGCCGGGACGAGGGCCGAACCGCCCCGCTGTCGAACCGGCGCCTGCCATCACTGGGGGGTGGAGGATGGTGCGCCCGGATCGCCGTGCCGGGCGCTTCCGGCCCTCGTCGCCGCAGCGTCACCGCGGTGCTGCGCCCGCGTCCGCGCGGCGGGCCTTGCCGGCCCGCGCCGGAACGGTAACGATCGCCGCGAGTGACAGGGACCTGCCCGTGTGGACACCGAGCCCGCGCTACCCGGACCCGGCGGTCGAGATTCTCGACGCCGCCTTCGCCCGCTACCGGGTGTTCAACGCGGCGGTCGAGCGCCTCGCGACCGGCTTCCGCTGGTGCGAGGGGCCGGTCTGGTTCGGCGACGGACGCTACCTGCTCTGGAGCGACATCCCCAACGACCGCATCCTGCGCTGGGACGAGGAGAGCGGGGCGGTCGGCCTCTACCGGCGGCCGTCGGGCTTCGCCAACGGCAACACCCGCGACCGGCAGGGGCGGCTCGTCACCTGCGAGCACGGCGGCCGTCGGGTCACCCGGACCGAGCATGACGGCGCGATCACCGTCCTGGCGGACGCATTCGAGGGCCGCCGGCTCAACTCGCCCAACGACGTGGTGACCGCGGCCGACGGCGCGGTCTGGTTCACCGACCCACCCTTCGGGATCGGCGGGTTCTACGAAGGCGTGCGCGCCGAGCCCGAACTGCCGCAGAACGTCTACCGGCTCGACCCGGTCACCGGTGCGCTGGAGGCCGTGGCCACCGACCTCGCCGGCCCCAACGGCCTGTGCTTCTCCCCCGACGGCCGCGTGCTCTACCTCGTGGAATCGCGCGGGCAGCCGACCCGGCGGATCGCCGCCTACGACGTGGTCGCCGGCCGCACGCTCCGCGACCGGCGGGTCCTGATCGATGCCGGGCCGGGCACGCCGGACGGGCTGCGCTGCGACGTCGACGGCAATCTCTGGTGCGGGTGGGGCATGGGCGACGACGCACTGGACGGCGTCATGGTGTTCAACCCCGACGGCCGGCCGATCGGCCGCATCCGGCTGCCGGAGCGCTGCGCCAACCTCTGCTTCGGCGGCCGGCACCGCAACCGCCTGTTCATGGCGGCGAGCCAGTCGCTCTACGCCGTCCACGTCGACGTCCAGGGCTGCGCCGGCGGGTGAGGCCCGGATGCCCAGCCCTGCGTGCGCCGCCGGCGTCGTCGCCGGCACCATGCTTGACCGGAGCGGCGCGCCGACCCACTTCCCGTCCGCCGGGGGCATAGCGGGACACCAGCCGATGATCGAACTCCATTACTGGCCGACGCCGAACGGCCATAAGATCACGATGTTTCTCGAAGAAGCGGGCGTTCCTTACCACATTCATCCCGTCAATATTGGCAAGGGTGAGCAGTTCAACCCGGATTTCCTCAAGATCGCGCCCAACAATAGGATGCCGGCGATCGTCGACGACGAGCCGGCGGGCGGCGGCGCGCCGGTCACGCTGTTCGAGTCGGGGGCGATCCTGCTCTACCTCGCCGAGAAGACCGGGCGCTTCATCCCGGGTGACCCGCGCGGCCGGGCCGAGGTGCTGCAATGGCTGTTCTGGCAGATGGGCGGCCTCGGCCCGATGCTCGGCCAGAACCACCACTTCTCGCAGTACGCGCCCGAGAAGATCGACTACGCGATCAAGCGCTACGTCAACGAGACCAACCGGCTCTACGGCGTCCTCGACCGGCGGCTGGCCGACCGCGCCTTCGTCGCCGGGCCGGACTACTCCATCGCCGACATGGCCTGCTATCCCTGGATCGTGCCGTGGGAGAAGCAGGGGCAGAACCTCGACCAGCACCCGAACCTCAAGCGCTGGTTCACGGCGATCGCCGAGCGGCCCGCCACCAAGGCGGCCTATGCCCGCGCCCCGGAGGTCAATCCCGATTTCGGCAAGACCATGAGCGAGGATGCCAAGAAGGTGATGTTCGGCCAGACCGCCGCCAGCACCAAGCGCTGACCGGATCATGGTCGAGATCCCGCCCGCCCTGCCGCTGCAGGTGATCCACCGCGGCTGGAACACCTTCGGCATCGCCACGCTGACGCTGCAGGACGGCAGCACCGTGCGGCGGGCGCTGGAGGACCACGGGCAGGCGGCCTGCGTGCTGCCCTACGATCCCGAGCGGCGCGTGGCGCTGCTCGTCCGTCAGGCGCGGGTCGGGCCCGCCTTCTGGGGTGAGTCGGCCGAGTTCGACGAAGCCCCGGCGGGCGGCCTCGACGGGGGCGCCCCCGAGGCGACGGCGATCCGGGAGGCGATGGAGGAGGCGGGCGTCCGGCTGACCCGGCTGGAGCCGGTCGCCCACGCCTACAGCATGCCGAGCGTGTCCTCGGAGCGCCTCTGGCTCTACCTGGCACCCTACGCCGCGGCCGACCGGGTCGGCCCCGGCGGGGGTCTGCACGCGGAGGGCGAGCAGGTGGTGGCCGTGGAGATGCCGCTGGCCGCGCTGGCGGAACAGGCCCGGGCCGGCCGCCTGCCCGATCTCAAGACCCTGGTTCTCGTCCAGGCCCTGATGCTCCGAAGCCCCGAACTGTTCGCCGCATGACCCTCTCGCCCACCGCACCCGCGCCGGATGTCCTCGCGGCGATGCTCGCCTTCGCCGAGGAGGCGGCCCCGCTGGCCCTCGCCATGCGGGCGCGAGGCCTCGCGATGAGCAACAAGGGTCCGGATCTCGGCCAAGCGCTGACCGAGGCCGACCTCGCCGTCAGTCGGTTGATGCACGCGCGGTTCGGCCCCGACCTGATCGAGGAGGAGACCGCCGAGGATCTCGGACAGGCGGCGGCCCGGGCGCTGCTCGCCCGCGACGCCTGGACCTTCGTGGGCGACCCGATCGACGGGACCCGGCCCTTCGCGGGCGGCCTGTCGGGCTGGGGCGTGATGGTGGCGGCCTGCCGCGGTGGCTGGCCCCGGGCGTGCGTCATGAGCCTGCCGGCCTGGAACGAGGACCGCTCCGCACCGGCCGGGGGCGTACCGGCGGAAGCCACGGAGGGTCTCCTGCTGGCGGCGAGCGAGGGCCGCGCCTACTGGGCCCCGACCCGCGGCGGCCGCATGACGACGGCGCTGCGCCCGCTCGAGCGCCCGGAGCGCCGGACCGGCCATGTCGGCTGGCTGTCGGTGACGGCGCAGCGCTACACCCTGGATTACGGCCGCGGCTGGTTCCCCTGGAGCGAGGGCGGGGCGATCTCGGACGCCGCGCTCCTGGCCACCGGGCGCCTCGACGCGACCCTGAGCAACAACCGATTGTGGGACCTGGGCCCGATCCTCCCGCTGTTCGAGGCGCTGGGCTTCCGCCTGTTCCACTGGCCCGATCTCGGGGATCCGCCGGCGGACTTCGTGGACCTGTTCGACGCCGAGCTGTCGGCCCATGACGACCTCTGGCTGGTGTGCCGGGATCGCGCGCAGGCCGCCGATCTGGCGACGGCCATCCGCCCCGCCTAGGACAGGGCCCTGCCGGGCCGCGTCCGGGCCGCGTCCGGGCCGGGATGGCCGTCGATCGGGCGGTCCCGGATCGCGCGGGGATCCGGGACCGCTCTCAGAGCGCCGCGATCAGCGACCGGATCCGCGCCTGCGACGCCCTGAGCCCGTCCTCGGCCTGGGTCCGGGCGGCATCGAGCTTCGCCAGCTCGTCCTCCTGGGCACCCATGCGGCTGAGATAGCGGCGCGCCAGCTCGCTGTCCTTCGGAACGGCGCCGAGATTGCTGCGGATGCGCTCCTGCTCCGCCTGCACCTTCGCCGCGCGCTCGCCGATCTCCTCGACGGTCCGGGTCGCCGCGGCGACCTCGGCGCGGGCCTGGGAGAGGGTCTTGAGCTTGCCGCCCAGCTCCGGGTCGGTCGCCAGGGAGGCCCACCGGACGAGCAGCGCCTCGTCGGCGTCGACGAGGTCGTAGGCGTCGATCCGGACGCGCTCGAGCACGGCCCGGGTCTCGGCCGTCCCGCCGGCGGGAACCGCGACCTTGAGGCGATAGGCCGTGGGGGTCTCGCCGTCGCGAGCGGACGCGGTGAGGGTCCAGCCATCCCGTCGGGGATGCTCGATGATCACGGAGCGGGCGGCGTCCGGCGCACCCTTGATCGTGTAGGTCGTGACCTCCCGGGCGATCACCGTCGCGCGCGCCACGCCGTCGACCACGGTGATCTTGGTCAGGGCGTCGCTCGGCGCGGTCTCCGCCTGGACGGCGACCTTGCGGTCGAGGGCGAAGCTGGCGAGCCGCTGCTCGCCGACGGGCGTCGCGGGCAGACGGGCGTCCCCCAGGTAGCCGGCCTTGCGGTCGTAGAGGGTGATGAGGCCCGCCGGCAGGGTCGCGCCGGCGCTGTTGCGGATCCGGAGGGCCGCGATCGGGTGAACCCCCTGGCCTGGCTTCCAGAGGGCGACCCGCTCGGCCTCGATCTCGGTATCGAGGAACGGCACCGACAGCGTGCCGCCGGCGCGCAGATCGACCGGATGCGGCAGCGTGAAGTTCGCCGCGACATCCCCCTCGCTGGCGGCGGCGCCCGCGGTGGCGGCCGCGGCGTCGTAGCTCGGTTCCGCGGCCTCCATGCGGCTGTCGCGGGTGTCCATCCGCGCCATCGGGGCCGGAAGAGGCGCGGCGGCGGGGGCCGGGGCGCGCAGGCGCGCGACCGACTTCGACGCGACCGTGCCCGGGTCGAGGTCCGGCATGCCGACATCCTCGACCATTACCGGCGCCTCCGGTCTCTTGCGCCAGTAGCGCTTGTGCAGGCGCTGGAGGAGCGCCACCGGCGACCCGGACGAGAGGGTGACGTCGACGCCCGTCCAGTCGGCGCCGAGGGCGTTCTCGATGATGGCCCAGGCCTGCAGGTTCGCGCGCCCGCCGCCGCCATCGACGATGCGGTAGCTCGTCTTCCAGACGGGCGCGGCGACGACGTAGGTCAACCGGACCTCGCGCTGGCCCTGCCCGGAGACGGCGATCTCGACCCGGTGGGCGTCGCCGACCTTGGTCTTCCCGGCCGCCGCGATAGCCTCGGCGATCTTGGCCGCCATGGCCGGGTCGAGGATCGTCACGGAGGCGCCGTCCTCGATCGGCACGGATTCGAGCGTGCCGGTCGCGGTCAGGACGGTCAGGATCGAGACGTCGCCGGTCCCGGTCCCGGCATTCCGCTCGGAGACGCCGAGCACCCGCCCTTCGAGCGTGCGCCCGCCGCTCTGGACCCGGATCGGGACGCCCTGCAGCTTGCCCACGAGGCGGGTCGGCGCGGACAGGTCGTCCGCGGTGAACGGCATCGTCCGCAGGGTCTCGTCGGCCTGATCCACCCCGTCCAGGCGCAGGGCGCCGACGGTTCCGACGGGATCGCGCACGACGAGGCTCTTGAGAATGTCGTCGACCTGCTCGGGCCGGACGCTGAGCCCGATCGTCCCGTCGCCGTCGACGGCATGGACCAGGGTCACTTCGGCCAGGCCGCCGCTCGACAAGGTCACCGCGCGGATGCCGTCGGGCGCTGCCATCAGGGGCGATGCGGCTGCAATCATGGACACGAGGACTCCGGCTAAGGTCAGATGCGATCGGATCAATTCGTCTGGCTCCAGTCAGGGCGCGCCCGCCGCACGCGGTCCCACCCTGGCCGACCGCGCGCCGTCCGGCAAAGGCTTCGTGACGCGCGCGGGCGTGAACCGATCGCGGGCGCCCCTCCCGTGCTGTCCGCGCCGGGGCGCGCCGGGTCGCGGCGCCGATGCGGCGGGATGGGAACGGCGGCGCGATGGGGGAAGGCTGCGGTCCGCGGATGCACCCTACCGTGTCCGGCCGAATGTCCTGCCGTTCCAGACGGCGATCGCGCCGCACGGATCCTGCCCGGATCGTCCGCACGTCGCCCCGGTCATATCGACGATGACCGCCGGGCGGCCTCCCACCGTGCGGAATCGGAGGTCGTGGGCGACGGCGTCGAAGGCGTCCACGAACCCGTCCGTCGTCGAGGCGAAGACCTGCATCTCGCAGCCCGCGGTGCCGCACGCGGCGGACCCGTCATCGCCGCATTGGACGGCCGCGAAATCCAGGATGAAGTCCGGTACAGCGTCGCCGTTCACGTCCTGGCGGGTGATGAAGCCCGGCTTGAGCGTGGCCGGCTCGGACCCGCAGGACGCCTCGGCCCGCGCGGCCGACGCCGCGACCGGCGGCGGGAGATCGTCCGCCGCGGCGGTGAGCGGGACGGCGGGCGGGAGGGCGAGAGCCAGGGCGGCGAGGGCGCGACGCATGCGGCCAGGATCCTCAGGCCCGTCCGCCCTGTCCAGCGCACTAGCTCATCGCGGCCCCGATGGAGGCTACGCCCCGGGCCTTCCTCCGACCCAGGCGCGCAGCGCGTTCGCGCCGTCCGGACGGATGGTGACCGCGACGCTGGGGGCACGGTCGACAGCGGGAATGAGGGCGCCGCTCGACAGGGCGACGTCACCGGCGAGGGCGCCGAAGCCGTATCGGACATCCGCGCATCCAGCGAGGGTGGGCGACCGGTCCTGTGCTCGCCCGGCGCTTCCCGGAGCGTCGACCCGGGGAGCGACCGCCTGCCTGCGGCGCCGGAAAGCCAGACAACCTCTACTCGGCGCAGGCGAAGCGCGTCCCGTCCCACAGGAAGGTCGTGCGGCCCGGCCCCCTCCGGACCGAGCCGCAATTCCATCCCTCGTCGTTCGCCGAAGCCGCCGGCCGGCCATTCAGCGCGCGAAACCGGAGGTCGTGCGCGTAGATGTCCAGCACCAGGACGAACCCGTTCTTCGAGGATGCGAGGACGATCTTCGGGCATCCCATGAGGCCGCACTGGGAGACTTCTTCGTCGCCGCATCGGAGGCCGCCGACGTTGAGGATGAAGTCCGGCACCCCGTCACCGTTCACGTCCTGCCGGTCGATGACGAACGGATCGATCCTCGCCGGCGCGGATCCGCAGGCGGCCTCGACCTCGGCGATGGCCGCAGCCACCGGCGGCGGGAGATCGTCCGCCGCTGCGGCGAGCGGCACGGCGACGAGAAGGGCGGCGACGGCAGGGCGCATGGCGCCAGGATTCGGGTACCCGTCCGCTCTGTCCAGCGCACTAGCTCATCGCGGCATCGACGGTCGATGCGGCGCGCCCGTCCTCCCGCGGGGGCCGCCTCGTGAGGGCCCGTGTCCGAGAGGCGCGACGGACCGGGCGGCGCACCGAGTGCCGGTGCGCCGCCCCTCGACCGTCCGGCCGATCAGTTCAGCGTCGCGTTGACCGGGCGGCGCTCGGCCCCGACCGTCACGTCGCCGATCATCAGGCCCATTGGGCCGAGGCGGACCGGCACCGTCTCGCCGTCATGGACCTTGCCGGAGAGCACCAGCTCGGCCAGCGGATCCTGGACGTTCTTCTGGATCACCCGCTTCAGCGGCCGCGCCCCGTAGGCCGGGTCGTAGCCCTTGTCGGCGAGCCAGTTCTTGGCCTCCTCGTCGACCTCCAGGGTGATCTTGCGATCGTCCAGGAGCTTCTGCAGGCGCCTGAGCTGGATCTCGACGATCGCGCCCATCTCCGACCGCGCGAGGCGGTGGAACAGGATGATCTCGTCGACCCGGTTCAGGAATTCCGGCCGGAAGTGGCCCCGGACCACGCCCATCACCTCCTCGCGGACCGCGTCGGTGTCCTGGCCCGCGGGCTGGTTCACCAGATACTCGGCCCCGAGATTCGAGGTCATGATCAGCAGCGTGTTGCGGAAGTCGACCGTCCGCCCCTGGCCGTCGGTGAGCCGCCCGTCGTCGAGAACCTGCAGCAGGACGTTGAACACGTCCGGGTGCGCCTTCTCGACCTCGTCGAACAGCACGACCTGGTAAGGCCGGCGCCGCACGGCCTCGGTGAGGGCGCCGCCCTCCTCGTAGCCGACGTAGCCCGGAGGCGCGCCGATCAGCCGGGCGACCGCGTGCTTCTCCATGTACTCGGACATGTCGATGCGCACGAGCGCCGTGTCGTCGTCGAACAGGAAGCCGGCGAGCGCCTTGGTCAGCTCGGTCTTGCCGACGCCGGTCGGGCCCAGGAACATGAACGAGCCGATCGGCCGGTTCGGGTCCTGAAGCCCGGCGCGGGCGCGCCGGACCGCGGTCGAGACCGCCTCCACCGCCTCGCGCTGGCCGACGACGCGCTTGGACAGCGCCTCCTCCATGGCCAGGAGCTTCTCCCGCTCGCCCTCCAGCATCTTGTCGACCGGCACGCCGGTCCAGCGGGAGACGACCCCGGCGACGTGGGCGGGCGTGACCGCCTCCTCCATCATCGCGTCGCGGCCGTTCTCGGCCTTCGCCTCGATCTCGGCGAGCTGCTTCTCCAGGCCCGGGATCACCCCGTAGGCGAGCTCGCCGGCGCGCTGGTACTGGCCCTGGCGCTGCGCAGCGGCGAGGTCGTTGCGGGCCTCGTCGAGCTTCTTCTTGAGGCCTGCGGCCGTCCCGAGCTTGTCCTTCTCGGCCTTCCACCGGGCGGTGATCGCCGCCGAGCGCTCCTCCAGGTCGCCGAGTTCCTTCTCCAGCCGGACCAGCCGGTCGCGGGAGGCGGAATCGGTCTCCTTCTTCAGCGCCTCGCCCTCGATCTTCAGCCGGACGATCTCGCGGTCGATGTTGTCGAGCTCCTCGGGCTTCGAATCGACCTGCATGCGCAGGCGCGAGCCGGCCTCGTCCACGAGGTCGATCGCCTTGTCGGGCAGGAACCGGTCGGTGATGTAGCGGTTCGACAGCGTCGCGGCCGCGACCAGGGCCGAATCCTGGATGCGCACGCCGTGGTGCTGCTCGTACTTCTCCTTCAGGCCGCGCAGGATCGAGACCGTATCCTCCACGGTCGGCTCCGACACGAAGACCGGCTGGAAGCGCCGGGCGAGCGCCGCGTCCTTCTCGACGTGCTTGCGGTACTCGTCGAGCGTGGTCGCGCCGACGCAGTGCAGCTCGCCGCGGGCGAGGGCGGGCTTCAGGAGGTTGGAGGCGTCCATGGCCCCGTCCGCCTTCCCGGCGCCGACCAGCGTGTGCATCTCGTCGATGAACAGGATGATGCCGCCCTCGGCCGCCGTGACCTCGGAGAGCACGCCCTTCAGCCGCTCCTCGAACTCGCCGCGATACTTCGCGCCGGCGATCAGCGCGCCCATGTCGAGGGCGAGGAGGCTCTTGTCCCGCAGGGACTCGGGCACGTCGCCGTTGACGATGCGCAGGGCCAGACCCTCGACGATCGCGGTCTTGCCGACGCCGGGCTCGCCGATCAGCACCGGGTTGTTCTTGGTGCGCCGGGACAGGACCTGGATAGTCCGCCGGATCTCCTCGTCGCGGCCGATCACCGGGTCGAGCTTGCCGTCCCGGGCGGCCTCGGTGAGGTCGCGGGCGTACTTCTTCAGCGCGTCGTAGGCGTTCTCAGCCGAGGCGTTGTCGGCGGTGCGACCCTTGCGCAGCGCGTTGATCGCGGCGTTGAGCGAGGCCGGGGTGACGCCCGCCGCCTGGAGCGCGCGGCCGGCCTCGGAATCCTTCTCCACCGCGAGGGCGAGGAGCAGCCTCTCCACCGTCACGTAGGAATCGCCCGCCTTCTCGGCGGCCTTCTCGGCGGTGTCGAACAGGCGCATCAGCTCGCGCGTCGCCTGCGGGGCGGCCGCGTTGCCGGAGACCTTCGGCTGCTTGGCGAGCCACTGCTCAGTCTGTGCGAGCGCCACGCGCGACTGGCCGCCCGCGCGGTCGATCAGGCCGGCGCAGAGGCCTTCCGGATCGTCGAGCAACACCTTGAGCAGGTGGCCCGGCTGAAGCTGGGGATGTCCCTCGCGCATCGCGAGGTTCTGAGCCGCCTGCACGAAGCCGCGGGCGCGCTCGGTGTACTTCTCGAAGTTCATGCACAACCCTCCCGTACCGGCATCCGCCGCCCGATGAGAGGCGCGGCGCCACCGAAACGTCGCCCTCCGGCTATCCGCCGCGCGAGGGCCCCGGCGCCGTGGTGGCCGCCGGTAGACCCGATGTGGTGTTGCAATTGAGCACCACAAGGGGCCGCGAAGCTCTTGCGCGCCGGATCATTTCAGGGCCACGCTCCGCGCATGACCGCATTGATTCATGTCAGCGCCCTGTATCGCTACCCGGTGAAGGGCCTGAGCCCCGAACCCGTCGAGCGGGCGGAGCTCGAGACCAGCGGCCACTTCCCGGGCGACCGGCTCTACGCCATCGAGAACGGTCCGTCGGGCTTCAACGCGGTTGCGCCCCGCCACCAGCCCAAGACCAAGTACCTGATGCTCATGCGCGACGAGGCGCTCGCCCGCCTGCGCACCCGCTACGACGATGCCACGGCGACGCTGACCGTGGAGGGGTACGGCGACCCGCAGGCCTTCCGGCTCGACACCGAGGCGGGTCGCGAGGGCCTCGCGGAGCTGATGCGGCGCTACGTCCCCGAGAGCCTCCGGGGCGAGCCGAAGGTCCTCGCCGCGCCGCCGCAGTACCGGTTCACCGACTCCCCGACCGGCTACGTGTCGCTCATCAACCGGGCGAGCGTGGCCGCGGTGGAGGACTACCTCGGCGCGCCCGTGGACCCGCTGCGCTTCCGCGGCAATCTGCTGGTCGAGGGGCTCGAACCCTTCGCCGAGCTGGAGATGGTCGGGCAGGTGGTCGAGGCGCCGAGCGGGTTGCGGCTCAAGATCACCAAGCGGACCGTGCGCTGCGCCGCCACCAACGTCGACCCGGTCAGTGGCGTGCGCGACTGCGACATCCCCTGGACCCTCGACGCACGCCTCGGGCACCGCGACCTCGGCGTCTACGCGGAGGTGATCGCCGGCGGGCCGCTGGCGCGGGGCGACGCGCTGCGCGTGGTGGGGTGACGCGCGACGGGTGATCCCAGCGCTGCCGTCGTTGCGAGAGCAGCGAAGCGAGCGAGGCAGCGCCACGCTGACACGCCGCGCGCCGCCCTGGGTCACTTCGCTGCGCTCGCGATCACGGGTGAGCGCGGCCAGAGAGACGTCGTGTCAGAGCCGCGACACGTAGGCCGCGAGATCCTTGATATCCGCCTCGCTCAGGCCCTGCGCGACTTCGTTCATGGCGGGATCGTAGCCGGGCCGGGCGTTCGACTTGTAGCCGGCGAGCGCCTTGGCGAGATACTCCTCCCGCTGCGCCCGGATCCGCGGGATCGCATCCCGGCCCGCGAGGTCCGGCCCGTGGCAGGAATTGCACTGGTGCTTGGTGACCAGCGCCTGCGCGCGCGCCGCCAGGGCCGCGTCGGCCTGTGGCCCGGACCAGGCGGGCGGCGGCAGCGTCGCCACCGCGTCGGCGTAGGCGCGCAGGTCGTCGTCGGAGAATCCGGCAGCGACCTCGTTCATCGGCGGCGCCTCCCGCTGCTTCTCCCGGAACTGGAAGAGCTGCGTGACCACGTAGTCCGGGAGCTGCCCGCCGAGCGAGGGCACGCCCTCCGTCGCCGACGTGCCGGCCCCGTGGCAGCCGATGCAGGGGGCGAGGCGCTCCTGCATCGCCGCGTCCGGGGCGGCGAGCGCCGCGCCCGCCAGCAGCAGCCCGCCGAGGGCGGGGACCAGCCCGCGGGCTGCCCGGGTGGGGCGGCGCATCACCGGCCGTAGCTGACGCGGTAGATCGCGCCGTTGTAGTCGTCGGAGACGAGCAGCGATCCGTCCTTGGCGACCAGCACGTCGACGGGCCGGCCGACATACTTGTTGTCCTGGAGGAAGCCGGTCAGGAACGGCTCGACCGCGGCGGTCTTGCCGTCCGGTCCGGGCTTAGCCACGACCACATCGCCGCCGAGCTTGGTCGTGCGGTTCCACGAGCCGTGCCGGGCGACGAACATCGCGTCGCGGTAAGCCTCCGGGAACTGCGTGCCGGTGTAGAACCGCAGGCCGAGGGAGGCCGTGTGCGGGCCGAGGAGCGCCGCCGGCGCGGTGAATTCCGAGCAGGCATGGCCCCAGCCGTATTCCGGATCCGTGAACGTGCCCTGGTGGCAGTACGGATAGCCGAAATGCTGCTTGCCCGGCTCCGTGAGCACGTTCAGCTCGTCGTTCGGGATGTCCTCGGAGACCCAGTCGCGGCCGTTATCGGTGAACCAGAGCTGCTTGGTCTTCGGGTTCCAGTCGAACCCGACGGTGTTGCGCACGCCGCGGGCGACCACTTCGGCGTTCTTGCCGTCGAGGTCCATGCGCCGGATCTGCGCGTGCGTGTCCGGCGGCATCACGATGTTGCCCGGCGCGCCGACCGGGACGTAGAGCTTGTTGTCCGGGCCGATGGCGATGAACTTCCAGCCGTGGGCCTCGTCCTTCGGCAGGTCGTCGTAGACCAGGGTCGGCTTCGCCGCACCGTCTAGGTGGTTGGCGATGTCATCGTAGCGCCAGATCTTCGAGAGTTCGGCCACGTAGAGGGCACCGTCGTGGTACGCGACGCCGTTCGGCCGGTGCAGGCCCGTCGCGATGGTCTTCACCGCGCGCTTCCCGTCACCGTCCGGGTTCGGCAGCACCGCGTAGACCTTCCCCACCGTCCGGGTGCCCACGTACAGCGTGCCGTCCGGCGCCTGGGTCATCTCGCGGGCGTTGGCGAGGCCGCTGGCGTAGACCTCGATCTTGAAACCCTCCGGGACCTTCAGCTTGTCGAGCGGCAGCTTGGCGGCCGCGGTCGCCAGAGGCGGTCCGGCCACCGGCGCGAGCTTGGCCGCGGCGCCGCCCTCGGGGCGGCCGTAGAGGGCCGAGCCGCGATCGACCTGGACATTGGGGGGCGGGGCGGCGGTCGCGGGCGTCTCCTGCGCGGCGACCGGGCCGGATCCCATCAGGCCGAGACTCAGTCCGGCGAGGGCGGCGGCGAGGCCGCGGGTCAGGATCGGCTGGCTGATCGGCGTCATGATGTCTCCCGGTGGCGGCGGCCTCGCGGACCGCCCGCTCGCTCTGCACTCTTTATTCAACGGTCCGCCGGGGAGTGCGACCGGCCCGGGCGGCAGGGAGGCGACACTCCGCGGCCGCCGTAACGTCGGCCGGGATTCGGTGCGCCGCCGCGTCCTCCGGGGCCATCTTCGGCTGTCGCGTCGGCTCACCTTGCGTTTTGGGCAATGATCTCCGAAAACGCCCCCCGTCCGGGAAGCTTAGGCTTGGCCGGGGCTGCCGGCCGTCCGCTGGAGCCCGGCCGACGCGGCGTTCCGATCCGGTTCGAGGACACGTATCGATGATCGATTACGCGCAGGCGCGGCGGATGATGGTCGACTGCCAGTTGCGGACCTTCGACGTGAACGACAACACGGTGCTCGACGCGTTCGACACCGTGCCGCGCGAGGCCTTCGTGCCGAAGGGCCGCGAGCCCTTCGCGTATATCGACCAGACCCTGAACCTGGGCGAGGCCGGCGGCGAGACCCGCTGCATGCCGGCCCCGATGGTCGTAGCCCGGATGATCCAGGCCCTGCGGGTCCGGCCGGGCGTCGCCGCCCTCGACGTCGCCACCGGCTACGGCTACGCCGCCGCCGTCATGGCGGAACTCGGCGCGCAGGTGACGGCGCTGGAATCGGTGCCCGATCTCGCCGCGGCGGCGCGCACCCGGCTCGGCGCCGCCGCCCAGGTGATCGAAGGCCCGATCGCCGACGGCGCGCCCAAGCAGGGCCCCTTCGACGTTATCCTGATCAGCGGCCGGGTCGAGGTCCGGCCGCAGGCGCTGCTGAACCAGCTCAAGGACGACGGTCGCCTGGTCTGCGTGTTCGGTCCGCACCGCAACGCCAAGGTCACGCTCTTCGTGCGTGCCGGCGACGCGTTCGGCGCTCGGCCGCTGTTCGACGCGTCGCTGCCCGGTCTCGAGGCCTTCGCGGCGGAGGCGGGCTTCGCGTTCTGACAGCGCGCGCCGGATCGCGTCCGCCCCCGTCGGCGCGGGCGGATCCGTGACGGCGCCGCAGGCCCCGATCAGCCGAGCCTGTAATCCCCCAGCCGGGCCCGGCGGGCGCTCCGGCGATAGGCCATCACCGAGTCGGGCCAGAGGGTGTTGTTGCGCCCGGTCGCGTCGAGGTACCAGCTGCGGCAACCGCCGGCCTGCCAGATGCTGTCGGCCATGCGGCTGTGGATCCGGTCCACGAACCGGGCCTGGGCCTCCGGTCGGACCTCGATGGTCTGCCTCCCGCGGCGCAGCGCCTTCAGGCAGTCGAGGACGTGCTGCACCTGGATCTCGATCATCGAGACGACCGAGTTGTGGCCCAGCCCGGTATTGGGCCCGAGCAGCATGAAGAAATTGGGGAATCCCGCGACCGTGATGCCCTGGTAGGCGCCCACGCCGCCGGACCAGGCCTCGGTCAGGCTCCGGCCGTCGCGGCCGACGAGGTGCATCCGCGCGAAGGTCGCGGCCACGTCGAAGCCCGTGGCGTAGACGATCACGTCGAGGTCGTGATGCTGCCCGGCCTCGGTGGTCACGCCGGTCTCGGTGATCCGGGCGATGCCGTCCGTCTCCAGGGTGACGTTCGGACGCTGGAGCGCGGGGTAGTACTCGTCGGAGATCAGCACCCGCTTGCAGCCGAGGCGGTAATTCGGCGTCAGCTTCGCCCGCAGGGCCTTGTCGGGGACCGCCTTGGCGAGATGGTGCCGCGCCAGGGACTCGGCTTGGCCGGTGAGCTTCGAGACCTTGGTGAAGCCGAGCAGCGCCCGCACCTCGTGCAGCCAGAACAGCCGCGCCCGCTCGAGCCGCCGGCTGAGCGGCAGGCGCCGGTAGCGCTCCCGGGCCCGCTCCGCGATGGCGTGGTCGTTCTTGGGCATGATCCAGGGCGGGGTGCGCTGGAACAGCGTCAGGTGCGACGCGACGGCGGCGAGTTCCGGCACCACCTGGATCGCGCTGGCGCCGGTGCCGATCACCCCGACTCGCTTGCCCGCCAGCGCCGCGGAATGATCCCACGTCGCGGTGTGGAAGGCGGGGCCGGCGAACGCGTCGCGGCCGGGGATGTCCGGGTAGGCCGGATGGTGGAGCCCGCCCATGCCCGCGACGATCGCGCGCGCCGTGATCGGTCCCCGGTCGGTCTCCACATGCCACAGGGCGCGCGCCGCGTCCCAGGTGGCGCCGGTGAAGGTCGTCCCGAGCTGGATCAGGGGCGTCAGGCCGTTCCGCTCGGCGGTGTCCTGGAGATAGGCCAGGATCTCCGGCTGCGGCGCGTACATCCGGCTCCAGTCGGCCTTCGGCGCGAAGGACAGCGAGTAGAGGTGCGAGGGGACGTCGCAGGCCGCCCCCGGGTAGGTGTTGTCGTGCCACGTGCCGCCGATGCCGTCGGCCTTCTCGATCACCCGCAGCGGGCCGATGCCCGCCTGCCGGCAGCGGATCGCCATCGCGAGCCCCGAGAATCCGGCGCCGACGATCAGGACGGCCAGGGTCTCGTCCGCGGGCTCGGTCATCGCAGGGTGCTCCCGGACGGGGTGTGCGGCGCGTGCGCCGTCAGGAAGGCCGCGGCCTCGTCGAGGGAGGTCCGCGCCTCCGGCAGCATGCTGGCGGCGAACTGCCAGGCGTGGGACACGACCGGGAACAGCTTGAGCTCCGTCTCGACGCCGGCCCTGCGGGCCCGCTCCGCCATGCGCACGGAATCGTCGCGCAGGACCTCGCGGGCGCCGACATGGAACAGCAGCGGCGGGAAGCCGGTCGGGTCGCCGTAGAGCGGCGAGACCCGCGGATCGGCCGGATCGGCGGCGCCCAGATACATCGGCCGGATCGCCGCGAGCGCCTGCGGGTCGAACATGGCGTCGCGCCACGCATTGGTCACCCGCGATCCGTCCTCGGACATGAAGTCCGTGGCCGGCGAGAACAGGGCCGCCGCCCAGGGCATCGGCAGGCCGCGGGCGCGGGCCTCGCCCATCAGCACGAGGGCGAGGTTGCCGCCGGCCGACTCGCCCGCCACGCAGGCGGCGCCCTCGGCGCTGAACGCCGCCCAGACCGCCGTGACGTCGTCGACCGCCGCGGGGAACGGGTGCTCGGGGGCGAGGCGGTACTCGGGCGCGAAGATCGTGAAGCCCCGGTTCGCCAGCGCGCCGGTGACGGGACGGTGCGTACGGGGCGAACAGGCGATGAAGCCGCCGCCGTGGATGTAGAGCATCCGCCGGCCGGGGCCCGCTTTCGGCCGGACCCACTCGCCCTTGACCCCGCCGACGATGCCCGGCTCGTAGGTGACACCCTTGGGGTCGGGGAAGGTCGGCGCCTCGAAGATCCGGCGGAACGCGGCCGCGTCCCGCGCCCGGGACAGGGGGCCGCGGACCCGGCTGCGGACCATGTAAGCCCCGAAATACGCGCGCAGGCTCGCCATCTCAGAGCGTCCCGCCGGACAGGCGCACAATCGTCTTCCAGTAGCCCACCGGCATCAGCCGCTGGATCAGCGCGGCGTTCTTCGCGTCCTTGCCGATGACGATCCGGGGCGCCCGGGCCTCGATGCCGCGGATGATGGCGGCGGCCGCGTCGGCGGGCGCCAGGGTCAGGAGCTTGCCGAACGCCTCCCGCGCCTCCTCGTCCTCTACGGCCGCGCGCTTCGCAGCCTCCGGATCGCTCGGCGGCCGCCGGCCGCGGGCGTTGCGGGAGATGGCGGTGGCGACGCCGCCCGGGTGGACCACCGTCACCCCGAGGCCGGTGCCGGCGTACTCGTGCCGCAGCGCCTCCGAGAAGCCGCGCACGCCGAACTTGCTGGTGCAGTAGGCGACTTGGCCCGGCGGCGCGATCAGACCGAACAGGCTCGACAGGTTGACGATCTGCGCCGCCGGCCGGGCGCGGAGCATCGGCAGGAAGGCGTGGCACATCCGCACGACGGCGCGCAGGTTGATGTCGAGAAGCCACTCGAAATCGTCGAGATGCGTCTCGTCGAACCGGCCGCCGAGGGCGACGCCGGCATTGTTGATGAGGAGGTCGAGATGCCCGGACCGCTCCGCGACCCAGGCGGGCAGCGCGCGGATCCCCTCGGCATCCGTGAGGTCGAGGACGCGCGTCTCCACCGTGACGCCACAAATCTTCGCGGCGACGGCCGCGAGGCCGGTCTCGTCTCGGTCCACCAGGAGAAGGGTGCAGCCCTTCGCGGCGAGGCCCTCAGCCAGCGCCGCGCCGATGCCGCTCGCCGCCCCGGTGATCAGGGCCACCGCGCCCGCGAGTTGGAACCGCTGTGCCAAACCGCGCCCCCGTGCCGCCGATCTGGATCGGACCGTCCACGGGGGATAGGCCCCGCCGGCCGGATTGTCTAGGGTGAACACCCTAGACGGGGACGGGATCATGTCGCGGGGCGAGGGTCGGAGGGTCGAGCGCGAGTGGGAGGTCGGCCCGGAGCCCGGTCCCGCGGCCGCGTCACCTGACACGCGCACCCGGATCCTCGCCGTCAGCCTCGCGCTGTTCAATGCCCGCGGCCTCGGCCACGTCACGACGGCGGAGATCGCGGCCGCGGCGGGGATCCGCGAGGGCAATCTGCAGTACCATTTCCCGCGCAAGCGCGGCCTCGTCGAAGCCCTGTTCGCGGCCTTCGAGACCGAGGCCGTGGCGGTGGCGGGCCGGATGCCCGCCGACCCCGCGGCGCCGGAGGCGCTGCTCGCCTACCAGAGGGCGTGGTTCGACCTGATGTGGCGCTACCGCTGCGTCTACCGCGACGGTATCGCCATGGTGGAGATCGCGCCGGCCCTGCGCGCCCGGGTGCACGCGCTGCGGGCCGAGACCCAGGCGCTGGCCCGCGCCGTGTTCGAGGCGGCCGTGCGGGCGGGGCGGCTGCGCGTTTCCCCGGACGCGCTCGGGCGACTCATCGACAACGCCTGGATCGTGTCGAGCCACTGGATGAGCCACCGTCTCCAGGGCGGCACCGCCCTGACGGAAGCGGATCGGGACTGGGGCTTCGCGCAGGTCCGCGACCTCTTCGCGCCCTATCTCGCGCCCGAGAGCCCTACTTGACGGCCACTGGCCCGATCCTTCCATGCGCTCCGGCCAAGCTCGGACCCGAAGGACGCGATGCTCGACCGCCTGACCCATGCCGGCCTCAGCCTGCTCGTGCTGCTCGCGGTCGCGTTCCTGTTCTCGACCAACCGGCGGGCGATCAGTCCCCGCGTGGTCCTCACGGGACTGGCTTTGCAGGTCGGCCTCGGCGCGCTGGTCCTGTTCCTGCCCGCCGGGCAGGCCGCGCTGCGCGCCGCCGCGGACGCGGTCGTGACCGTGCTGTCCTACGGCGACCGCGGCACGGCCTTCCTGTTCGGCGGCCTCGTCGAGCCGAAGATGTTCGAGCTGTTCGGCGGCTCAGGCTTCATCCTGGCGCTGCGGGTCCTGCCGCAGATCCTCTACGTCTCCGCGCTGATCGGCGTGCTCTACCACCTCGGCGTGATGCAGGTGCTCGCCCGCGGGCTCGGCGCCGTGCTCCGGCGGATCCTCGGCACCTCGCCGATCGAGTCGTTCTCGGCGGTGATCACGATCGCCATCGGCCAGAGCGAGATCGCCGTCGCCCTGCGCCCGTTCCTCGCCCTGCTGACCGGCGCCGAGCTGTTCGCCGTCATGTCGAGCGGCGCCGCGTCGACGGCGGGCTCGATCCTAGCCGGCTACGCGGCGCTCGGCGTGCCCATGACCTACCTGCTCGCGGCCTCCGTGATGGCGATCCCGGGGGGCCTCGTCTACGCCAAGATCCTGATGCCCTCGACGGAGCCGACCCGGATCGCCACCACCCGGGTGGAGTTCGGCGAGACGCGGGCGGCCAACATCATCGAGGCGGCGGCCGACGGCACTCAGAAGGGGCTCGCGGTGGCGGTCTCGGTGGGGGCCATGCTGATCGCCTTCGTCGGGCTGATCGCGCTGGCGGACGGCCTGTTCGGCACCCTCGGCGGCTGGATCGGCTACCCGTCCGCCTCGTTCGAGGGCGTGCTCGGCTGGGCGCTCGCCCCGCTGGCGTGGCTGCTCGGCGTGCCCTGGGACCAGGCGACCCTGGTCGGCGGGGCGATCGGCCAGAAGCTCGCCTTCAACGAGTTCCTGGCCTACGCCAACCTGTCGCCGGTCCTGAAAGCCGGAACCCTCGAGCCGCGGGCGCAGGCCATCGTCTGCTTCGCCCTGTGCGGCTTCGCGAATCTCGCGTCGATCGCGATCCAGCTCGCGAGCTTCTCCAGCCTGGTCCCGGAGCGGCGCTCGGAGGTCGCCCGGTACGGCCTGCGGGCCATCCTCGCGGGGACGCTGTCGAACCTCACGAGCGCGGCGATCGCGGGGCTGTTCGTGGCGTGACGGGTCAGGCCGCCTTGCGCGCCGCGAGCAGCAGCGCGTTCGGGCGGGTCCGCTTCGGCACCGGCAGGACGCGGTCGAGGACGGCGCCGACGCCGTACGCGAAGGCGAGCGCCGCCGCCCAGGACCATGTCCGCCGGAAGAAGCGGTCGCGGCAGCGGACGGGGCTGACCTTGGCCATCCAGTGGATCAGCGAATCGTGCCGGTCCATGCCGATGGCGTGGACGGCCTCGGGCGTGCAGCCGAGCGTCCCGGCCAGCGCCTCCAGGGCTCTGGGCGTCCACCACGTCAGGTGGTGGGGCGGCGCGTTGATGACGAAATTCGGGACCGTGGTGTTGGGCGAGGGCCATAGCGGCGTGCCGATCAGGACCACGCCACCCGGCTTGACGCAGGCCGCGAGCGCCCGGGCGAAACCCAGCGGGTCCGCCACGTGCTCGATCACCTGGAACGCGCAGGCGACGTCGTAGACCGGCCCGACGCGCGCCGCGTGCGCCTCCACGGTCTCGTCGAGGATCGCGCCGGTCGGGTCCTCGGCGGAGAAGTTCGGATCGAGGCCGGTATAGGTGGCGTCCGGCACGTAGGCGCGGAACCCGCCGTGTCCGCAGCCGACATCGAGCACCCGGGCTCCGGACGGGACGTGCGCGGCGGCCTGGCGGAATTCCAGGCGCTCCGTCTCCGGGCCAGCGAGCTTATCGTGCGCGGCGATCCGGCCGTAAAACGCCCGGTAGAAGGCCGCGTCGCCGGCCACCGGCGGATCGAAGAAGATCAGTCCCGTAGGAGATTCCCAGAGCCGGAACGTGCCGGCGGGGCGGAGCAGCGGCCCGACATCGACGCGGCCGGAATAGTGCCAGAGGAGCGTCAGGAAGCCGGCGTCCAGGCGCTCGACGCAGCGCAGAGCGGGGGCACCGGTGATCGGGCAGGGGGGGATCGACCGATCGGCCGTGTGCGCGCTGTCCGCCAAACTGGTCCTCGCTCGCTCCGCAGGCCCGGCTGGTCCGGGGCGCCGCAGCGGCACAGGTTTGGTGCGGCCCGTCAAGCCGAGGCGCGGCTCGTGTCGAGCGCGCAAAGAAAAAGGCGCCGCTTCGAATGAAGCAGCGCCCGGAAACGTCAGAGCGACGTCTTAGTGGAAGGTGTCGATCTCAGCGGACTCGTAGCTGGTGACTTCCATGCCGACGCAGATCTCGGAGACGACGGGGGCGGACCAAGCCATGATTTCCTCCAGGTAAGTTGATGCGATGGATAGAGAGGCCACGAAGGCCGGAGCGAATCGCGCTCCGGACCGCGCGCGACTTAGTTGAACGTGTCGATCTCGGCGGACTCGTAGCTGGTGACTTCCATGCCGACGCAGATCTCGGACACGATCGGGGCAGACCAAGCCATGGCGTTTCTCCTCGCTGTTGCTGCGATCCATATAGGCAATATCTTGGACGCAATACAAGCGAGCACAACACTTATATTTCTCATAGGGAGCCTGGCCGTGGGCGGCGCGGGGTCGTTCCGTGGCCGCGCGGCCACCCGCCGGAGCCCTGTTCGGCATCGGCTGCGGATGGGCGCGGTTTCGGCTTGACGGGCCCCGCGCCCGGGCGCACGACGCACCCGCGCGACGGTGTCCCCGACGGTGTCGCGCTCCCATTCCAGCAGCGACCCGCGAAGCGACGTGCCCGACCGATCGTGCCTGCCGTGCCCGGCCCCGTGCCGTCGTTCCGCCTGAGCCGCTGAGAGGCCCGGCCGCGGGGCGACCGACGCGGCGGCCGGCCACGGCCCAAACCCAGGATGACCGGCGCCGCGTCGCCTCGTAACCCACGAGGCGAGGCCATGAACGAGATCGCCCCCTTCGATACGCGCGTCGATCCCTCCGTGCTGGCCGCCCGCCTGTCGGACGAACGGGCGCCCGACATCGTCGAGGCCCTGAACGACGAGGCTCCCGAGGTCGCCGCCGCCATCCTGCTCGGCCTGCCGCTGGAGCGGGCGATCGAGGTGCTGGACCAGCCGGAACTCGACTGCGCCGCCGACATCATCGAGATGCTGCCGCGGGACCGGGTCGCCGGCTACCTGTCGGGCATGTCGGCCGACCGGGTCACGGACGTTTTCCGCGAGATCGAGGAGCCGGGCCGCTCCGACCTGCGTGCCCGCCTCGACGCGGAGACCCGCGGCGCTGTCGATCGCCTGTCGGCCTACGGCGAGGAGACCGTGGGCTCGCTTATGACCACCGAGTTCGTCACCGTGCCGGGGACCTGGACGGTGGGCCAGACGCTGGAGCACATCCGCCACGTCGAGAAGACCCGGGAGACGATCTACGCGATCTTCGTGCTCGACCCGCGCACCCGGGCGCTCACCAAGGCGGTGCCCCTGCGGCGCCTGATCTCGGGGGACCCGGGCGACAACGTGCTCAGCGTCGCGCCGGGACGCCGGCCGCTCGCGGTCTCGCCCACGGCCAGCCGCGAGGAGGCGGCCCGGCTGATCTCCAAGTACGACCTCCTGGCGCTGCCGGTCGTCGACGCGGTCGGCCACGTGATCGGCATCGTCACCGTCGACGACATGATCGACGCGATGATCGAGAAGCAGACGCAGGACGTGCAGCGCTTCGGCGGCATGGAGGCGCTGCCCGAGCCCTACATGGATATCGGCTTCTTCACGATGATCCGGAAGCGGGCCGGATGGCTGTGCGCGCTGTTCCTGTCGGAGATGCTCACCGCCTCGGCCATGCAGGGCTTCGAGGGCGAGCTGGAGAAGGCGATCGTCCTGACCCTGTTCATCCCGCTCATCATGAGCTCCGGCGGCAATTCCGGCTCGCAGGCGACCTCGCTGCTGATCCGGGCGCTGGCGCTCCACCAGATCCGCCTGCGCGACTGGTGGCGGGTGGCGCTGCGCGAATTGCCGACCGGGATCTTCCTCGGCGCGATCCTCGGCGTGATCGCGGTGATCCGGATCGTCGCGTGGCAGAAGCTCGGCCTCTACGATTACGGCGCGCACTGGCCGCTGGTCGCCGCCACGGTCGGCGCGGCGCTGGTCGGGATCGTGACCTTCGGATCGCTCGCCGGCTCGATGCTGCCGTTCCTGCTCCAGCGGATCGGCTTCGATCCGGCCACCGCCTCGGCGCCCTTCGTGGCGACGCTGGTCGATGTCACCGGCCTCGTCATCTACTTCTCGGTGGCGCTGCTCATCCTGCGCGGGACGCTGCTGTAGGAAGGCCTCCGCGCATCATCCCGTAACCGCCTCGGCCAGCCGCTTCCTCTGGACCTTGCCGTTCGCCGTACGCGGCAGGGCGTCGAGGAAGCGGATCTCCCGCGGGCGCTTGTAGGCGGCGAGCCGCTCGGCGCACCACGCGAGCAGGGCCTCCGCGTCGGGCTCGGCGCTAGCCTGCAGCACCACGAAGCCGCAGATGACCGAGACGTCCGCCCGCACCGGCAGCTCGGCGACCCCCACTTCCGCCACGGACGGGTGGGTCGACAGCACCGCCTCCACCTCGTTCGGCGAGACCCGGTAGCCCATCGCCTTCATCAGGTCGTTGTTGCGGCCCTCGAACCAGATGTAGCCGTCGGCGTCGAGGCGGGCGAGATCGCCGCCGACGAACCAGTCGCCGCGCATGACCTCCGCCTCTTCCTCCGGCCGGTTCCAGTAGCCGAGCATCAGCGCCGGCTCGGTCCGGTGGACGGCGAGGAGCCCGCTCTCTCCGGCCGGGAGCGGCTCGGGCTCGCCCGCCACGGGCAGGATCGCCACCCGCCGGCCCGGCTGCGGCTTGCCGGGCGAGCCGGGGCGCACCGGGATGGTCGGGCCGCTGGATATGTAGGTCGAGATCTCGCTCATCCCCAGCGCCTCGTAGAGGGGCTTGCCGGTGGCCTGACCCCAGGCCTCCAGGAGCTCCACCGCGAGGGGTTCGCCGGCCGTGCAGCCGTGGCGCAGGCTCGACAGGTCGTGGGCGCCGAGGTCGCCGTACTTGAGGATCTGGCGGTAGAGCGTCGGGACGGCGGCGAACAGGGTCGCGCCGTAGGCCGCGATCAGGCGCGGCCAGATTCCGGGATCGCGCGGGCCGTTGTAGAGCACCGCGGTCGCGCCCACCGACCAGGGATCGCTCAGCCCGACGCCGAGCGTGTAGGTCCAGTTCATGGTGCCGGCGTGGAGCATCACGTCGGATTCGGTGAGCCCGAGCCAGTGGTCGAGCATCGGGCGGCGCCCGTAGGCGGCGCGGTGCGCGTGCAGCACGCCCTTCGGCCGGCTGGTCGTGCCGGACGTGTAGATCAGCATCGCCGGGTCGTCGGCGGCGGTGTCGGCGTACTCGGCCATGGGCGGACCGGCCTTCAGGGCGGCGACCGCGGCGGCGTCGAGCAGGAGGCGCCCGCCCAGGACCTCGGGCGCGACCGTGCAGCCGCTTCCGATCACCACGGCGGCGGCCCCGGAATTGTCCATGAGGAACGCCGCCTCGCTCTCGGTGAGCTGCGGCGAGGACGGCAGCGCCACGAGGCCGGCCGCCAGGGCGCCGAAGTAGACGAGGACGTAGTCGGCCTCGTTGCCCATCCGGATCATCACCCGGTCGCCGGGCCTCAGGCCGAGGCCGAGGAAACCCGCCGCGATGCCGCGCACCGCCCGCTCGACTTCGCCGAAGCTGAGGCGGTCCGCGGTGCCGTCGCCGACCATCACCAGGGCGGTCTTGTCGGGACGCAGGCGCGCGTTCTCGGCGAGGCAGTACCGCGCCGCGTTGAAGCGGGCCGGCGGACGGCGGTCATCGTGCTGGCTGTCGGACACCGGGCGCTCCCCGCGGGCGGCTTTTCGCCGGGTGTCCCGCCTGGGCGCGCCTGCGTCAACTGGGGCCGTCGCCCCGCCGGCGAGCGCGGCCCCCGGGCAGTCTGGCCCTCAGGTCCGCCGCTGCGCCTGGCCCTCCTGCTCCTCGAAGCCCTTGAGCATCTTGTCGAGGGTCATCGGGTAGTCGCGGACCCGGATCCCGGTGGCGTTGTAGATCGCGTTGGCGAGCGAGGCGCCGGCGCCGCAGATGCCGAGCTCGCCGAGCCCCTTGCTCTTCAGCGGGTTCGCCTTGTCGTCGAGCTCCGGCAGGAACACCGCGTCGATCTCCGGGAGGTCGGCGTGGACCGGCACGTGGTACTCGGCCATGTCGTGGTTGACGAAGAAGCTGTAGCGCGGATCGACCACGGCATCCTCCATCAGCGCCGCGCCGACGCCGAAGGTCATGCCGCCGATCGCTTGGCTGCGCGCGGTCTTGGCGTTGAGGATGCGCCCGCCGGTGAACACGCCGAGCATCCGCCGCAGCCGGATCTCGCCGGTATCGACGTCGACCCCGACCTCTGCGAAGTGCGCTCCGTACGAGTACTGCGAGAACTTCTGCTTCATCTCGCCGGGCTTGATCTCGCCGGAGGCCTCCATCCCCGCCTTGGCGAGGTCGGCGAGCTTCTCCGTGCGGTTGCCGGACGTGACTGCGCCGTCGCGGAAGGTGGCGCCGTCCGGGTTGAGGTCGCCGGCCTTGAGCAGGGCCTGCCGGAGGTTGTCGCAGGCGACGTAGAGCGCCGAGCCCGCCGAGCCGGCGCCGAAGGATCCCCCGGAGCCGGCCGCGAACGGGAACTCGGTGTCGCCCATCTCGACCCGCACGCGCTCGGGCGGCAGCCCCAGCATCTCGCCGGCGATCTGGGTGAGGATCGTGTAGGTGCCGGTGCCGGGATCGGTCATCGCCATCCGCACCACCAGCACGCCGTCCGGCCCGAGGCGGACCTTCGCGGCGGACGGCATCAGCGGGTTGAGGCGCGCGGCCGCCGACATGCCCATGCCGACGAGCCAGTTGCCCTCGCGCCGGGAGCCCGCGGCCTGCCGCCTGTCCCAGCCGAACAGGCGCGCGCCCTCGCGCATGCAGGGTACCAGCTTGCGGGTCGAGAACGGGACCTTCTTCTCGGGATCCTCGGCCGGCTCGTTGCGCACCCGGAGCTCGATCGGGTCGATCTTCAGCTGCTCGGCGAGCTCGTCCATGGCGCACTCGAAGGCGAGCTGGCCTACGGCCTCCCCTGGAGCGCGCATCGCCGAGGCGATCGGCATGTTGAGGTTGACCAGCCGATGGCGCGTCACGCGGTTCTGCGCGGCGTACAGGGAGCGGGTGACGTTGGCCGAGGTCTCGAAGAACCCGTCGCCCTCGGCGGTGTCGGACCAGGATTCGTGGCTGATCGCGGAGAGACGGCCGTCGCGGTCGGCGCCGAGGCGGATCCGCTGGATCGTGTCAGTCCGGTGGGTCGCGACGTGGAACTCCTGCTGCCGGGTGAGCGCGACCTTCACGGGACGCTGGATCACCTTCGAGGCCAGGATCGCGAGCGTCGCCTCCGGCTGGACCTGCAGTTTCGCGCCGAATCCGCCGCCGATATAGGGGCTGACGATGCGCACCTTCTCGGGGGGGAGCTTGAGCACCGAGCCGAGGGATTTCTGGCCCCGGTTCGGCATCTGGTTGGCCGTGTAGAGCACGACCCCGTCGCCCTCCCAGGACGCGATGGTGGCGTGCGGCTCCATCTGCGCGTGGATCTGGTTCGGCGTGACATACTCCACGTCGAGCTTGACCGGTGCGGCCGCGAAGGCGGCGTCGAAGTCGCCGAGCTTGGAATCCGGCGGCGAGTTGACCGGCTTCGGCTCGTAGGCCGCCGCCAGGCTGTCCTTGAGCAGCCCCTTGGGCTTGGCCGCGTCGTACCGGACCTTGACCAGCATCGCGGCGGCGCGCGCCTGCTCGAAGGTCTCGGCGACCACGAAGGCGACCGGCTGCCCGTAGAACCGGATCTCCGTCCCCTGGAGCTGTGGCCAGACCTGCTCCTTCTTCTCGCCCTGCTCGGGCACGTTCTCGTGGGTCATAACCAGGATCGCGCCCGGCGCCCTGCGGGCGGCCTCCGCGTCGATCGACCGGATCGTGCCGGCCGCGATCGTGGCCGGCACGATGAACCCGTAGGCCGGATTCGCCAGGGCCCGGGTCTCGTAGGCGTAGGGCGCGTGGCCCGTCACCTTGAGCTTGCCCTCCACGCGGTCGAGCGGCTTGCCGACGAGGCCGTCAGGCCGGTCGTCGAGGGGCGTCCGGCCGATCGGCTGGTTCATCTCCATGGGACGGTCCTTGAGCGAGGGCTACGCGCGCGTCGCCTGCGCCACGACGGCGCGCAGGGTCCGGCGGGTCAGCGGGATCTTGAAGTCGTTGCTGCCGTAGCCGCGGGCGCCCTTGAGCACCGCGTCGGCGGCGGCATCCGCCGAGCCGGTCTGCACCAGGGCCGTCTCGGCCTCGGCCACCCGCCAGGGCTTGTGGGCCAGGCCGCCGAAGGCGAGGCGCGCGGCCTGCGGCTTGCCGCCCTCGGCGCCCGCGATCACGGCGGCCACCGACACGGTCGCGAAGGCGTAGGATGCGCGGTCGCGGACCTTCCGGTAGATGTGCGTGCCGGCCACCGGCTTCGGCAGCGTCACGGCCGTGATGATCTCGCCCTTGCGCAGATCGGTCTCGATCTGCGGCGTGTCGCCCGGCAGCCGGTGGAAATCGGCAATCGGGATGCTGCGCGCCTGCCCGTCGGGGTTCACCGTCTCGACCGTCGCGTCGAGGGCGCGCAGGGCGACGTTCATGTCGGACGGGTTGGTGGCGATGCAGGCCTCGCTCGCTCCGACCACCGCCATGATGCGGTTGAACCCGCCGGTCGCCGAGCACCCCGAGCCGGGCTCGCGCTTGTTGCAGGGCATCGCCGTGTCATAGAAATAGTAGCACCGCGTCCGCTGGAGCAGGTTGCCGGCCGTGGTCGCCTTGTTGCGCAACTGGCCCGACGCACCGGCGAGCAGCGCCTTCGCCAGCACGGCGTAGTCCTTCCGGACCCGCGGGTCGGCGGCGAGGTCGGCGTTGCGCACCAGCGCGCCGACGCGCAGGCCGCCGTCCTGCGTGGCCTCGACCTTGTCCAAGGGCAGCCGGTTGACGTCGATCAGGGTGGCGGGCGTCTCGACCTGCAGCTTCATCAGGTCGAGGAGGTTGGTGCCGCCGGCGATGAACTTGGCGTTCGGCCGCTCGGCCGCGAGCTTGGCGGCGTCCTGCACGGTGGCGGGGCGCTCGTAGGCGAAGGCCTTCATCTGCGCCTCCTCAGAGGTTGCTGGCGGCGGTGTCGCGGATCGCCGCGACGATGTTCGGGTAGGCGCTGCAGCGGCAGATGTTGCCGCTCATCCGCTCGCGGATCTCCGCGTCGCTGAGGGTCGGCGTGGATGCGACATCCTCTGTGACGTGGCTCGGCCACCCCGCCTTCGCCTCGCTCAGCATGCCGACCGACGAGCAGATCTGGCCCGGCGTGCAGTAGCCGCACTGGAAGCCGTCGTGCTCCAGGAACGCCGCCTGCATCGGGTGGAGCTTGTCACCGTCCGCCAAGCCCTCGATCGTGGTGACCGAGTCGCCCTCGTGCATCGCCGCGAGCGTCAGGCAGGAATTGATGCGCCGGCCGTCGACCAGGACCGTGCAGGCCCCGCACTGGCCGTGGTCGCAGCCCTTCTTCGTTCCGGTGAGGGCCAAGTGCTCGCGCAGGGCATCGAGGAGCGTGGTGCGGGTGTCCAGGACGAGATCGTGCGACTGGCCGTTGACGGTGAGCCGCACCGGCATGGTCTGCGGAGCCGGATCGCCCGGCGCCGACGCCGCCACTGCGGGCGCGGGGCGGAAGCCGAGGGCGCCCAGAGCGCCGGCCACGGCGCAGCCCTCCACCACGGCCCGCCGCGTCAGGGCGAGCGGCTTCGTCGGAGTCGCGTCTGTCATGCTGCCATCCCGCCCGTGCACCGCGCGTGGGACGCCGCGCAGCTTGGAATCTGGTGCGCCAACGTGCATCCGCCTCGATTAGATCCGGTCCAGACTGCGCCCGTTCAGCGCGGGCGGATAGCGTCCCGTCATCGGGAGCGCAGCGAACCCACCCGGGGCAGGACACGCTGCGCAGGCATCGCGCCGCGCTGGATTGCTTCGCTCCGCTCGCAGCGACGTGCCGCTTCGGCGTGCCGCTTCGGAACGTGTTGCGCCGACGCCGTTTGGGTTGAGCGACAGCCGTCACCGGAGACACGCCGCATGGCCGCAACTGCCCCGACCCTCGCACTGAACGACGGGCGCCGCATCCCGCAGATCGGCTACGGCTGCTGGCAGCTCTCGGACGCGCAGGCTCCGGACCTGGTCGGCCAAGCCCTCCACGCCGGCTATCGGCTGATCGACACGGCCGCCGCGTACGGCAACGAGGGGGGTGTCGGGCGCGGCATCCGGGACGCGGGGATCCCCCGCGCCGAGATTTTCCTCACCACGAAGCTCTGGAACGACCGCCAGGGCCGGGACGAGGCACGCCGCGCCTTCGACGAGAGCCTGCGGCAGCTCGGTCTCCCATATGTCGACCTGTACCTGATCCATTGGCCGTGTCCGCAGCGGCGCCTGTTCGTCGAGACCTGGACGACGCTGATCGAACTCCGGAAGGAGGGCCGCACGAAGTCCATCGGCGTGTCGAACTTCACGCCCGAGCATCTCGCCACCCTGATCGGCGAGACCGGCGTGGCTCCGGCCGTCAATCAGATCGAGCTGCATCCCTATTTCCAGCGCGAGGAGCCGCGCGTCGAGGACGCCCGTCACGGTATCGTGACCGAGTCATGGAGCCCGCTGGGGAGGGGCAAGGAGCTGAACGACCCGGTCATTCTCGCGATCGCGAAGGCGCACGGGAAGACGCCCGCTCAGGTGGTGCTGCGCTGGCAGATCCAGATCGGCTGCGTGGCGATCCCGAAGACCGCCACCCCGCGACGCATCGCCGAGAACATCGCGCTGTTCGATTTCGAGCTCGGCGCCGACGAGATGGCGCGGATCGCCGGTCTCGACAGGCCGGACGGCCGCATCGGGCCGGACCCGGCGACCTTCTGCTGATCGCTTCGGCCTTCGGCGGCGCAGCGTAACATCGCACCGCAAAAGATTTATGCTCACAGCTAGCATATCTGGACAGGCGCGCGCGGCCCCCATAAGTTAGACGGCGCAATGCTCAAACTGAGCATAATGGAGGACGCCATGGCGGCGACCGTTGCACCCGTCTCCCGCACGACGATCCCGGGGCTGCCCCTTCCGGATCTCTACGCCCGCGTCAGCCGGCACGTCCCCGCGATCGAGTGGCCGGCGCTCGCCCCCGACATCGAGGCAATCCTGCGCCTGAAGCGCGAGCGCAACGCCGTCATCCTGGCGCACAATTACCAGGCGCCGGAGATCTTCCACACGGTGGCCGACATCGTGGGTGACAGCCTCGCGCTGGCCCGCGAGGCGGTGAACGTGAACGCCGACGTGATCGTGCTGGCGGGCGTCCACTTCATGGCCGAGACGGCCAAGCTCCTGAACCCGAGCAAGACCGTGCTCATCCCCGACATGGGCGCCGGCTGCTCGCTGGCCGATTCGATCACCGCCGCAGACGTGCGCGGCCTGCGCGCCAAATACCCGGGCGTGCCGATCGTGACCTACGTGAACACCTCGGCGGCCGTGAAAGCCGAGTCCGACCTGTGCTGCACCTCCGGCAACGCCGTCGCGGTGGTCAGGTCGCTGAACGCCCCCCGCGTCCTCATGATCCCCGACGAGTTCCTCGCGCAGAACGTCCAGGCCGAGATCCCGGAGGTCGAGATCCTGACCTGGGCCGGCCACTGCGAGGTGCACGAGCGCTTCACCCCGGCCGACATCCGCGACGTCCGCGACAGCTATCCCGGGGTGACCGTGATCGCGCACCCGGAATGCCCGCCGGACGTGGTGGCCGAATCGGACTTCTCGGGCTCCACCGCGATGATGATGGACTTCGTCGTCGAGAAGCGGCCGAAGCAGGTAGTACTCGTCACCGAGTGCTCCATGGCGGACAACATCGCGGCGCAGAACCCGGACATCGAGTTCATCAAGCCCTGCAACATGTGCCCGCACATGAAGCGGATGAGCCTGCGCAACATCCGGCGGTCGCTCGAGACGATGACCTACGAGGTCACGGTCGACCCGGCGCTCGCCGACCGCGCCCGGGCCGCGGTCGAGCGCATGCTCGAGGTGCGCACACGATGAACGCGATCTCCCCGAACAGCGCCGACCGCGTCGTCGTGGTCGGCGGCGGCGTCGCGGGCCTCAGCGTCGCGCTGCGCCTCGCGCCCCGCCCGGTGACGCTGGTCACGGCCTCGGCCCTCGGCCTCGGCACCGCCACCGGCTGGGCCCAGGGCGGCATCGCCGCCGCGGTCGGCGCCGACGACGCGGCGGCGCTCCACGCCGCCGACACGGAGGCCGCCGGCGCCGGGCTCACCGAGCCCGACGTGGCGCTCCGGGTCGCCGCGGAGGGCCCCGCGCTGATCGACTGGCTCGTGCGGATCGGCGTCCCGTTCGACCGCACCGACGACGGCGCGCTGGCCCTCGGGCTCGAGGCGGCCCACGGCCGCCGCCGCATCGTCCGCTCCGGCGGCGACGCCACCGGCGCCCGCGTCCTCGAAGGGCTCGTGCGGGCCGTGCTGTCGGCGCCGTCCGTGGAGGTCGTCACGGCGCGGGCCTGCGACCTGCTCCGGGACACGCGCGGGGCGGTGGCCGGCATCGTGGCCGAGCGCGACGGCGCGCTGTTCCGCATCCCGGCCCGCGCGGTGGTGCTCGCCACCGGCGGTGTCGGCGCCCTCTACGCGGCGACCACCAACCCGCCGGGCGCCGTCGGCCGCGGGCTGGCGCTCGCCGCCCGGGCCGGCGCGGTGATGCGCGACATGGAGTTCGTGCAGTTCCACCCGACCGCCATCGCGGCCGGCGCCGACCCGATGCCGCTCGCGACCGAAGCTCTGCGCGGCGAGGGCGCCCGCCTCATCGACGAGACCGGCGCCGCCGTGATGGCCGGCATCGCGGGCGGCGACCTCGCGCCGCGCGACGTGGTCGCCCGCGGCATCTTCCAGGCGCTGCAGCGGGGCCGCACGGTCTATCTCGACGCCCGCGGCGCGCTCGGCGCCGCGATGCCGACGCGCTTCCCGACCGTGGCGGGGCTCTGCGCCGCCGCCGGCATCGACCCCGCCGTGCAGCCGATCCCGGTCCGCCCGGCGGCGCACTACCACATGGGCGGCGTGAAGGTGGACGCGTACGGCGCAACCTCGGTGCCGGGCCTCTACGCCTGCGGCGAGGTCTCCTCGACGGGCCTCCACGGCGCCAACCGCCTTGCCAGCAACTCCCTGCTGGAGGGCCTCGCCTACGCGCGCTTCATCGCCGACGGGCTCGATGCGCCGCCGCCCGCCGCGATCGTGCCCGAGGCCGTGTCTGTCCGTGCCGCCGGCGACCTGCCGGCGATCCGCGCGCTGATGGAGCGCAGGGTCGGCGTCGTGCGCGACGCCGCCGGCCTCGAGGAAGCCGTCGCCGTCCTCGAGGCGGGGGCTGAGACCTGCGACGCCGCCCTCGTGGCGCTGCTCATCGCCCGCGGCGCGCTCGCCCGCCGGGAGAGCCGCGGCGCCCACTGGCGCAGCGACTTCCCCCATCTCGCCCCGGCCGCGCACACCGAGGCGACGCTGGCCGACCTGATCGCCGCGACCCCGTCCGCCGAGGAGGCGCTGACGCCATGACCCAGTCGGTTCTCTCCGATGAGATCCTCCCCCTGCCGCGGCTCCTCGTGGAGCCCGTGGTGCGCGCTGCCCTGCTGGAGGATCTCGGCCGGGCCGGCGACATCACCACCGACGCCATCGTCCCCCCGGGCGAGCGGATGCGCGGCGTGATCGCCTCCCGGCAGGACGGCGTCATCTCGGGCACCGACGCCGCCGCCATCGCCTTCGCGCTGGTGGACCCGGCCGTCACCGTGACGGTCGAGCGCGGCGACGGCGCCCGCGTGGCGCCGGGCGACGTGGTGCTGCGCCTCGAGGGGCCGGCGCGGGCGATCCTCACGGCCGAGCGCGTGGCGCTGAACCTGCTCTGCCGGATGTCGGGCGTGGCCACCGCCACCCACGGCCTCGTCGAGGCCGCGCGCCCGCACGGCAAGGCCTCGATCGTCTGCACCCGCAAGACGACGCCGGGCCTGCGCGCCCTGGAGAAGCACGCGGTCCGGGCCGGCGGCGGCTCGAACCACCGCTTCGGCCTCGACGACGCGGTGCTGATCAAGGACAACCACGTGGCGGTGGCCGGCGGCATCGTCCCGGCGATCGAGCGCGCCCGGTCCCGGGCCGGCCACTTGGTGAAGATCGAGTGCGAGGTCGACAGCCTGGAGCAGCTGGAGGAGGCGCTCTCGGTCGGGATCGACGCGGTGCTCCTCGACAATATGGGGCCCGACCTGCTCCGCCGCGCCGTGACGATGATCGACGGGCGCGCCCTGTCCGAGGCGTCGGGCCGGATCACCCGCGAGACGGTCGGGGCCGTCGCGGCCTCGGGGGTCGACCTGATCTCCTGCGGCTGGATCACCCATTCGGCGGCGATCATCGACCTGGGGCTCGACGCCGCCTGATCGGCGGGCCCCGCGCGCCGCCGGCGCGGCGGGGCCGAAGCGGTCGCTCGACTGTCATCACGTTCGGGTGACAAGTCTTCGCCGCGGTCGCTCGGGAGATCTGCCGAGTCTATCGCCGCGCGACCGACTCGCTAAGATTTCGGCCAACCGCGACGCCATCGACCGGACCCGACCGTGAGCCAAGCCCTGCCTTCCGCGGCTGCCCCGGCGGTCGATCGTCCGGCGGCGCCGGTGGCGCGCAAGCCCGGCGCGGTCCGGCACGGGCCCGGCGGCGCGCTGATGCTGGGCGCGCTGGGCGTCGTGTACGGCGACATCGGCACGAGCCCGCTCTACGCGTTCAAGGAGGCCGTGAAGGCCGCGACCAGCGGCGGCGCCTCGGTGCCGGCGGCGGCCACCGGCGCGGTGTCGCTGATCCTGTGGTCGCTGATCCTGATCGTGTCGCTGAAATACGCGGTGCTGATCCTGCGCGCCGACAACCGCGGCGAGGGCGGCATCGTCGCCATGCTGGCGCTGCTCGGCGCGCGGCATGCCAGGCCGGGGACGTGGAAAGCGCTGCTGCTGGTGGTCGGGCTGGTGGGCGCGGCGCTGCTCTACGGCGACGGCGCGATCACGCCGGCGATCTCGGTGCTGTCGGCGATCGAGGGCCTGAAGATCGACGCGCCGGCGCTCGGGCCGTACGTCGTGCCGATCACCCTCGCCATCCTGGTCGGGCTGTTCCTGGTCCAGCACAAGGGCGTCGCCGCCATCGGCCGGGTGTTCGGGCCGGTCATGCTCGTCTGGTTCGTCGTCCTGGTCCTGCTCGCGGTCCCGAGCATCCTGCACGCGCCGGAGATCCTGGCGGCGGCCAACCCGTTCCGGGCGGTGGACTTCCTGATCCATGCCGGCTGGCATGTCAGCTTCCTGATGCTCGGCGCGGCCTTCCTGGCGGTGACCGGCGGCGAGGCGATGTACGCCGATCTCGGCCATTTCGGCGCCCCGGCGATCCGGATCGCGTGGTTCGGCCTCGTGCTGCCGGCGCTGCTGATCCACTATTGCGGCCAGGGCGCGCTGATCATCGCCGACCCGAGCGCGATCGAGAACCCGTTCTACCGGCTCGCGCCGGACTGGGCGCATTACCCGCTGGTGGCGCTCGCCACGATGGCGACCGTCATCGCCTCGCAGGCGGTGATCTCGGGGGTCTACTCGCTCACCCAGCAGTCGATCCAGCTCGGCTTCATGCCGATGATGCGGGTGGTGCACACCGATGAGGACGAGCGCGGCCAGATCTACGTGCCGGCGGTGAACTGGCTGCTCGCCGTGGCGACCCTGACGGCCGTGGTGGTGTTCGGCTCCTCCGACGCGCTGGCCGGCGCCTACGGCATCGCGGTCTCGGCGCTCATGGGCATCACCACGCTCCTCGCCGCGCTGATCGCGCTCCGCTGGGGCTACAACCCGGTCCTGGTCCTCGCGGTCAACGGCTTCTTCCTCGGCATCGACCTCGTGTTCTTCTCCGCCAACAGCGTGAAGCTGTTCGAGGGCGGCTGGTTTCCGCTGCTGCTCGCCGGCGTGGTCGCCTTCCTGATGCTGACCTGGATGAAGGGCAACCACGTCCTCGAATCCGTCCGCCAGACCATGCGCATGTCCGAGGCCTCCTTCCTCTCCAGCCTCGGCTCGCACCCGCCGGTGACGCTGCCCGGCACCGCGGCCTTCCTGACCGCCGCCACCGAGGGCATCCCGATGGCGCTCGGCCGCCTGCTGGAGCGCAGCCGCTGCCTGCACGAGCGGATCCTGCTGATCACCGTCGTCTACGAGGAGGAGCCGGTGATCCCGGCGAGCGAGCGGGCGCAGGTCACGCTGGTGGCGCAGGGGATCCGCAAGGCGATCTCGAAGTACACGCCCGGCATGGAGCGCGTCGTGCTGCGCTACGGCTTCATGCAGACCGCCTCGATCCCCGAGGGGCTGCAATGCGCGGTGGCGAGCGGGCTGCTGCCGCCGGAATATCTGGAGGACATGACGTATTTCGTGGGCCACGAGGTGGTGATCCCGTCGCCGACCCATCCCGGCATGGCGACGTGGCGGGAAGGCCTGTTCGCCTTCATGAAGCGGAACGCCGAGCGCACCGGCGCCCATTTCGGCCTGCCGACCCGGCAGATCGTCGAGGTGGGCACCGAGATCGAGATCTGACCGGCCGCGGCGCGCGGGGGCGCTGCCCGAGCCGCGCGTCGGAGGCCGGGGCCGGCCGTCTTTCGCATTGAAAACGGCCCCGTTCGCCAGCATATCGCCACCGCAATTTCCCCACAGCGGAGGCATCACCCGTGAGCGAGACGATCGAGCGGCACGAGTTCGGGGCGGAGGTGGGACGCCTCCTCGACCTCGTCGTGCACGCGCTCTACTCCGACCGCGAGATCTTCCTGCGCGAACTCGTCGCCAACGCGGCCGACGCCATGGACCGGCGGCGGTTCGAGGCCCTGACCTCGGCGGCGAGCGCGCTGCCGCCGGACGCCAAGGTCCGCATCGCGCCCGACAAGGAGGCGCGGACCCTGACCGTGTCGGACGCCGGCATCGGCATGACCAAGGAGGATCTCGCCACCAACCTCGGCACCATCGCGCGCTCCGGCACGCGGGCCTTCTCGCAGACGCTCGAATCCGCCAAGGCCGAGGATCGGCCGAGCCTGATCGGCCAGTTCGGCGTCGGCTTCTACTCGGCCTTCATGGTCGCCGACCGCGTCACCGTCACGTCGCGCCGCGCCGGCAGCGACGAGGCCTGGACCTGGGCCTCGGAGGGGCAGGGCAGCTACACGCTGGAGCCGGCGACGCGGGCCGAGCCCGGCACCGACATCGTGCTGCACCTCAAGGCGGATGCCGACGAGTACCTCGAGCCCTACCGCCTCGACCATCTCGTGCGGAAATGGGCCGACTTCATCACGGTGCCGATCGCCGTCGTGCGCGACGGCAAGGACGAGTCGGCCAACCAGGGCACCGCGCTCTGGCGCAAGGCGAAGTCCGAGGTCACCGAGGAGCAGTACGAGGAATTCTACCACTCCATCGGCATGAACTTCGACAAGCCGTGGGCGACGCTCCACTGGCGCGCCGAGGGGCAGCTCGAGTTCTCCGCGCTGCTCTTCATCCCCGGCTCGAAGCCGTTCCAGGCCCTCGAGAACGAGCGGCAGAGCAAGGTCCGGCTGCATGTCCGGCGGATGTTCATCACCGACGAGGCCGAGCTGCTGCCGCCGTGGCTGCGCTTCGTCCAGGGCGTCGTCGACACCGAGGACCTGCCGCTGAACGTCTCCCGCGAGATGCTGCAATCGACCCCGGCGCTCGCCCGGATCCGCCGCGCGGTCACCGGGCGCGTCGTCTCCGAACTCACCACCCGCGCCAAGGACGCGGAGGGCTACCAGTCCTTCTGGGAGAATTTCGGCCCCGTCCTCAAGGAGGGCATCTACGAGGATTTCGAGCGCCGGGGCGAGATCGCGCCGCTCCTGCGCTTCCGCTCCTCGGCGGTCGAGGGCTGGACCTCGCTGCCCGACTACGTGTCCCGCATGAAGGACGGCCAGGAGGCGATCTACTACCTCGTCGCCGACGACGCCGAGGCGCTCAAGTCGTCGCCGCAGCTGGAGGGCTTCCGGGCCCGCGGCCTCGAGGTGCTGCTCCTCTCCGACCACGTCGACGCCTTCTGGCCCGATCAGCTCGGCACCTTCGACGAGAAGCCGCTCCGCTCGATCACCAAGGGCGGCCTCGACCTGTCGAAGTTCGCGCCGGAGGGCGAGCAGCCGGAGGCGCCTGAGGGCATCGACGCCTTCGTCGCCGCCGTGAAGACGGCCCTCGGCGCCGAGATCTCGGACGTGCGCACCACCGACCGGCTCGTCGATTCGGCCGTGGTCCTCTCGGCCGGCACCGGCGGACCCGACCTGCAGATGCAGCGGCTCATGCGCCGGGCCGGGCGGGCCGGTGCCGGGCAGCCGGTCCTGGAGATCAACCCGCGCCACCCGCTGATTCGGGCGCTGGCCGCGGCGCCCGAATCGGAGGTGCCGCAGGCCGCCGGCACGCTCCTCGACCTCGCCCGCATCCAGGACGGCGACAGCCCCCGCGACCCGGCGGCCTTCGCCCGCACGGTGGCGGCGGCGCTCGCGGCCGCGCGGGGCGCGTAGGACTACGGAGACCCGCGCCGCGCGCTGCCGGGACGCCGCGCGCGGCGTGTGTCTCCACACACATCCGTTCGGGATGATTGTGGGTTCGGTTGATCATTCGGAAATGGTCGAGCCATAACTTCGCCACCGGTCGGGATCATTGCCCGGCCGAAGGCGCGGGCGCGGTGGGGGCCGCAGGCGTCTGAGCCGAACCCTCTCGCGCGCCTCGGGCGCGCCTCACGGACGCTGCATGAACCCGGTCGAGGCTGAAGCCGGCAACGGACAGGCGGTCGCGGCGGCGCGGACCCGGGCCCACGCCCGGGCGTACCGCCACAGCGGACGCGTGCGCACCATGCGCCGGCTGATTCCGGTGGTCGCCGGCGGCGCGGTGGCGCTGCTGCTGGGCTACCTGTTCAATCCCTTCGCGGCGCAGCTGCCGGGCGTCTCGGTCGGCCCGGTGACGCTGGCCGGCTCCAAGGTCCGCATGGAGAACCCGCGGCTCTCGGGCTTCCGCCAGGGCACGCGCGGCTACGAGGTGACGGCCGACGCCGCCCTCCAGGACGTCCGCAAGCCGAGCCAGATCGAGCTGCAGCAGATGCGCGGCCACATCGCCACCGACGACCAGGGCGGCATCGCCCGCCTCTCGGCGACGTCGGGCCTGTTCGACACCGCCCGCGAGGCGCTCGACCTGAAGGACGACATCCGCATCTGGACCGACAAGGGCGAGGAGGCGCGCCTGCGCTCCGCCGCCGTCGCGTTCAAGACCGGCTCCATCAGCTCGCAGGAGCCCGTCACCGTCTCGAGCGCGCGGGCCAACGTGAAGGCCGACACCCTCGACGTCGTCGAGAACGGCAAGCGGATCTCCTTCGTGGGCAACGTCCACGTGGTCATCGTCAGCGACGCGCCGGGGGAGAAGCCCCAGGCCCGCATCCTGACGTCGGACGCCGAAGCCGCGGACGGTGCCCGATGAGCGCCGCCCGCCTCCTCTGCGCCGCCCTGGCGGCCGGGCTGGTCCTCGCCGGCCCGGCGCTGGCCGAGAAGCCGGCGCGCAAGGATTCGCCCTTCGGCAATATCGGCGGCGGCGGCAAGGATCCGATCAAGATCGACGCCGACCGGCTCGACGTGTTCGACCGGGAGAACAAGGCGGTCTTCGCCGGCAACGTCGTGGCCGTGCAGGGCGACAGCACCATCCGCTGCTCGACCATGACGGTGACCTACAAGCGCGGCAAGGACGCGCCGGGCAAGGGCGCCAAGGGCGACGCCAAGCCCGAGGCGCGGGACGAGGGCGCCGACGCGGCGCCGCGGAACCCCGCCGAGAACGGGATCCAGAAGGTCGACTGCGCCGGGCCGGTGACGGTGGTGCAGAAGGACCAGGTCGCCACGGGCGATCACGCGGTGTTCGACCAGGACGCCAAGCGGATCGTGCTGACCGGCAACGTCGTCCTGAGCCAGTGTCAGAACGTCACCCGCGGGCAGCGGCTCGTCTACGACATGAACACCGGACGCGCGAACATGGACCCGGTGGCGGGCGGCCGCGTCTCGGCCCTGTTCGTGCCCGGCGAGAAGTCCGACGCCAAGGACGGCAAGGCGAAGGGCTGCAGCCAGCCGCCGCCCAGGCCGAAGGCGCAGGTCGATTGAGCGGCGCCGTGGCGTTCCAGGCGGGCCCGCAGGAGCCGGCCCGGACGGGCTGGCTCGGCCGGCTGTTCGGCCGGCGCGCTCGGCAGGCCGAACAGCCGGCCGAGGCCGACGGCTGGTCCGCGGCCGAGGAGGGCGGTCTCGGCATCCTCAGCGTGCGCGGCCTGCGCAAGAGCTACGGCGCCCGCACGGTCGTCCACGAGGCCGGCCTCACCGTGCGCACCGGCGAGGCCGTCGGGCTGCTCGGGCCGAACGGCGCCGGCAAGACCACGATCTTCTACATGATCACCGGGCTGGTGGCGGCCGATCGCGGCCACATCACCCTGGACGGCCTGCCGATCACGCACCTGCCCATGTACCAGCGGGCGCGGCTCGGGATCGGCTACCTGCCGCAGGAGGCCTCGATCTTCCGCGGGCTCACCGTGGAGGACAACATCCGGGCGGTGCTGGAAGTGGTCGAGCCGGACCGCAAGGCGCGCGCGCGCAAGCTCGACTCGCTGCTGGAGGAGTTCGACATCGCGCGCCTGCGCAAGTCGCCCTCGATCGCGCTCTCGGGCGGTGAGCGGCGGCGCTGCGAGATCGCCCGGGCGCTCGCCTCGTCGCCGACCTTCATGTTGCTGGACGAGCCCTTCGCGGGCATCGACCCGATCGCGGTCGGCGACATCCAGGACCTCGTGAAGCACCTGAAGCAGCGCGGCATCGGCGTGCTGATCACCGACCACAACGTCCGCGAGACGCTGGGCCTGATCGACCGCGCCTACATCGCCCATTCCGGCCGCATCCTCACGGAGGGCACGCCCGAGGAGATCGTGGCGAACCCGGACGCGCGCCGGCTCTATCTCGGCGAGGATTTCCGGCTCTAGGCCGGCCGCTCAGCCCTTCCAGTTCTTCAGCGCCGCGAAGGGGCTGTCCGAACCCGCGGGCTTCTCCGGGTTCAGCACCGGCTCCACCTGGGCGATCGCGTCCGCCATCGAGAAGGCCGAGCCGCTCTGGAGCCGGCCGCCCGCCGCGTCGCGGTGGCCGCCGCCGCGGAACAGGCGGGCGCCGTCGAGCGCCGTGCCGTCGTTGGACCGGAACGACAGCGTGCCCATCCGCTGGACGTTGACCACGCGCTTGGCCCGGCCCGCGTCCATGATCAGGTCGGAGACCCGCTGGAAGGTACCCGAATCGAGGGCGAAGGACAGGAGCGTGCCGTCCTTCAGCGGGCGGAACAGGGAATCCGAGCGGGCGAGCGCCCGGGCGAGCCGCATGCGCGTCGTCAGCGCCGGATCGTCGTCCGGCGCGTCGCGCAGCAGGGTGTCGACCACGCCGGCGCGCAGCGCCGAGGCGCGGCGCTCCAGCTCGGCCGGGCTCGCCCCGTCCCGCAGGGCGGCGGCGGCCGCGAGCAGGATCTCGGACACGAACCGGTCGTGCCAGGGATGCCCGACCGGCACGTAGCTCGACACGACCTCCCAGAACAGCTCGTCCAGGGCCAGGCCGCCCCGGAAGGCGGGGCTCTCCTTGCGCCACAGGTCGAGGGCGTCGACCGCGGTGAGCAGGCTCGACAGGTCGGTCGCGGGCTCGTGCGCGGCGAACAGGGACCGGTGCTCGAAGGCCATCCGCGTGGCGCAGATGTCGTCCTCGATCAGCACGGCGATCTCGGGGTCGCCCAGGTCGATCCGGTGGAGCGCCGGCCGCTCGGCGTCGGGTGCCGCATCCAGGCCCAGGCGCCGCATCTGGTCGAGGGAGGAGGCGTGGTGGTCGAGGACCACGAGGCGGTGCTTCTGCCCGTCCTCGCGGCGCCGGTTCATCGCGGCGAACTTCTTCAGGCCCGCGATGGTCTGCTCCTCCAGGCCGAGGTCGGTCATCAGCAGGATCTCGCGCTCCGCCGCGCGGCCGAGGCGCCGGATCTCGTCCTCGAAGACCGGGCCGACATCGCTGTAGCGGGGCACGTGGACGACGCGCTCGACCGGGGCGCAGGCGGCGGCGACCGTCGAGGCGCCGTAGCCGTCGAGGTCGTGGTGGGTGATCTGGATCAGGCGCAACGGGCGGACTCGGAGGGTGACGGAGCGGCCCGTCTACGACGCCCGGCGCCGCGAGGCGAGGGGCGGCGGCCCTTCCGTCCGGCGGCGTTCGGTGCAGAATGCTCCCCGGCTGCCACGAGTCGCGAAGGACCGGCCGGCCGCGGAGACCCCCAAGGGGCCCGTCATTCGGGGAGGACACGATGGCCCTGGCCGCAACGCCGCGCGTGCGCCGCATCCAGACGATCTCGCTCGCCCTGCTGGTGACCGCGGGCGTCGTCAACTACGTCGACCGGGCGACCCTCGCGGTGGCCAACCCGCTGATCCGCGAGGATCTCGGCCTCTCGATCCCCGACATGGGCCTGCTGCTCTCGGCCTTCCTCTGGGCCTACGCCTTCGCCCAGCTGCCGGCCGGGGCGCTCGCCGACCGGCTCGGCCCGCGCCTGACGCTGACGCTCGGCCTGACCTGCTGGTCGTTCGGCCAGATGCTCGGCGGCGCGGTGACGTCGTTCTGGCAGTTCGTGAGCGCCCGGATCGTCCTCGGAATCGGCGAGGCGCCGCATTTCCCGACCTGCGCCCGGGTCAGCCGCGACTGGTTCAACATCCGCCAGCGCGGCACCGCCACGGGGATCTGGAACTGCGCCTCCTCGCTCGGGACCTTCCTGGCTCTGCCGCTGCTGACCTTCCTGATGGTGAGCTTCGGCTGGCGGGCGATGTTCGTCATCATGGGCGCGGCCGGCCTCGTCCTCGCGGCGATCGTCTACCTCGTGTTCCGCAACCCGCGCGAGACCGACCTCACGCCGGGGGAGCGGGCCTTCCTGGAGGAGGGCGATGCTCCGAACGCCGGCCGCGCGGTCACCTGGAGCGCGTGGCGGCGGCTCTTCGGGTTCCGCACCAGCTGGGGGATGATCGTCGGCTATTTCGGCTGCATCTACATGACGTGGCTCTACACCGCGTGGCTGCCGAGCTACCTCGAGATCGAGCGGCACTTCACCCTGCAGAAGACTGGCCTCGTCGGCTCGATCCCCTTCGCCTTCGGCGTGCTGGGCGGGATCCTGGGCGGTCGCGTCGTGGATGTCCTCGTCCGCCGCGGCGTCGACCCGATCCGCAGCCGCAAGATCCCGATGGTCGGCTCCCTGGTGGCGACCGCCGCGTTCACGGTGGTGGCGGCGCTGACGCCGAGCGACACCCTCGCGATCGCCTGCATCTCGGCCTCGCTGTTCCTGGTCTACATGAGCTCGTCGTCGGCCTGGGCGATGGCCTCCGTGGCGGCGCCGGCCAGCTGCACGGCGTCGCTCGGCGCCATGCAGAATTTCGGCGGCTACATCGGCGGCGCCCTGGCGCCGACCGTGACGGGCTTCATCGTCGGCGGCACGGGCCACTTCTCCATGGCCTTCATCACCGGCGCCGTGATCGCCCTGGTGGCGGCCCTGGGCTACTGGACGCTGATCCAGGATCCCATCGCCGACGAGGGTCCGGAGAGCCCCGCCGTCGGCGCGCTCGGGGCCGCGCGCTAGGCGAGCCGACGGCGCCCTCTCGCGTCACCCCCGCGCGTCACCCCCACGCTTCACCCCCGCAGGTTCGGCGCGGCCAGGATCAGGTCGCGCAGATGCGTGCGGGCCGTGAAGCTCCGGCGCATCAGGTCGACGAAGGTGGCGGCCGGCCCGTCCCAGTCGTGGCGCGCCGCGTGGGCCCGCGCGGCGCAGGCGTCGAAGGGCAGCCGCCCCTCGACCGCCGCGCCCATCAGCTCCGCGAGACGGTCGACTCGGTCGGGCGCGTCCGGGTCGAAGTAGCTCGCCGCGCTGCCGCCGGCTTCCGGGATGGCCGTCAGGCTCGAGGCGATGACGGGGGTTCCCCGGGCGAGGCTGTCGAGCACCGGGATGCCCCAGCCCTCGCCGCGGCTCGGGAAGACCAGGGCGGCGGCCCGGGCGTAGAGGTCGGACAGGCCCCGGTCGTCGATGCCGGCGATGTGCACCGCGTCCGGCGTCCGGGCGAGGCGGTCGAGGGTCTCGGGCCGCTCGCCGTCGCCCTTGCCGACCACGATCAGCCGGGCCGCGCCCTGCGGCAGCCGCGCGAAGGCGTCGAGGACGAGGCCGAGGTTCTTCCGCGGCTCCAGCCGGCCGACCATCAGCAGGTAGGGGCGCCCGTCGGCGAGCGGCGTCCGCTCCGTGACCGCCTGCGGCGGCGTGGAGCCGCAGCGCACCTCGGCGATGCGCTCCCGCGCGATGCCGTAGACGTTGGCGATGGAGTCGCGGCTGTAGTCGGAGATGGTCAGGACCAGCTTGGCGCGCCGCGCCGAGAGCCGGGTCAGGATCTTGTTCCGCCAGCGCATCGACCAGGGGAAGAACTCGGGATGCGTCTCGAACAGGATATCGTGGACCACCACCACCTGCCGGTCGCCCGGCACCAGCGGCGGGGCGATGTAGGTGGTCAGCAGCGTGTCCAGACGGTCGCGCAGGAACAGCCACGGCCAGACCAGGGTCAGCCGCACGGTCGCGGGCACGCGCGGCAGCCGTTGGTGCTCGATGTTGTCGCCCGAGACGATGCGGGCGCAGGCCTCCGGGTCGCCGGAATACACCACGTAGGTGGCGTCCGGGTGGCGCGCGGCGGCGCGCCCGATGATGTTCACGAGCCAGGTCCGGCTGCCCTGCGGCTTGCCGGTGAGCACGTGCGCGTCGATGCCGATGCGAAGCATGTTACGGGTTCCTGTAGGCGCCGAAGGTCGGGGCCTCGCCGGGGGCGTAGGCCTGGCCGGCGATGTCGCGGGTGGCGCCGAGCGGGATGCCGGCGCGGGCCGGGGGCGCCGTCAGGGCGAGCCCGCCGGCCATGGGGTTCGCGGGATCGCGGAAGGCGGGCGTGCCGGTGAGGTCGGGACCCTGACCGTTGAGCGGCAGGCTCGCCCCGTCGCCGGTGGCCTGCGTGCCCCAGCGGTAGAGCGGGGCGCCGACGGCGCTGCCGAGGAAGTTCGGCCCGATCGCGTTGTTGTTGTCGGTGGTGGTCGCCTCGACCACGATCGCGGCCACGTTCGGCCGGGTCGCGTAGGCGATGTTGTTGAGCACCCGGTTGTTCGACGTGCGGTCGACCTGCTTGGTGTAGTCGGAGGCCAGCACGATCTCGCCGCGATAGACGTGCTTGCCGCCGGAATCGCGCATGTTGCCGGTGGTCGAGTTGTTGACCACCGTGTTGGAGCCGGCGTCGAACAGGTTGATCCCGGCGCCGTCGTTGTCGGCCGCGACGTTGAACGCGACGATGTTGCCGTCGCACCACTGGTCGATCTGGATTCCGTTGCCGTCCTGGCCGGTCGTCTCCTTCTGGCCGGTGACGATGTTGTACCGGATGATGTTGCGGTCGCCGGCGTCCTGGGCGGCGTCCTTGGCGTAGACGTGGATGCCCGAGGTGCCCGACATCCCCACGCCGTTGCCCGAGACGCGGTTGCCCTCCACGACGTAGCCGGAACCGTTGATCTCCATCCCGTGGATGCCGTTGCCGGTCACGGTGTTGTCGAGGATGAAGCTCGGATCCTCTGCGGGCGCGTTGATCACGTCGACGGCCACGCCGTGGGTCTGGTTGTCGGCGAGGGTGTTGCCGGTGATGCGGTGACCCGCCCCGGCACCGTCGCCGATCCAGATCCCCAGGCCGGAGCGGGACACGGTCGAGCCCGCGACCGTGACATGGCTCGATCCCCGGCGGATGATGAAGCCGGAATTGACCGCGCCCTGGACGCTCAGGCCCGTGACCGTGACGTAGGTGGCGTTCTCGAACACCACGGAGTTGGACAGCCGCGGCTGCGTGCCGGGTTCTGCCGCCACCGTCACGGGCGCCGCCGCGGTCCCGCGGGACCCGACGAACACGACGTCGCCGTAGCTGCCGCCCCGGACCAGCACGCTCGATCCGGGACCGAGACTGGCGAAGGGCACGTCGGCGAGCCGCGCCACCGTGGTGTAGCCGGGCTTCGCGCCGCCGGCGGGATCGACCAGGATGTTCTGCTGCACCTGCGCGTCGGCCGGCCCGCAGGCGGACAGGACCGGCAGGAGCAGGGCCGACAGGGCGCCGCCGAGGACCGTGCGGGGCCAACTCATGCCGCGAGCGCCCGGGCGATGGCGAGGCGCTTGCGCCGCTGGAACAGCCGCCGCCACACGCTGCGGCCGGCCTCGGGGCTGATCCGCGTCAGCGCGCGCGCCGCCATCTGCCAGCCGGGCAGGAGCGCCTGCGGCATGGCGAGGTCGGCGACCCGGTGGCGCGCCGCCGCGCCCAGCGGCGGCGGCCCGACGAGGCCGAGCCGGCCGAGATCCGCCACGAGGTCCGGGCGCTTGCGATACCACAGCACCAGCGCCGCGCCCTCGCGCTCGGCGATCCGCAGGTAGGCCGCCTCGTCCAGGAGGTGGTGGTGGTAGCCCAGCGCCTCGGGCGCGTAGAACAGGCGCATGCCGCGCCGGGCCAGCCGCTCGCCGAGCTCGATGTCCTCGTGCCAGAACAGCTTCGGGTCGAAGCCGCCCGCCTCCTCCAGGAAGCGCCGGTCGACGCTGACGTTGCAGGTCAGGAACGCGTCCCAGCCGACCGCGTCGCGGCCCGCCAGCGCGTCGTAGGAGGCGTCGTGGTGGAGCGCCGAGAAGGGCGAGAAGGGCAGGGCGGGGTCGATCGTCATCCGTCCGAGGATCGCTGTCTCACGACCGCCCCGCCGGGCGTGGGCGAGCCGGTGCGCCTCGACGAGGCTCGGGACCGGGATCGTGTCGTCGTTGACGATCAGGAGGCGCTCGCCCCGCGCCGCCGCGATGGCGCGGTTGCGGGCGGCGTTCGCCCCGGCATTCTCCTGGCGCAGGTGCACCACGGGGATCCGGGCCGTGGCGACGGCGCGGCTGACGACCGTCCCGGTGTGGTCGGTCGAGCCGTCGTCGCAGACGACGATCTCGAAGGGCGCGTCCGTCTCCTGCCGGTCGAAGGCCCTCAGGCACAGGCGCAGCGTGTCGGCGCGGTTGTAGGTCGGGATGATGACCGAGAGCACGGGTCGATCGCTCATGAGGAGGCTTCCGGGAGCGGGAGGTCGAGGGGATCGGTCGGGGCGCGGCGCAGGCACAGCCACCCCGCGAGGGCGGCCGAGAGGGCCGCGGCGGCGGGCACCGCCGCGGGCGCCAGGGCGGCGGGACCGGCGGCCCAGGCGAGGACGGTGAGGAGGGCCGGCGCGGCGAGGATCGGCACGTCGGCCAGGGCGAGGGGCGGTCCGGCCTCCCGCCAGAAGGCCTGGGCCAGGACGCCGAGCATCGCGGCCTCGGCGAGCAGCGCGGCGATGCCCGCGCCGAGGAGCGGATCCCAGGGGATCAGCAGCGTGCAGGCGAAGAGGTTCGTGGCGCAGGCCGCCGCGCTCCCGCGCACCGCGAAGCCGGTCCGGCCCAGCGGGACGAGGCCCGCGAACAGGATCGTGGCGGCGATCAGCAGGACGCTCATCCCGGTGGCGATGCGCAGCACCGGGACGGCGCGGCCGAAATCCGGGCCGAAGGCGAGGCGCACCAGCGGCTCCGCGAGGGCGCAGGTCGCCACCGCTCCGGCGCAGGACGCGGCGAGGATCGGGACCAGCGCGCCGCGGACCCGCGCGCGCAGGGCGGTCGTGCCGGCGCGCGACCGTCCGTCGACCAGGGGCCCGACGGCGCGCCCGAAGACCGGCACCAGCGGGGCGCACAGGGTGATCGCCACCGCGGCGCCGAGCTCGAAGAACCGGAAGCCGGCCGTGAACTGGCCGAGCTCGGCCGCGCCCGCGAAGGCGGCCAGCATCATCAAGCTGATCCGACCGTTGAGCGAGCCGAGGGCGTTCGAGACGCCCACCCCCGCCGCGGCCCGGATCGTCGCGAGCGCGTGCGGCAGCGAGGCGGGGCGGGCGGGCACGAGGCGCAGCGCCAGCGCCAGCCCGACCGCGCCGTACGCGATGCCGGCGGCCACCGCCACGAGGCTGAGCGCCGCCTCCGGAAGCTGCAGCCAGAGCGCGAGTGCCGTCCCGCCGACCAGCAGGGCGGCGTTGGCGAGCGACGGCCAGACGGACCAGCCCGGGCGCCCGCAGACCTGGAACAGGGCGTCGAGGAAGCGGGCGGCCGCGAGCGGCATGAGGAGAGCGGCCAGCGCCAGGGCGGGCCGGATCGCGTCCGGCAGCATCGGCAGGACACCGAGGAGTGCGGCGCCGGTCCCGAGACCGAGGACGAGGCGCGCCGACAGCATCCGGCCGAATTCGGCCGCCCGCATCTCCGGCCCGATCGCGCCGAGCCGCGCCCCGAAGGTCAGGGTGGTGCCAAAATCCGCCGCGATCAGCGCCACCGCGAGGATCGCCAGGGCGAGGCCGTAGCGGCCCAGCGCCGCCGGGCCGGCGAAATGGCCGACCATCACGAAGGCCGCGAAGCCGGCCGCGAGGTAGACGCCGCGCCCCGCCGCCTGACCGAGCAGGTTCGCGCCGTAGCGCAGCCCGCCGGCGCGCCTCCGTCCCGACAATCGGTTTACCAAGCGAAGCATCTCTCGGTGAAGCCTGACTGAAAACTGCGACCTACGATTGCATCGTGGCAGGCTGCGTATGGCTTGCAACCGCAAGCTCAATTTATGGTTGCAGAGTTGTCGCGTTGGGAAAAACCGGAGGACTGCGTATGTCCGAGACAGCCGCTGGACCGGATCTGCGTCTCTCGCGCGGAGTGGACGCGGAGGCGGGGCGTCTCCGGTGGGCCGAGGTGCGGGCTGCCCTGTCCGCCGACCGCGATCACTGGCGCCGCCGCGGCGGCGGACCGGCCCGCCTGCGCCGGGGCTACCACGCGGTCTGGCTCTACCGCCTGTCCCGCTACGCCCACGAGCGCGGATGGCGGATGGCGGCGTGGCTGCTGTGGCTGGTGAACGGCTGGTGGACGGGCGCCGACATCCCGCCCTCCAGCCGCATCGCCGGCGGCCTGTTCCTGCCGCAGCCCTACGGGACGGTCATCGCCGGCGCCGTGGGCCGCGACGCCGCCTTCGGGATCCAGGCCTCCATCGGCGGCCTGCTGAAGGAGCCCGATCAGGACATCGGCGGCGGCCCCGGCCTGCCGGTGCTGGGCGACGACGTCGTCCTGGAGGCGGGCGCCATCGTGCTCGGCGCCGTCCCGATCGGTGACCGGGCCCGGATCGGCCCGCGGACCACCATCCTCAAGCCCGTCCAGGCCGACGAGGAGGTCATGCCGCAGCCCTGGCGGCCGCTTCCCGGCCGGGGGGGCGCGGCGTGAGCGGCCCGATGACCGACCACGTCACCCTGCCGGGCCTGCGGCGCCTCCTGGCGGCCGACTTCGCCCGCGTCCTGCGCCAGACGACGGGGGGCAAGCCGACCTCGCGGCTGCGGCGCGCGATGCACCTCACGCTGCCGGCCATGCAGGTGGCGATCCTCCACCGGACCGCGCACCTGCTGCACGGCCGGGGCTGGCGCCGCTGCGCCGCCCTGGTGGCGGACCTGTCCCTGCGGCTGACCGGCGCCTGCCTGCATCCGGGCTCGCGCCTCGGGCCCGGGCTGTTCGTGCCGCACCCGGCGCGGGTCGCCTTCTGCGGCACCGGGGGCGCCGACCTGACGCTCCTCCCCGGCACCCTGGTCGGGCCGCGGGACTGGGTCTTCCCGAGCCAGCCGTTCCCCGCCGACGGCCCCCGTCTCGGCGACGGCGCCGTGGTCGGCGCGCACGCCGCCGTGCAGGGGGCGGTTGCCATCGGCGCGGGCGCGACGATCGGGATCGGGGTCTGCAGCCTCCGGGACGTCCCGGCCGGCACCGTGACGATGCTGGTCCAGCGGCAGCTCCGCAGCGGCGGCCGCGGCCCGGAGGCGGGCCGTGGGCGCTAGATCCGGACGCGCCGGGCCGGTGCCCGGCTCACGCGCGCCCGTGCTCGCGGCGGACGGCCGGCCGCGCCTCCCGGCCCTGGCGCCTGGGCGCCAGCTGGCGGCGCAGCACGCGCTCGTAGGCGTCGAAGATGCCGCGCCACGTGAACGCCTCGGCGTGGCGGCGACGGGACGCCTCGCCCATGACCGCGAGGCGGCGCGGCCCGGCCCGGACCAGGCCGAGGATGCCCCGCCGCAGCTCGGTCTCGTCACCGAAGTACAGCGCCTGCGGCCCCGCCACCCAGCGGTTGAACGGGTTGTCGTGGGCGAGGATCGGCGAGCCCGCCCCCAGCGCCTCGACCAGCGACGGGTTGGTCCCGCCAACGGTGTGGCCGTGGATGTGGAACCGGGCGTGGAAGCGGAGTGCGGCCACGCGCTCGGCCTCGTAGATCGCGCCGGCGAAGATCACGTCCGGCCCGCCCGCCGCGCGGACGGCGCAGTGGTACGGGTCGGACTCCGCGAGCTTGCCCAGCACGAGCAGCGGCAGGCCCGGCCGGACCTCGCTCCAGGCCCGGACGATCTGGAGCACGAGGTTCTCGGGCACCACCCGGGCGATCAGCAGGCCGTAATCCCGCGGGCGCAGGCCGAACGTCGCCAGCGGCTCGGTCGAGGCCTCCAGCACCGGGTCGGCGCCGTACGCGATGGTGGTGATCCGGGCGGCCGAGGTCCGGCGGGCGAGGTGCAGGGCGATCTCCGGATGGTCCGCCACGAGGTGGGTCGAGAACAGGCTGCCGAGCCGCTCGTTCAGCCAGAACCAGGCCTTGGCGGGCTTCGACCAGCGGTCGCGCTTCCACTCGATGCCGTCCATGTTCATCACGCTGCGCTTGGCGGTCAGCCGGTAGAGCAGCGAGAACACCGCGGTGTTGTAGCCGAGCACGAGGGGCAGGGCCGGCCGGAAGGCCGCCCGCAGGGTGCATTTCAGGTCGAACACGATCGTCGAGACGGCGCCGTCGCCCCGGACCGCGACCGGGATCAGCAGGATCCCGCGCCAGACCATCGGGGGCGCCGGCTCGCGGACTTGGCAATAGACCTCGACCCGCCAGCCGCGCGCCACGAGCTCCAGCGCGAGGCGCTCCGCCAGCGTCTCGAACCCCCCGTGCGCCGCCGGCACCCCGCGGGTGCCGAGGATCGCCACTGTCGGGCGCCCGCCCGATCCCCCGGATTTCATATGCGCCGTCGGCGCAGCACGTTCAGAGGAGCCTGAGGCATGGTCACGGTCGAACAGCGTCTGTTCCGGGAGATGGGAGCCGGGGGCTATTCCCGGCACGACCACCGGATGGAGTACATCGTGCGCGTCAACGCGCTGCTCCGCTCCGACATGCGGGTCATGGAGTTCGGCGCGGGGCGCGGCAAGTGGAGCGATGACCCGGTCCCACTGCGGCGGCACCTCGGCGACTTCCGGGGGCGCTGCGCCCAGGTCGTCGCCTGCGACGTCGACGAGGCGGTCCTCGGCAACCGGTCGGCCGACGAGGTCCGGCTGATCGGTCACGACGGGGTGCTGCCATTTCCGGACGGGAGCTTCGACCTGATCTCGGCCTTCTCGGTCCTCGAGCATATCGAGCACCCCGAGGTCACCGCGGCGGAGCTCGGCCGGGTGCTCGCGCCGGGCGGCTGGCTCTGCGCCTGGACGCCGAACCGCTGGGGCTATGTCGGGATCGGGGCGCGGCTCGTGCCGAAGCGGCTGCACGCCCGGGTGCTGCGCCTCGTCGAGCCGCGGCGGGTCGAGATCGACTCGTTCGTGCCGCTCTACACGATGAACACGGAGGCGGCGCGGAAGCGGCTTTTCCCAACTGACCGGTTCGAGCACTTCACCTACAGTTTCGACGGGCAGCCGTTCTATCATGGCGAGAACATCGTCCTGGGCAAGTTCTGGGAGCTGCTGTTCCGGCTCACGCCGGGTCCCTTCAAGGGCTACCACATGGTGTTCATCCGCAAACGGCCGTGACGGTTCATCGCGGTCGGAGACGAAGACTGCGCAGGTGCCCGGAGAACCTGCGCATGTCCTCGGCCTTGCGGGCGAGGTCCGGCTGCCGGCGCAGCCGGGCCGCGACACCGTAGGCCACGGCCCGCAGGGTGAAGCCGAGCCGGAGCGGGCCGGAGAAGAAGGCGGGCGACGACAGGAGCCGCCCGGCATTGCGCAGGCTGTAGATGGCCGCCAGCCCGTCGAGCCAGCGTGCCGAGCGGGCGCTTCCCGAGCCGCCCTGGAGATGGGTGACGGCGATGTCCGGGCGGTAGGCGACGCGCAGGCCGGCATCGCGCAGTCGGCAGCCCCAGTCCACGTCCTCGCCGTAGAGGAACATCGGGCTCTCCAGGCCGCCGATCGCGGCGATCGCCGAGCGGCGCAGCAGCAGGCAGGCCCCGCAGATCCAGTCGACGTCGAGCGCCCGCGCCCCCCTGGCCTGGCGGCTCACGAGGTAGAGGCCGCGCAGCCCGAGGCGGCCCGACAGGCCGGCGGCGTGCACCAGGATCGAGAGCGGGCGCGGCTCGTAGCCGGCGTCACCGACCTGATGCGTCCCGTCCGGGAAGGTCAGGCGCGGGCCGACCGCCCCGACATCCGGTTGCGCGTCGAGATGGTCCAGGAGGCCCGCGAGCGCGTCCGGGTCGTGCAGGAACGCGTCGGGGTTGAGGAGCAGGATCGCGGTACCGCGCGCGTGCTCCAGCGCGCGCGCGTTGCCGCCCGCGAAGCCGTGATTGGTCGGCTCGGCGATGACCCGCACCCAGGGAAAGGCCCGCGCGACGCGCTCGGGCGTCCCGTCGGTGGAGGCATTGTCGACGAGGATCACCTCGTAGGGGCGTCTCACCCGGCTCGCCGCCAGCAGGTCCAGGCAGGTCTCGATGTCCCGGCCGGCATTGTAGGTGACGATCAGGACGCTGAGGCTGACGGCGCTCACGGACGGTCTCCGTACGCTGCGAGGGATGGGCGACGCCCGGACGGCACGGGGATCCGCTCCGGACGCGCGCGCGCCGCGCCGATCGGGCCCGTCGACGCGACCGCCCGGGACGCTGCGACGGCCCTGCGCCGCTGCGCCGCCCGCACCCCGGCGATCAGCCCGAGGCCGGTGTAGAGCAACTCGGCGATGCCGAGATTCAGGCGGAAGCCCGGATCGACCAGCCCGTGCAGCAGGTGCGCGATCAGGCCGACCGCGCAGGCGGCCGCGATCGCCGCGAGCGGATCGCCCACCGGGGCGCGGCGGGCGGCGCGGAAGCCCCGGGCGATGCCGATGCCGAAGACCAGCGCGAAGGCCGCGTAGCCGACGACCCCGACCTCGGTGAGGATCAGGATGTGCAGGTTGTGCACCACGTGGTTCGACCGGTCGAACAAACCGGCGAGCCGGGACAGGCCGGTCCTGTCGAGAACCGCGAACTGGTTGCCGAAGTTGTTCAGGCCGACGCCGAAGATCGGGAACTGCTCGAACAGGGCGAGGGCCGCGGCGTTCAGCGGGCCGCGCTGGGCGGCCGAGCCGCCGTCGTCGGCGGTGAGCCGCTCCCAGATCAGCGGGCCGGCGTAGAGCGCCGCGACGGCGCCGACGATCGCCAGCAGGCCGAGGACGATCAGGCTCGTCCGGGAGAACAGGCGGTCGCGGTAGACCAGCAGGATCAGGAGGGCGGCCGAGACCGGGAAGGTCAGCCAGGACGCGCGCGACAGGGTCAGGACCACGCCGACCAGGGCCGAGGCGGCGCCCGCCGCCCCCGCGAGGCGCAGGAGCAGCGGGCCGCGCGACAGGGCCAGCGCCAGGGCGAGCGGCCAGACGAACTCGTAGTAGTAGCCGAGGATGTTCGGGTGGACCTTCAGTCCGCCGGCGCGGCGCTGGGCCGAGAAGTTGATGTTCTCCTCGACGATCTGTTCCTCGCCCAGCACCGACAGGCCGAGTTCCGAGCCCGAGACGTATTGCAGGCCTGCCACCGCGGTCTGGACGAGGCAGAGGGCGCAGATCGCCAGCGCGAGGGTCCGGATGTCGCCCTCGGACAGGTTCGAGACCGCGACCGAGACCAGGAGGAGGCCGGCGAAGCGCCACGTGTCGAACCAGAGATAGGCCGGGTCGGTGGCGTTGGAGAGCGAGAGCAGCCCCGCGATCAGGAAGCCGAGCTGCGTCAGCACGAGGGGCCGGTCGAGCCGCAGGCCCGGGGCGTCCTCCCCGAGTCCGGTGAGCTTGGCGACGATCAGCGCCGTGGCCACCAGCAGGGCGACGCTCACCGTCAGGCCGGCGCCGCCGCCGATGCTCGGCAGGTACTGCCCGACGGCCTCGAAATGCTGGAGGAAGCTGACGTCGAGCTTGACCGTCAGCCCGACCGCGAGGGCGACGAGCAGGAGCGGCGTGAGGCGATAGAGCCGCCCGACGATCAGGGCGCCGACCCCGCCGAAGGCCGCCGCGAGGCCGACGACGGCGAATTTGAGCGGCGCCGCGCTCAGGGCGATCGCCCCGGCCGCGGCCGCGAAGCCGATCCCGGCGAGCGGCAGGACCCGCAGCGCGCGGACGGGCGCCGCGCTCATCCGAGCCACCGGTAGAGCCATCGCGGGATCGGCCGCCGCGTGCGGTTCAGGACGACGCCGAGCGGCGCCCCGCCGGCGGCCTTGAGGTCGGCCAGGGCGCGCTGCGCCACGGCCCGACGGGTGCGCTCGGCGCCGATCACCACGATGAAGCCGTCCACGAAGGGGGAGAGCGCGGCGGCGTCGCCGATCTCGGTGATCGGCTCGCAATCCACGATCGCGAGCTCGAAGCGGTCGTCGACGAGCGCCAGGAAATCCTCCACGCGGCCGTCGTCCAGGGTCGCCTGGCGGATGGCCGACGGGCTGCCCGCGGGCACGACGCTGAGGTTGTCGGCGACCGGGTGGACGCCGCGGCTCGGGGCGACCGTGCCAGCGACGATGTCGGCGAAGCCCGGCTGGCCGGTCAGGCCGTAGGCCTCCGCCAGCGACGGGCGGGACCAGTTCGCCTCGATCAGAACGGCGCTGCGGCCCCGCCGGGCGTAGGCGCCGGCGAGTTCACGCGCGAGGGTGCTGACGCCCTCGCCGGGCTGGACCGCGGTGAGGCCGACCCGGCGCACGCGCGCCTCGTGCCGGGTGAGCTGGACGAGGGCCGGCTCCAGGATCGCCGGATCGATCTTCGGCGCGATGGCGGCGGCGATCATGCGGCGGCTCCCGTCTGCAGCGGCACCGCGGCCAGCACCGGCACCCGCAGCGAGCGGGCGACCTCCGACGCGCTGCGGTAGGTCTGGGCCAGGATCTCCGCGAGGGCGACGTAGGCCAGGGCGGCGAGCAGGCCGAGACCGGCCGCGAGCCCGAGGATCAGCGGCCGGTTCGGGCCGGAGGGCAGCCGCGGCGGCACGGCGCGCGCCACGAGGGCCGAGGAGGTGACGGCCTGCGCGTCGAGACCCGTGCCGGTCTTCAGAGCGTCGATCCGCTTCTGGGTCTCGGTGATCTCGTCGGTGAGCAGGCCCTTCTGCTGGGTCAGCCGGCCGTAGGCCAGCGCCGCGTCGCTCTGGCCGATGGCCGCCCGGCGGCGGGTCTGCTCGATCCCCGTGATGCTCTGGATCTTCTCGGCGAGGATGGCGAGCTTCGCCGTGTCGGCGGCGAGGAGCGCCTGATACTTCTGCCGGGCCAGGGCCGCGAGGTCCCGATCGAGGCTCACGAACTCGGGGGCGGTCGGCCGGAACCGCACCGCCAACTCGGCGCGCTTCGTCCGCAGGTCCGCCCAGCGCTGGTCGAAGGCCGTGACCGTCGGGTCCGCGTCGGGCGGCGTCGGCTGCCAGCGGTCGGGCCCGGCCTCGCGGGTGCGCTTGAGCCGGGTCTCGACCACCTCGCGCTCGATCTGCGCCGCCGATTTCTGCTTGGCGAGGTCAGCGAGGGTGCCGAGGTCGTTCTGCTGCTCGATCTCGAAGCTCGCGGTGTTGTTGCCCTTGAGGTAGGTCGAGAGCTGCGCGTCGATGGCGGCGAGGTCGGCCCGGGCGCGCTCCAGCTTGCTCTGGTAGAACGAGGCGGGAGTCTCGTCGGCGTAGACCTCCACGTGGCGGCGCTTGTAGGCGTCGAGCAGCCGGTTCAGCGCCTGGGCGGCGAAGTGCGGGTCCGTCCAGGTGAAGCCCGTGAGGATCACGTCCGTCTCCTTCACGAAGACGACCTTGAACGCCGCGAGGTACGCCTCGTAGAGCTTCTCGTCCGGGGTCAGGTGGCGCAGCAGGCCCACCGCCTCGAACGGGATCCGCACCGTATCGACGACCCAGGTCTTGACCGCCTTCGCGCTCCGCACGGCCTGACGGCCCTGGTAGATCAGCCAGTCGGTCCAGTCCGCCGGGGGCGGCCCGAGGTCGCCGGTCGGGGTGATCGCCTTCAGCGTCGCAAATTCGTCGCGCACGATGCTGGGATCGCGCAGGATCTCGATCTCGTTGTTCACGTTCTGCGCGCGCTCCGAGAACATGTAGTTCTGGTTCGCGCCGCCCTGGAGCGGGGCGCCCGCCTTCTCGCGGCCGAGACGGATGATCAGCTTGGCGTCGGCCGTGTACTCGGCCGGCGTCAGCAGCAGGTAGATCCCGGCGCCGAGGATCGCCGCGACGAGGATCAGCAGCGCCGGCCGGATGTGCCGGAACAGGGCCGCGAGGGCGTCGCGGAGGTCGAAGGCCGGGCCCTCGACCGCGTCGGCGGCGGTCAGGTCGCTCTGCCTCACGTGCCGGACCTCACGGTGGCGCTGGTGGAGGTGCTGGCGGACGGGCCGGTGATGTAGTTCACGCCGAAGCCGGTCCCGTTGAAGAGCAGGATCTGGCGCACCACGAGGTCCACCGCGCGGGCGGTCTTGGCCAGCAGCGAGGGCGGCACGTAGACGGTGGCGTTGGGCGGCACCACGATCGAGTCCGCCAAGCCCGGCTGGCCGATGTCGACGATGCGCACGCTGCCGGCCGCCTCGGCGTCGAAGCGGATGATCCGCACGGCCTCGCCGGCCGCGGTCGGCAGGACGCCGCCGGCCGAGCCCAGGACCTGCGCCAGCGTCCGCGGCCCCTGCAGGGTGACGGGACCCGGCGCGCGGACCTCGCCGAACACCATGGTGTTGGCCGGGACGAGGCTCGCGAGCCGGACGCTGGTCGTCACCGAGGCCAGCTGGTGCTTGTAGGCGGCGTTCAGGCTGCCCATGACCTCGTGGACGGTCCGGCCCGCCGCCTGGACCGGAGGCACCATCGGCAGGTTGATCTTGCCGTCCGGCTCGATCGCCAGGACCTTCACGCGGCCCATGTCGGCCCGCTGGGTGAGGTCGCGGAAATCGTCGGTGACGGTGCGGAACCGGCGCAGCATCAGGGTGACGACCGGATCGATCAGCACGTCGTCGTAGGTGCTCTTGATCAGCGCGGCGGCCGCCTCCGGCGACAGGCCGGCGACCTTGATGCCGTTCTTGCCCGGCAGCGAGATCCGGCCGTCCGGCCGGACGATCACCGTACGGTTGTATTCCGGGTGCGTGCGGAAATCGACGTCGAACTCGTCGTTCGGGTTCAGGCGGTAGGTCGGCTGGACGACGCTGGAATCGATCAGGAACGAGACTTCCAGGTTGTCGCCGACGTTGAGCCGGTAGTTCGCCAGCCCGAGGCGCATGGTCCGCCCGACCTCCTCTTGGGCGGCCGCGACCAGCGCGGCCGGGAGGCCCTCGGTGACCGAGCCGGTCTGAGCCACGTCGAGGCCGGAGCGCGCCGCGCTCTGCGGGCGCCCGGAACTGCAGCCGGCGAGCAGCGGCGCGCAGGCGACGAGCGCGAGCGCGACCGCCGAGGCACCGGATGGCCGGCCGGGACGCCGTCGCGCGACACCGAGGAACGCAGACAGGGTAAACGCCATCGACCTTCAGCCGCATCCTGCTCGAGTGCGCTCGTCCCATCACAACTCGTGATCGAACCGCGCACCGCGATACAATCGCCAAGCTTGGTTAACGAGGCTTGAACCCGGCTCTCGGCAACTCTATCAGAAGTTGTGTCTGGCAAGCCGTGGCAAAGTGCTGAGCCTCGCCCGCCCCGTAGAGGGGGGCGGGTTCCGGCGCAGGCCGAACGCGTGTGCGCGGCCGGGGCGCAGTCGTTCCCGCCGCCGGCGGGTCGATGCGCGGATCCCGCCGCGGCGGTGCCGTCTCCCGACAAGTCCCGCGCACGCTCCCGCCGATCTAAACCTGTAATTAGAGGGATGCTTGCCCGGATTTAAGAACCTGATCTATAGTTCGACGGTATGGAGCCGTACCGAGCGAGGACGAGAGTTCGACAAGCCGGCGCGGGGCGCCAGTATCCGGCGCGGCGGAGGCGCGTCACATGTCGGGCGTGAGGCCGGATCTCTTCGCCCGCCTGCACGACGACCTGGAGTCCGGCTTCCGGGAGGACCTCGAGGAGGCCGTGATCGATCCCGCGCGCTGGCCTGACTTGGCCGAGCGCGTCGTGCGGGCGTCCGGCAGCGAGGGCGCCCTCCTTCTGCGCTCCGACCGGACCGGCCTCGAATCGCTCTGCACCGCCTCCCTCGCCGACGCCTCGCGCCGCTACTTCGACGAGGGCTGGCACCGCGACGACCATCGCCTCCGCGGCATCCCGCTCATGCGGACGCGCGGGATCGCGGTCGATCAGGACTTCACCACGCCGGAGGAGATCGCGCGCCTGCCCTTCTACCAGGACCTGCTGGCCTCCCGCGGCCTGCGCTGGTTCGCCGGGATCGGCTTCTCCGTGAAGGGACGCCTGTGGTGCCTCTCCCTGCAGCGGACCGTGGAGCAGGGACCGTACGAGCTGCACGAGCAGCGGCGCCTCGCGACCCTGTCGCCGCTCCTGCAGCGCGCGGGCCTGCTGACGTCGATGGTCGAGCGGGCCCGGCTCGCGGGGCTGACGCAGGCCTTCGAGCTGATCGACCGCGCCGCCCTGATTCTCGACGCCGACGGACGGGCGCTCCGCTGGAACGACGCGTTCGGCGCCCTCCTCGGGCGCGACCTGAAGCTCTCGGGCGGCCGCCTCACCGCGGAGGATCCGGAGGCGGCGCGGCAGCTCGAAGCCCTGGCGCGGCCCTCCGGCCGCCCGCCGATCTCGGCGGTCGTCGCGGCGCGACGGGACGGGCCGCCGCTCGTGATCCACGTCGTGCCGCTGGTCGGGCCGAGCCGCGGCCTGTTCGCCGGGGCGAGCACGCTGCTCCTCGGGAGCGTGCCCGGGGCCCCGGCCGCGCCCGCGACCGCGATCCTCCAGGCGGCCTATCGGCTGACCCCGGCGGAGGCGCGCCTCGCCCAGGCGCTGTCGAGCGGGATCTCGCTGGCCGAAGCCGCTTCGCGATTCGCGATCACCGCGGCGACCGCGCGCTCGCAGCTGAAGGCGATCTTCGCCAAGACCGGAGCGACGCGCCAGTCGGATCTCGTGCGGCTCGTGGCCGGGCTCGCGCGCTGAGGGGTCACGGTTCCGAGAGGCGCGCGGCCCTGTCGCGTCGGCGCCGGAACGGGTGGGGCCGGCCGCCGGTTGCCGCAGGAACGACAGGAGATGTCTCGATGACGAATCGGATCGCACTCGTTTCCGCCCTGGCCGTCGCGGGCCTGCTGGCCGGCGCGCCCGCCCAGGCGAAGGGCTGCCTCAAGGGCGCCGTGGTCGGCGGAGTCGCCGGGCACATGGCCGGACACGGCAAGATGGGCGCGGCCGCGGGCTGCGCGATCGGTCACCACAACGCCAACAAGAAGGCCAAGCAGGGCTGACCGTCCCGACGCCGTCTACTTTGACGGCGATCGGATCGGCCAGAGGGTGATGACCAAGTCATCGCCGCTTCTCCGAAGCCGGATTCCCAGCGGAATCCGGCTTCGCTGCGTTCTGGGCCATGGCGCCAGCGAGATCGGTTCGCGCGGCACCTGACCTTCTCACCCAGATGACGGGACCGTCGGCGCGGCGCCCGCCGACCCGGACCGCCCGCGCGTCCACGTCTCCAGTCGCCCTCGCTCCACCCTTTCGCACCGCGTCGCGCTCGGCCCCCCGCCCGCAAGCCCCGCGCAAGCCAGCCGTTGACCTTACTTTCGAGCTATTCTAATTAAGAACTGTGGAGGGCGCGCCGCCGAGGCGGTCCCCTCCCTCCGAGATACCCGATGGAGAGACCCGATGGCCGGTTCCGCGAACGCCGCTTGCGAAAGCTGCCGCTTCTTCGACGATCACAAGCTCAACGGTGCCCAGGCGCAGGGTGACGAGGGCCTCTGCCGCTTCAATCCGCCGGTCAGCCAGCCGGCCCCCGAGTCGAAGGGTCTCTGGCCGGTCGTGGCCTCGAAGGACTGGTGCGGCCACTTCACGGCCGAGATGTCCGCCGCCGAGTAAGTCATCGCATCCTCGAGCCGTGCGGGATCTGCGCCGAGGCGCCGGTCCTGCCGAGGCTCCGCCACCCTCCGCGGGATCGAGCCGCGCCCGGCTCGTGCGGGGGAGATTGCCGGAGCCGCGCCGCCTCGCGTAACCTGCGGCCGTGACAGACGTGATACGCCCGGCCACGGAGGCCGACCTTCCCGCCATCGCGGCGATCTACGGCGACGCCGTCGCCTCCAGCACGGCCAGCTTCGAGACGGAGCCGCCGACGCTGGCCGAGATGACGCGCCGCTTCGAGGTGCTGCGCGCGGGCGGCTTTCCCTACCTCGTGGCCGAACGGGACGGCGCGGTCGCGGGCTACGCCTATGCCGGCCCCTATCACCAGCGCGCCGCCTATCGCTCGACCCTCGAGGATTCGATCTACGTCGCCCGGACGGCCCGAGGAGGCGGGGTCGGCCGGCGCCTGCTCACCGCCCTGATCGCGGCGAGCGAGCAGATCGACTGCCGGACCCTGGTCGCCATCATCGCCGAGAGCGGCTCACCCGCCTCGATCGCGCTGCACGCGAGCCTCGGCTTCACGCCCGTCGGAACGCTCGCGGGAGTCGGCCACAAGCACGGGCGCTGGCTCGATGTGACGCTCATGCAGCGCAGCCTGGGACCCGGCCGCAGCCTTCCGCCGACGCGGATCTGACCGTCCAAGGCGCACCGATCCCAGTATCGCCGGGTCGATTCCCGTCCAGAGCCGCGGCTGAGTTGTCATGATGCGGACAACTTCGCGCGGGAGAGGGCGGGCATGACGCGCACGCCGTCCGGTTCTCGGCGCGGGCGCGATGGCGCGGAGGGAGCGATCTTTCCTGCGCGGAAGCGGCACACGCGAGGGCGGGCGGTCAAGGCTCCATCACGACTCGCGAGGGATGGGAGTTCGGGTATGCGGTTTACATCGATCGGACGCCGGGTTGCGCCGCTCGCGATCCTGGCGCTCTCGGCGCTGGCGGGCACGGCCCAGGCCAAGACGCCGACCGATCCCAGCGGCACCTATCTCACCGAGGACGGCCGCGCGCGCGTGCGCCTCGAGAAGTGCGGGACCGCGGGTGACCGGCTCTGCGGATACGTGGTGTGGCTGAAGGTCCCGCTGAACGACAAGGGCGAGCCGCGGATCGACTTCAAGAACCCCGATCCCAAGAAGCAGGCCCGGCCGTCCCTCGGACACCAGCTGATCCTGGGCCTGAAGCCGAATGCCGACGCCCATTACGAGGGCAAGATCTACAATTCCGAGGACGGCAAGTCCTACGACGTCACCATCTGGACCGAGACGCCCGGCGAGCTGACGGTGCGCGGTTGCCTGATCGCGTTCCTGTGCAAGTCCCAGACCTGGACCAAGGTGACCGATCTCGCGCCCGGCCAGCTCCCCGGCCCGACCAACGGTGCGAACGGTCCGCGCAGCGATCCCGAATACGCCACCGCCGCCCCGAAGCCGACCGCCAAGGCCGGCGCGAAGCCGGCCCAGAAGCCCGGCGCCGCCGAGGCGCCCAAGGAGGAGTGACCGGCGCGGACCCGCGCGTGGCCGGCCCTCAGTCGGCCAGGGCCGCGTAGGTCAGGACGCGCAGCTCGCGCCGGATCGGCAGGGCCGAGGACGGAACGAGCTGCGTCATGAGCACCACCGACAGATCCTCGGCCGGGTCGATCCAGAACGCCGTCGAGGCGAGGCCGCCCCAGGCGACCTCGCCCGGCGTGCCGAGGATCTGGGCCCGGGCGGGGTCGAGCATCACCGAGAAGCCGAGGCCGAAGCCGATGCCGGTGTAGGAGGTCTCGGCGAAGCGCGGCGTGCCCATCGCAGCCAGGTCGCCCGGCAGGTGGTTCGCCAGCATCAGGTCGACCGTCTTGCGGCCCAGGAGGCGCGCGCCGTCGAGGGTCCCCCGGTTGAGGATCATCCGGCAGAAGCGCTGATAGTCCGCGGCCGTCGAGACGAGGCCGCCGCCGCCCGACGCGATGGCGGGCGCGCGCGCGAAGGCCGTGTCCACGGAATCGTCGAACAGGCGCAGCTGCCGCGCGCGGTCGTACGCGTAGGTGGCGCAGAAGCGCGGCATCAGCTCGGGCCGCACGTGGAAGTCGGTATCGACCAGGCCGAGGGGCCCGATCACCGCCTCGCGGAGGTGGTCGGCGAACGGGCGGCCGGTCAGCGCGGCCACGTACTGGCCGAGCACGTCGGTGGCGACGCTGTAGTTCCAGGCGCTGCCCGGCTGGGCGAGGAGCGGCAGCTTCGCGACCCGCGCGGTCATCTCGGCGAGGGTGCCCTCGCGCGCCAGGAAGTCGACGCCCTGCTCGCGGTACTGCGCGTCGACCAGGGTCGCCTCCATGAAGCCGTAGGTCAGCCCGGCCGTGTGGGTCAGCAGGTCCCGCACGGTGATCGCCCGGCGGGCCGGCTCGGTCTCGAGCTTCGCGCGGTTGCCGCCCACGGCGACGCGCATCTCGGCGAACTCGGGCAGGACCCGGGAGATCGGATCGTCGAGCTGGAACAGGCCCTGCTCGTAGAGCTGCATCACCGCCACTGAGGTCAGCGGCTTGGTCATCGAGTAGATCCGGGCGACCGTGTCGAGGGTGAACGGCGTTGCCCGGGCGAGGTCGGCCTGCCCGCAGGCGCGCGCGAAGGCGACGCGCCCGCGCCGCGCCACGGTGACCGACAGGCCGGCCAGCCGGCCGTCGCCGACGAGGCGGTCCATCCACGGCGCGATCCGGGCGAGCCCCTCCGGGCTGACCCCGGCGCCGGTCGGATCGGTCTCGGTCAGCGCGCTCATGCGGTCTCCTCGTCGTGGCTTTCCGCGAACGTAGAAGGGGCGGGGGACGAAATCACCAGCCCATCGTCCCGGGACTGCCCTTGAACGGACCGACGATGCCGGGTGTGATCCAGCCGCCGTAGAAGTTTCCCGGTTGCGGCGTCACCGGGTCCGTCCCGACGAAGCAGGCATCCATCGGGCCGGCGTAGAACGCGACGTAGCCGGCGATCGCGCGGAAATCCGGGGTCGGATCCGGGTAGGCCCAGGCCGCCCCGGGCACGAGACGGTCGCCGCCGTGCACGTCGAACAGGACCGCCTGTCCCTTCCACTCGCAGATCCCGCCGCGCCGCCGGTTCACGAGCGTCCCGTCCGCGATGTCGGCGGGCGGCAGGTAGTAGGTCGGCGCGTGCGAGGTCTCGAGCACCCGGAACCCGGAACCCGTCTCGGCGATGACGCGGCCGCCGAGCACGACCCGCAGCCGGTCCGGGACGGATTCGAGCCGCGGCGGCCGCGGATAGTCCCAGACGCTCTCCTCGCCCGGTCCGACCGGATCGGGAACGGGCCGAAAGGGCGATCCGCGCATGGAGAACCTCGTGTTGTGCCGGTGCGGATCCAGATAGGGCACTGCGGCCGGCGTTTGTCGTCCGGCGCGCCCGTGCTAGCCCGTCGCCGACACTCGAGCCCGGGATCGCCCGCGATGGACATCGCCCTCTTCCTCGACTTCGACGGCACGCTCGCCGAGATCGCGCCGCGTCCGGACGCCGTGCGGGTCGAGCCCGGCCTCGTGGAGGATCTGGAGCGGCTCAGGGCGCGCCTCGGCGGCGCCCTCGCCATCGTCACCGGCCGGCCGGTCACGGTGATCGACGGCTTCCTGGCGCCGTCCCGGTTGGATGCGGCCGGTCTCCACGGCGTCGAGCGCCGGGTCGCCGGCGCGCTCACGGGCGGCCGCGCGGAGGACCATCCGGATCTGCGCCGGCAGGTCGCGCGCCTGCAGGCCGAGAGCGCCGCGCTGGCGCAGGTCCTGATCGAGGACAAGGGCGCCTCGGTGGCGGTCCACTGGCGGCTCGCGAACCCGGACGATGCCCTGCGGGCCGAGACGCTGGTGAAGGGCGCGGCGGAGGCGCTCGGCGCCGAATACCGCCTGCAACTCGGCAAGGCGGTCGGCGAGATTGTCCCGGCGCAGGCCACCAAGGCCCACGCGATCCGCGCCTTCATGGCGCAGGCGCCCTACGCCGGACGAGTCCCCGTCTTCTTCGGCGACGACCGCACCGACGAGATCGCCTTCGCGTCGATCAACGAGGACGGCGGCGTCGCGGTGCGCGTCGGTGACGGCGAGACTGTCGCCCGGCGGCGCCTGCCCGACCCCGCCGCCGTCCGTGCCCTGCTCAGCAACTGGGCTAACGGTGGCGCGATCGACCCGGACGCGCTGCCGCCGGCCTGACTCGCCGCGCTGTCCAAGGGGAGGTCGCGATGTCGGGGCGTTCCGTCACGGGCTGGCCGCGCCTGCTGCTGCGGCTGGAGGGGGGCTGCATCCTGGTCGCCGCCCTGCTCGCCTATGGTTGGCTCGGGCCGTCGTGGTGGCTCTTCGCGGCGCTGCTCTTCGTCCCCGACCTGAGCATGCTGGGCTACGCGGCCGGTCGCGTGGTCGGCGCCGTGCTCTACAACGCGGCCCACACGCTCGCGCTGCCGCTCGTCGGCCTGTCCCTGGCGATCGCTTCGGGCCGTCCCGAGGCCGTCGGGCCGGTCCTCATCTGGCTGGCCCATATCGGCCTCGACCGCGCCCTCGGTTACGGTCTCAAATACGGGAGCGGCTTCGGTGATACCCATCTCGGCGTGATCGGCCGGCCGCGTGACAAGACGATCGCGCAATCCTGAGCGGCGGACGCCGCCGATTGGGACTTGCCCGCGCGGGGTCGCGCGGCCGATGAATCGCCGGAGCCGTGTCGGACGCGAGTCCCGTCGCGGCGGGCCAGAGAGCAGAGGCGAGTTGCGATGTTCGAGTTTCCGGTTCTGGTCGGCGACATCGGCGGGACGAACGCGCGGTTCGGTCTGATCGAGACGTCCGGCGACCAGCCCCGCCTCCTCGCGCACGAGGCGACCGCCGACCATCCCGATCCGTCGAGCGCCATCAAGGCATCGCTGGCCAAGGGCGGCGGCCCGGCACCGCGCTCGGCCATCCTGGCGATCGCCGGCCGGGTCGACGGGCCGGAGATCCAGCTGACGAACGCGCACTGGAAGATCGCCGGCCAGCGCATCGCCGAGGATTTCGGTCTCTCCTCCGCGACGGTGGTCAACGACTACGTGCCGGTGGCGGCCGGCGCCGCCGATATCGAGCCCCACGACCTCACGCCGGTCGGCCCCTGTCCCCCCGTGCCCGGCGGCGCCCGCGTGGTGCTGGGCCCCGGGACCGGCTTCGGCGCGGCCGCGCTGGTCCCCTATGCGGCGCATCTCGCCATCGTCTCCACCGAGGTCGGCCACACCGATATCGGTCCGGCCGACGCCTTCGAGGAGAAGGTCTGGCACGCGCTGGAGCGGGTCGAGGACCGGATCACCGTGGAGACGGTGCTGTCGGGGCCGGGCCTGTCGCGGCTCCACGCGGCCGTCGCCCATGTCCGGACCGGGCAGCCGCACGAGAAGATCGAGCCGGCCGCGGTCACCGAGGCCGGTCTCAGCGCCACCGATCCGCACGCCGCGGAGACGCTCGAGCTGTTCGGCCGGGTGCTCGGACGCGTCTGCGGCGACCTCGCGCTGACCTTCCTGGCGACGAGCGGGGTCTATATCGGCGGCGGGATCGCGCCCCGGATCCTCAAGGTGCTTGAGGAGAGCGGCTTCCGCGACGCCTTCGAGAAGAAGGCGCCCTTCGCCGCCATGATGCGCCGGATCCCGACCAGCGTGATCACCGTCCACGACCCCGCTTTCCGGGGCCTGGCGGCCCTGGCGAACGAGGGCGCCAAGTTCGTCTACCACGGGCAGGTGTGGCGGAAGGGGGCGTGAGCGCCCGCGGCGGCGTCGGCCGGGCGCGGAGCGAGGCCGGACGGCTCCGCTCCGCGCGCGTCCCGCTGTCGCGCCGGGCCGGCCCTCAGGCCGCCGCGAGCGGCTTCGAGACCTCCTCCAGGGACTTGCCCTCCGCGGCGGTGCCCCAGATGCCTCCGACGACCGCCGCGATGAGCATCAGCACCGCGCCGAGGCCGTAGCCGAACAGCACCCAGTCGCGCGAGCCGGTCTCGACCAGCGTGCCGAACAGGAGCGGGCCCGAGACGCCGCCGATGCCGGTGCCGACCGCGTAGAAGGCCGCGATGGCCAAGGCCCGGATCTCCAGCGGGAACGTCTCGGAGACCGTGAGATAGGCCGAGCTCGCCGCCGCCGAGGCGAAGAAGAACACCACCATCCAGGCCGCGGTCTGGCCGACCGGCCCGAGCACGTCGAGGCGGAACAGCAGGCCGACGCCGGCGAGGAGCAGCGCCGAGATGCCGTACGTGAAGGCGATCATCTTGCGCCGGCCGATCGTGTCGAACAGCCGCCCGAGCAGCAGCGGGCCGAGGAACGAGCCGAGCGCGAAGGGCAGCAGGTACCAGCCGACATGGTTGCCGGGCACCTGATAGAAGCGCTCCAGCACCAGCGCGTAGGTGAAGAACAGCGCGTTGTAGAAGAAGGCCTGCGCGATCATCAGCGCGAGGCCGACCATGGTTTCCTTGCGGCTCGTCACGAACAGCGCCTTGAACACCTCCGACAGCGGGGTGTGGTCGCGGGTGCGGACCTTCATGCGCTTGCTCTCGTCCACCGGCGGCAGCGTGACGCCCTCGTCGGTGAAGCGCTTCTCGATTCCGGTGACGACGCGGTCGGCCTCCGCGGCGTAGCCGTGGGTGGCGAGCCAGCGCGGGCTCTCGGGGATCCAGGTGCGCAGGAGCAGGATCACGAGGCCGATGGCGCCGCCGGTGAAGAAGGCGACGCGCCAGCCCCAGGCCGGGTCGATCACCTCCGGCTTCAGGAGCACGATCGACATGAACGAGCCGAGCGCCGCGCCGATCCAGAACGAGCCGTTGATGACGAGGTTGGTCCAGCCGCGGACCCGGGCCGGGACCAGTTCCTGGATGGTCGAGTTGATCGCCGTGTACTCGCCGCCGATCCCCGCGCCCGTGAGGAAGCGGAAGAAGCAGAAGCTCCAGATGTTCCACGACAGGCCGGTGGCCGCCGTGGCGACGAGGTAGAGGGCCAGCGTGATGAAGAACAGCTTCTTCCGGCCGATCCGGTCGGTGAGCCAGCCGAAGCCGATCGCGCCGGTCACGGCGCCCACGAGGTAGCAGGAGGCGGCGAGGCCGACGTCGAACTCCGAGAACGACATCGGCGGCTGGCGCAGCGCGCCCACCAGGGAGCCGGCGAGGGTCACCTCGAGGCCGTCCAGCACCCAGGTGATGCCGAGCGCCACGATCACGAGGACGTGGAAGCGGCCCCAGGGCAGCCGGTCCAGGCGCGCGGAGATGTCGGTGTCGATCACGCGGCCGATCTCCGCGCGCTCCGGCGTCCCGGATCCCCCCTCGACCTTGCTCGCCATGTCCGCGTGTCCTCCCAAATCGCCCGTTTAACCGTGCCTGGACAGCGGGCATTTACCGCGACTGTAGGCAGGTGTTGGGAACGGGTTGGAAATCGATTCGGTTCGATTTCGTCTTCACGTGCGCGGCGCAGAACGGGGAGGTCCACGCGGTGCCCCTCCCATGCCCTCCTGCTCCACCCGGTCTCGCCGATCCTGGCCCCGCTACGCCCTGCTGGCCGCGATGACGCTCGGCGGCCTCGCGACCGCTCCCACCGAGGGCGCGGACCGGCACCTCGAACGGCCCAAGCCCCGCGTCGCGATCCAGGCGGCCGAGCGCTGGCGCCTGCGGCCGACCGAGCCCGTCGTGGCGGCGACGACCGGCAGCATCCGCAAGCGGGCGGAGACCGCGATCCCCGAGGATCGGCGCAACGTCCGCCTCGTCTACCCGGCGCTGATCGAGGCGCGCTGACCGCGCCGGCGCCCGACCCATCTCGACGATCCGGATCCCGTCAGGCACAGCGCCTGCTTCGCCCGCACGTGGACGGGCGGAGCGGTACGGTGCGGAGGATGCGGATGGCGGAGGCGATCGCCCTGGTCGGGTGCAAGGGGCCGGATCAGGAAGCGGAGTACCTGCGGATCCTCTCGGCGGCCATGCCCGAGGAGCGCCTGATCCCGTTCCGGTCGATGGACGACGCGGCCCGGGCGGCCGCGCGGGTCGCCGTCGTGGCCAACCCCGATCCGGCCGAGGTCGCGGCGCTGCCGGGCCTCGTCTGGGTGCAGAGCCTGTGGGCCGGGGTGGAGAAGCTCGTCGGCGCCTTCGACCGGCCGCTGCCGATCGTCCGCCTCGTCGACCGCGAGATGGCCCGCACCATGGCGGAGGCCGTCCTGGCCTGGACCTACTATCTCCAGCGCGACATGCCGGCCTACGCCCGCCAGCAGCGGGACCGGGTCTGGCGCCCGCACGCCTACCGCAAGCCGTCCGAGACGACGGTGGGCCTGCTCGGCCTCGGGGCGCTCGGGACCGCGGCGGCGGAGCGGCTCACTGGAGCCGGCTTCCGCGTCGTCGGCTGGAGCCGCAGCCCCAAGGCGGTGCCGGACCTCGAGACGTTCCACGGCGCTGACGACCTCCCGGCGATGCTCGGCCGGTGCGACATCCTCGTCTGCCTCGTGCCGCTGACGCCGGAGACGCGGGGCCTCGTGAACGCCGAGCGCCTCGCCGCCCTGAAGCCCGGCGCCGCGCTGATCAACTTCGCCCGCGGACCGATCGTCGTCACCGAGGACCTGATCGCCGCCCTGGACAAGTGCCATCTGGCCCACGCCGTGCTCGACGTCTTCGCGGTCGAGCCCCTGCCGGCGGAGTCGCCGCTGTGGTCGCATCCCGGCGTGACGGTGCTGCCGCACGTCTCGGGGCCGACCGACATGGATTCGGCGGCCGCCACGGTGGCGGCCAACCTGAGGGCCTATCGGCGGACCGGCCAGGTGCCGGACGGCGTCGACTCGGCGCGCGGATACTAGGGCGCGCGCCTCACAGCTTCGGGAATGTCGCCGCGAGGTGGTCGATCAGCACCCGCACGGCCGGCGGCAGCACGCGCCGGGTCGTGAAGACGATGTGCACGATCCCGGGCTGACCCTGCCAGTCCGGGTAGACGGGCACGAGCCGGCCGGCCGCGACGGCATCGGTGCAGGCGTGGTCGGGCAGGAACGCGACCCCGAGGCCGTCGGCGGCCGCGTCGCACAGCGCGGCGAAGTCGCCGCAGGTCAGGCGCGGCTCGTGGCGCAGGGTGAAGATCGTGCCGTCCCGGTGCTCCAGCCGCCACTCCGCCTCGCCGGGATCGTCGCGTGTGCCGAGGGTCGGGACCGCGCCGAGCGCGGCGATGTCGGGGCCGAGGCCGCGCGCGATCCGCGGCGCGGCGACCAGGATCCACCGCGAGGTTCCGAGCGTGCGCATGGTCAGCGACGCGTCGCTCGTCAGGTCCCGTCGGACCCGCGGCGCCACGTCGATCCGCTCCTCGATCAGGTCGACGGGCCGGTCGGTCACGACCAGCTGCAGCCGCACCTTCGGGTATCGGACTAGGAATCCGCGGACGCGCGCCGCGACGATGTCGGTGAGGCCCGTGGGACAGCTCATGCGGATCCGCCCGTGCGGCTCGGTCTGCGCCTCCGCGACCAGCGCCTCGGCCCGCTCCGCCTCGAGCATCATCGCCCGGCAGCGCTCGTAGAACCCCTGGCCGACCTCGGTCACGCGGAAGCGCCGGCTCGACCGCTCGATCAGGCGGGCGCCCAGGCGCGCCTCCAGGGCCGCGATGCGGCGGCTCAGCTTCGACTTCGGCTGGTGCAGCGCCCGGCCGGCCGCGGCGAAGCCGCCATGCGCGACGACCTCGGCGAAGTAGACGTAGTCGTTGAGATCGGCGCGGACCATCGTTCCTCCTGTGGAACGCTGGATGCCACAATCGCCGACTACCCGCACCATCGTTCCGGCGGCATCTCTCCGACCAGCGGCGCGCGCGGCGCCGAACAGCGGAGAACGACGATGACCGGCAGGTTTCAGGACAAGGTGGTGGTGGTGACCGGCGGCACCAGCGGCATCGGCCTCGCGACCGCCCAGGCCTTCGTGGACGAGGGGGCCTCGGTGTTCATCACCGGTCGCCGCCAGGAGGCGCTCGACGCGGCGGTGAAGCGGATCGGCGGCCGGATCACGGGCGTGCGCGGCGACATGGCGAACCTCGCCGACATCGACCGCCTGTACGACGCGGTCCAGCAGAAGCACGCGCAGATCGACGTGGTCTTCGCCAATGCCGGCGGCGGCAGCTTCGCGCCGCTCGGCGCGATCACCGAGGCGCATTATCAGAGCATCTTCGACACCAACGTGAAGGGCGTGCTCTTCACCGTGCAGAAGGCGCTGCCGCTCCTGCGGGACGGAGCCGCGATCGTCCTCACCGGATCGACCACCGGCAGTTCGGGCACGCCGGCCTTCAGCGTCTACTCGGCCACCAAGGCGGCCGTGCGCAACTTCGCCCGGAACTGGATCCTCGACCTGAAGGACCGGCGCATCCGAGTGAACACGATCAGCCCGGGCGTGACCGAGACCGCCGGCCTCGACGAGCTCTTCGGCGGCGGCGATCAGGCGGCGGCCACCAAGGATGTCCTCGCCGGCCCGAGGAGATCGCCCAGGCGGTGCTGTTCCTCGCCTCGGACGCGGCGAGCTTCGTCAACGGCGTCGAGCTGTTCGCCGACGGCGGGCAGGTCCAGATCTGAGGGTTCGGGGCGGCCGGGACGCGACACCCGGTCCCGGCCGCCCCCGTGAACCCTGGCAATGGCCGGCGGTTAAAGGCCCGGCCCTCCGGTCCCGCTTCCTCGCGGGCGGGCGCCGGGAAGGACAAACGGTTTCCATGGGCTGGCCGCGCCGCATCCTGATCACCGCCGGTCTGGTGACCGTCGCGGCCGGCGTCGCCCTGGGCGTCGGCCGCTTCAGCTACGCGCCGATGCCCGACCGGGCGGACCTGCTCAACCCGGACCGCTACCCGATCCAGACCGCCTTCGACATCCTCGGCCGCCGCGTCTCGCGCGCGGAGGCCGACCGGCTCAGCGGCACCGAGGCCGGACGGAAGGAACTCTCGCCGAAGACCGGTGCGGTCGCGATCGATCCTGCCATGGTCGAGCGCGGCCGGCAGGCCTTCTATCAGGAGACGTTCGGCAACGAGGTCTTCCTCACCGACGTCATGGGCATGCTCGACGGCGGCCTGACTCCCACGCAGGTCGCCCTGGCGGTGGCCAAGCTCGGTGGCCAGGGCACCACCGATCTCAAAGTTGCCATGGCCAGGGACGTGCGCGTCGGCGACCGCGTCTACCGGGCGGGCGAGCTGGTCCCGACCGGGCTCGACGTGCCGAAGGGCGGCGCCTTCATCATCGGGATCAAGACCTTCTACGACCGCGGCCACCTGCGCATGGGGATCACCTGCGCCCTGTGCCACGCGGCGGTCGATCCCGGCACCGGCAGGGTCGTAGAGGGCGCGCCCAACACCGACCTCAATGCCGGCCTGCTGATGGCACTCGCGAAGAACTCCTCGGCCTACTTCATGCACGCCAGCGTGCCGGAGGCCGATGCCAAGCCCCCCGCTGAACCGCAGCATACCGGCTCGACCGGCACGGGGCCGGCGCTCCCGGACGCCGCTTCCGTCGAGGCGGCCACGAAGGTGCAGGTGGCGAGCTGGCCGCCGGGCAGCTTCGACTCGTCCGCCGACCGGGTCACCAACCCGACCTCGATCCCGTCAAGCTTCTCGGCGCACGGCGAGCCCTACAGCTGGAGCGGGCGCGAGGCGATCGGGCCCTTCGCGGGCCTGTCCTCGCTCAACAACAACGTCCACGCGGCTAATTCCGACACGACCCAGCTCGCCGCCGCCGCGCCCTGGCTGTTCGGCATGGATCCCGAGACGTATCTCGGGATCGTGCTGCGCGGCTCGGCCACGGAGGCGTTCCGCTACAGGCCCGACGGCGGCCGGAGCCCGTCGGAGGTGCTGCGCAGCGTCGATCCGACCCCGGCCTCGCCGGGGCTGAATAGCTACGCGGTGCTGCCGACCTATCCGGCGACCAACTACGTCACCGACAACGGCCTGTTCACGTCCGTGCCCGGGGAGCCGGTCAACCACGCCAACAACGCCATGTCGGCCTTCCAGAACCTGCTGCACCCGCCGGCCGCCGGGCAGGATCCCGACCGGGTCCGCGCGGGCCGCGCGGTGTTCGAGAAGGCCGGCTGCGGCAGCTGCCATTCCGGCCCGGCGCTCACCAACCACCGGGTCGTACCGGAGGCCGAGATCGGTACCGAGCCGACCCGGGCGCGGGCGGGCGCCAAGATGGAGGCGCGCCTGTCGGCGCCGGCGATGTTCGCCGCCGACACGCCGTTCCCGACCCCGGCCGACCCGGTCATCGTCCCGGTGCCGCTCGCGGGCGACGCCCTCGCCCAGGTGCAGCTCGCCTGGGGGCAGGGGGGCACGGAGGGCGGCTACAAGGTGCCGAATCTCGTGGGCCTCGCCTGGACGGCGCCGTACCTGCACGATTCCGGCGTCGCGGTCGGTCCCGATGCCGAGGGCCAGCTCGGCGTCCCGGGCACGCTGTACCGGGGCGTCACCCCCGATCCCGCCAACAGCCTGCGCGCCCTGGTCGACCGGGATCTCCGGGCGAAGGTGATCGCCGCCAACGCGGCCTCGGACACGGCGCGGATCGCCCGCGTGACCGGCAAGGGGCACGCCTACTGGGTGGATGCCGGCTCGGGCGTCTCGCGCGAAGAGCAGACGGCGCTGATCGCGTACCTGCTCTCGGTCGATCGCCTGACGGAGCCGGCCGCGACGCCCTGACCGCGCCGCCCGCGAGCCGGATCTCCCATGTCGCGGACCCTCACCCCGGTCTTGGTCAGCCTCGGGCCCTGTTACCCGGCGCTGTGAAATCTCATCGTCCTCGCGGGCGGGGCGAAGCGATCCAGCAGCGCCGCGCGCGCCGGTGTCGCGCCGCCCTGGGTTGCTTCACTGCGTTGGCAAAGACGCGGCTCAGATCACCGCCTCGATCAGGCCGCGCCGCTTGGCCTCCTCGGCCTCGAGGTACCAGTTCGACGGTGCCTTCTCGAGCACCTCGTCGAGGGTGACGTCAGAGCCCTGGATCAGGTTGGCGAAGCCCTCGTTCTGGATCTCGATCGAGCACAGGATCTCGTTGAGCGTCGCCTTCACGGAGGCGATGCAGGTGGTGAGCGGTCCCTCGACCTGGAGCTGCTTGTTCATCTTGCGCTCGTGGATCATCAACCGCGTCCCGCAGGTGAGATAGCGGTTGGGCCGGGCGAAGAAGCTCATGAAGGTCGTGCCGGCCGAGTAGATCGCGGCTTTGCCGAGGAAGACGAACCGCCGGTTCGGATCCATCGCGCTGTTGAAGCGGATGTCCTCGCCCATCATCCGGGCGACCTCCGGGTCGCCGCCGAGCGTCGTCAACTCGACGACGACGAGGTCGCGGTCCCCCGCCGCGTCGAGCTGGCGGCGGAAGTCCTTGTACATGTCGTAGTCGACCGGTCCGGAAAGCAGGACGGCCGGGGCCCGGAAGGCGGTGGGGCCGAGGGGATTCGTGTCCATGGTCCTCCTCATCGATGGAGCGGCCCAGACCCACTCGTCCCGCGGCTCTGGCCCGGCGTCAGCGCGCCGGGTCGGGCGCGCCCGCGCCGTTGCCCACGAACGGGATACCCTCGATCGGGCATTCCTCCGTGCCGACGCTCTGGCGGGTAATGGCCCGGACGGCGTCGCGGGTCCCGTCGGGATCCTCGATCCAGCGCCGGTAGAAGTCGTAGGGGCATTCCGACATCCCGTGCCGGTTCTCCTTCGAGTTGATCATGCCCGTGTAGCCGCGGTGCAGGAGCTTGAAGAGGTGGTTCTCCGACTGGCCGTGGGCGCGGAAGTCCCGGATCAGGAACTTCGACAGGGCCGCGTACTGGATGCCCATCTCCTCCTCGCCGCACTCGCCGAGCGTGCGGCCGTCGAAGCCGATGATCGCCGAGTGGCCGAAATACGTGTAGACGCCGTCGAAGCCCGCCGCGTTGGCCACCGCCACGTAGGTGTTGTTGGCGAAGGCCATCGCCTTCGAGATGACGACCTGCTGCTCTTTCGCCGGGTACATGTAGCCCTGGCAGCGGATGATCAGCTCAGCGCCCCGCATGGCGCAGTCGCGCCAGATCTCGGGATAGTTGCCGTCGTCGCAGATGATCAGGCTGATCTTCAGACCCTTCGGCCCGTCCGACACGTAGGTTCGGTCGCCCGGGTACCAGCCCTCGATCGGGGTCCAGGGCATGATCTTGCGGTACTTCTGGACGATCTCGCCCTGGTCGTTCATCAGGATCAGGGTGTTGTAGGGCGCCTTGTGCGGGTGCTCCTCGTGGCGCTCGCCGGTGAGCGAGAACACGCCCCAGACCTTGGCCTCCCGGCAGGCGGCGGCGAAGACCTCGGTCTCGGCGCCCGGGACCGTCGAGGCGGTCTCGTACATCTCCGCGGCGTCGTACATGATGCCGTGGGTCGAGTATTCGGGGAAGATCACGAGGTCGAGGCCAGGCAGGCCGGTCTTCATGCCGACGATCATCTTGCCGATCGCCTTGGCGTTCTCCAGCACCTCGGCGCGGGTGTGCAGGCGCGGCATCTTGTAGTTCACGACGGCGACGCCGACGCTGTCCTGGCTGGACGAGATGTCTCCGTGCATCATGGCGTGATGTCCTCCTGACCTTGATCGTCCCCCGGTTGAGGGCGGCTCAGTGGCTGATCATCCAGGGCCGCGCCTTCGGGAAGCTCTTGGCGGCCGCCGGGGCGGCAGCGGCCTTCTTGGGTGAGCAGCAGCCGCAGCCGGCCCCGTGACTGGCGGAGCGCCTGGGCGCGTGGCGGCTGCGCTCGTTGGTGGCGTGGGCGGTCCTGAGGCCCGCATCCATGCCGGCGATGCGCGGCGCGGTGAGGAAGGCCCGCGGGCTCGCGCCGCCGCAATCCGGGCAGGCATGCGGCTCGCGGAACTCCGCCATCGGCCGCATCACCGTGAAGGGCCCGCAGGCCTCGCAGGCGTAGTCGTAGACGGGCATGGGGTGCTCTCAGGAAGGCTGCCGGTTCAGAAAGCGGTCGGGTCCAGCGCGGGTCCCCTCTCCCGTGCGGGAGAGGGGGCAGGTCGCGTTCGGTCAGGCCGGACGTGCCGAACGATCCATCATAGATCCGGCGAGAGCGGCATCTGGATCGAGCCGTCGAGGAACTTGGTCGGTCCGTCGGCGCCCGGGTTGATGTCGAACTCGAAGATCTTGGTCGGTATCCAGAGCGTCGCGCAGGCGTTCGGGATGTCGACGACGCCCGAGATGTGGCCCTGGACCGGCGCGGTGCCGAGGATCGAGTAGGCCTGCGCGCCCGAGTAACCGAACTTCTTCAGATACTCGATCGCGTTCAGGCAGGCCTGCCGGTAGGCGATGTGCACGTCGAGGTAGTGCTGGCCGCCGCTCTCGTCGACCGAGATGCCCTCGAAGATCAGGTGATCGTCGTATTTCGGCGTGATCGGCGACGGCTTGAAGATCGGGTTCTTGATCCCGTACTTGGCCATGCCGTCCTTGATCAGCTCGACCTTGAGATGCACCCAACCGGCCATCTCGATGGCGCCGCAGAAGGTGATCTCGCCGTCGCCCTGGCTGAAGTGGAGATCGCCCATCGAGAGGCCGGCGCCGGGGACGTAGACCGGGAAGTAGATCTTCGAGCCGCGCGACAGGTCCTTGATGTCGCAATTGCCGCCGTGCTCGCGGGGCGGGACGGTGCGGGCGCCGGTGGCGGCGGCCGCGTCCTTCGCGTCGCCCTTCAGGCGGCCCATGTGGGCGGTCGGCCCGAAGGGCAGGGTGGCGAGCGCCGGCACGCGCTCCGGGTCGGTGTCGTAGAGCGCCTTCTCGCGGGTGTTCCAGGTCTCCAGCATCTTCGGGTCGGGCAGGCAGCCGATCAGGCCGGGATGGATCAGGCCGGGGAAGCGCACGCCCGGGACGTGGCGCGACTTTGTGAACATGCCCTCGAAGTCCCAGATCGACTTCTGGGCCTGCGGGAAGTGCTCGGTGAGAAAGCCGCCGCCGTTCTTCTTCGAGAAGAAGCCGTTGAAGCCCCACTGGCTCTCGGGCTTGGCGCCGATGTCGAGGAGGTCGACCACCAGCAGGTCGCCGGGCTCGGCGCCCTCGACGCCGATGGGGCCTGAGAGGAAGTGCACGATCGACAGGTCGATGTCGCGCACGTCGTCGGCGGAATCGTTGTTCTTGATGAAGCCGCCGGTCCAGTCGTAGGTCTCGACGATGAAGTCCGCGCCCGGCTTCACGTAGGCGACCATGGGGATGTCGGGGTGCCAGCGGTTGTGCACCATGTCGTTGTCATAGGCCGACTGCGTCAGATCGACCTTGATCAGCGTCTCGGGCATTTTTTACGACTCCCTGCTGCGATTATGTTGGTCAAATCTTTGGCGCTGCCGTCATCGCGAGCGCAGCGAAGCGATCCAGCGGCGCTCCGTCTTGACGCCTCGCGCTGCCCTGGGTCGCTTCGCTGCGCTCGCGATGACGGCCCGCACGAAGCGTTCGGCGGCTAGACCGAGAGGAACCGGGCGACGGCGGCCTCGTCGATCCCGTCGCGCGGCGCCTCGTGGACGATGGCGCCGTTCTCCAGCACGATCACCCGGTCGGCGACGTCGAGGGCGAAGCTCAGGACCTGCTCGGACACGACGATGGAGAGGCCGCGCGCGTCGCGGATCTTTTTGAGAGTCCGACCCATCTCGCGGATGATCGAGGGCTGGATGCCCTCGGTGGGCTCGTCGAGGAGCAGGACCTTCGGTCGGCTCGCCAGCGCCCGGGCGATGGCGAGCTGCTGCTGCTGCCCGCCCGAGAGGTTGCCGCCCCGCCGGCCCTTCATCTCCAGCAGGACCGGAAACATGTCGTAGAGGTCCTGGGGCACCTTGCGGGTGCCGGTGACCGTCAGGCCGGTCTCGATGTTCTCCTGGACCGTCATGGTCGAGAAGATCATCCGGCCCTGCGGCACGTAGGCGAGGCCCTTGGCGACCCGGGCGTGGCTCTTCAGCCCGGCGACGTCCGCGCCCTCGACCTGGATCGACCCGGCCTTGACGGGCACGAGGCCCATCAGGGTCTTCATGAGCGTGGTCTTGCCCATGCCGTTGCGGCCCATCACGGCGACGATCTCGCCCGGTGCCACCGAGAAGGTCAGCCCGTGCAGGACCTCGCTCTGGCCGTAGGCGGCGTGCAGGTCCTCGACGGCGAGGGCCGGCGTCGCGGACGGGGCCGCGGTCGGCGGGGGCGCCTGGACGCCGGGGATGTGCGCAGTCTGGAGCGACGCCATCGTCAATGTCCCAGATACACTTCGATGACCTTCGGGTCGTTCTTGACCCGCTCCATCGAACCTTCGGAGAGCACCTTACCCTGGTGCAGGACGGTCACCCGGTGGGCGATGTCCTCGACGAACTTCATGTCGTGCTCGATCACCAGCACCGAGCGGCCCTTGATGATCTGGTTGAGCAGCTCGGCGGTCTTGATCCGCTCGCCGACGCTCATCCCGGCCACCGGCTCGTCGAGCATCAGCAATTCCGGGTCCTGGATCAGCAGCATCCCGATCTCCAGCCACTGCTTCTGGCCGTGGCTCAGGAACTCGGCCCGCTCCCTGAGCTGGTCCTTCAGGAAGATCGTCTCGGCGATGGCGTGGATGCGGTCGCGGACCTCAGCGTCCCGCTTGAACGTGAGGGCGCCGAAGACCGAGCGGCCGCGGGGGAACGAGATCTCCAGGTTCTCGAACACCGTCAGGTCGTCGTAGATCGACGGCGTCTGGAACTTGCGGCCGACGCCGGCCTGCACGATCGCGCTCTCGGAGAGCTTGGTCAGTTCCTGGCCCTTGTACTTGATCGAGCCGGCGCTGGCCCGGGTGCGCCCGCAGATCAGGTCGAGGACCGTGGTCTTGCCGGCGCCGTTCGGGCCGATGATCACCCGGATCTCGTCCGGATCGACGTAGAACGACACGTCGTTCACCGCCTTGAACCCGTCGAACGAGACCGTGAGCGCCTCGACGGCGAGGAGGTAGTCGGGCGGGGCCGCCTCGGCGCCGACCACGGGGGAGGAGAGGATCGCGGCATTCATGGAGGGACTCACTCAGCCGGAGTGCCGTGGGGCGGGACGATAGCGGGCGGCGGGGCGCGCAACGCCTTCACCCGGCGGGTGAGGCGGGGCTCGATGTGCTCGCGCCAGATCCCGGCGAGACCGTTCGGGAAGGCCAGCACCACCGCGATGAACAGGGCGCCGAGGCCGAACAGCCAGAGATCCGGAAAACTCTCGGAGAAGCTGGTCTTGGCCCAGTTGACGAGCAGCGTGCCCCAGACCGCGCCGAACAGCGACAGGCGCCCGCCGACCGCGGCGTAGATCACCATCTCGATCGACGGGACGATGCCCACGAAGGAGGGCGACATGAACCCGACCTGCAGGGTGAACATCGCGCCGCCGATCGCCGCCAGTCCGGCGGCGAAGCAGAAGGCGAAGACCTTGAAGCCCGCCACCGAGTAGCCGGAGAACCGGACCCGGTCCTCCTTGTCGCGCATGGCGACGAGGATGCGGCCGAGCTTCGACTTTTTCACGTACTGCGCCGCCAGGATGCAGGCGATCAGCAGGCCGCCGTTGACGAAGTACAGGATGAACTTCGCCGAGTCGGAGCGGATGTCCCAGCCGTGGAGGGTGCGCAGGTCGGTGATGCCGTTGATGCCGCCGGTGTAGCCCTGCTGGCCGACGATCAGGATGGTCAGGATCGCCGCGATCGCCTGGGTGATGATGGCGAAGTAGGTGCCCCCGACCCGGCGCTTGAACATCGCGAAGGAGATCAGCATTGCGAACAGGACCGGGACGGCCACCGCCAGGATCAGTGTCAGCGGCAGGCTCTTGAACGGCTGCCAGAACCAGGGGAGCGCGGTGATCTGGTTCCAGTCCATGAAGTCCGGGATCCCGGGCGTGGACTGGATCTTTGTATTCTCGATGCTCGAAGCTTCCAGCTTCAAGTACATCGCCATGCAGTAGCCGCCGAGGCCGAAGAACACCCCCTGGCCGAGGGAGAGGATGCCCGCGTAGCCCCAGCAGATCACCAGACCGAGGGCGACGAACGCGTAGGTGAGGTACTTGCCGACGAGGTTGAGGCGGAAGCTGTCGAGCACTAGCGGCAGGACGACCAGGATCACGCCGGCCAGGAGGCAGAGGCTCAGCCACTCCACCGGCTTCATGAACGGGTTGTCGTTGACGGTGACGGATTTGGTGAGGGTCTGGACCGGGTTCGTCATGGTCGAAAATCCTCAGCGCCGGACCTTGAGGGTGAAGAGGCCCTGCGGCCTCAGCATCAGGATGCCGACCACCGCGAGCAGGGTGATGACCTTGGCCATCGAGCCGGAGAGGAAGAACTCCAGGGTCGACTGCGTCTGGGAGATCGAGAAGGCCGACGCGATGGTGCCGAGCAGGCTCGCGGCGCCGCCGAACACCACGATCAGAAAGGTGTCGACGATGTAGAGCTGGCCGGAGGTCGGCCCGGTCGAGCCGATCATCGTGAAGGCGGAGCCGGCGATGCCGGCGATGCCGCAGCCGAGGCCGAACGTGTAGCGGTCGACCTTCTCGGTATCGATGCCCACCGCCCCCGCCATGGCGCGGTTCGACATGACGGCGCGGACCTGCTGGCCGAAGCGCGAGCGGAAGATCAGCAGCGCGACGCTGACGGTGATCAGGATGGTGACGGCCATGACGAACAGGCCGTTGATCGGGATCTCGATCGTGTCGGTGACCTGCACCGAGCCGATCAGCCAGGACGGCAGCTCGACGCCGACCTCGCGGGCGCCGAAGATCGACCGGTAGGCCTGCTGGAGGATCAGCGAGAGGCCCCAGGTGGCGAGCAGCGTGTCGAGCGGGCGCTTGTAGAGGAACCGGATCAGGCCCCATTCCACCAGCATGCCCAGAGCCCCGGAGGCGAGGAATGCCAGCCCCATCGCGATGAAGAAATAGATCGGGAAGAGCGCCGGCAGGTAGGTCTGGAAGAAGGTCGAGCAGAGATAGGTGACGTAGGCGCCGAGGATCATGAACTCCCCGTGGGCCATGTTGATCACGCCCATCTGGCCGAAGATGATCGCGAGCCCCAGCGCCATCAGCAGGTAGACGGAGAACAGGATCAGGCCTGCGAAGCCCTGCATGGCGAAGATCGCGCCGAGGTCGCCGAGGGAGTAGTCGCCGAGCATGGTTTCGGTCTTCCGCAAAAGGAGTGCGTCTTCTGCCGACTCGTCACGGCCTCCGGGCGAACCGGGCCGTCTTTGCGAGCGGAGCGAAGCAATCCAGGGACGCGCTTCGTGCCGGAAAGTCTCGCTGCCCTGGGTCGCTTCGCTGCGCTCGCGATGACGCTGGGGAGGGGCTAATTTGCCCCTCCGAACGAGGTGACTACTGGTAGCCCTTCGGGAAGGGATCGGGCTTGATCAGCTCGGGGCTGGTGTAGACGATCTCGAACTGGCCGTCGGGCTTCGCCCGGCCGACCCGGGTCTTCGACCAGAGATGGTGGTTCTCGTCGATCTTCACGTAGCCTTCCGGCGCGCCCTTGAACTCGATCCCGGGCGAGGCCGCCACCACCTTGTCGACGTCGAACGAGCCGGCCTTCTCGCAGGCCATCTTCCACAGGAACGGGCCGAGATAGGCCGCCTGCGTCACGTCGCCGATGACCGTCTTCTCGCCCCACATCTTCTTGAACGCGGCCACGAATGCCTTGTTGTTCTCGTTCTGGATCGACTCGAAGTACTTCATGCAGGCGTAGGCCCCGGCGATGTTCTCGCCGCCGATGCCGTCGATCTCGTCCTCGGTCACCGAGATCGTCATCAGCACCTGCTTCGACAGGTCGATGCCCGCCGCCTTGAGCTGCTTGTAGAACGCCACGTTCGAGCCGCCGACCACGTCGGCGAAGATCACCTTGGGCTTGGTGAGCTTGATCTTGTTGATGACCGAGTTGAACTGCGTGTGGCCGAGGGGGAAGTACTCCTCGCCGACGACCTTGCCCTTGAGCACGTTCTCCACGTGCTTGCGGGCGATCTTGTTGGAGGTGCGCGGCCAGATGTAGTCGGAGCCGATGAAGTAGAAGCTGTCGCCGCCCTTCTCCTTGTGGACCCAGTCCAGGCCGGCGAGGATCTGCTGCGTGGCCTCCTGGCCGGTGTAGAAGACGTTCTTCGACTGCTCCAGGCCCTCGTAGAAGGTCGGGTAGTACAGCAGGCCGTTGTACTGCTCGAAGACCGGCAGCACCGCCTTGCGCGAGGCCGAGGTCCAGCAGCCCATCACGGCGGCGCAGTGGTCGTTGACGAGGAGCTTCTTGGCCTTCTCGGCGAAGGTCGGCCAGTCGGAGGCGCCGTCCTCCTGGATGATCTTGATCTTGCGGCCGAGCACGCCGCCGGCGTCGTTGATCTGCTGGATCGCGAGCTTCTCCGCTTCCTGCGCGCCCGTCTCCGAGATCGCCATCGTGCCGGTGACCGAGTGCAGAATGCCGACCGTCACCTCGCTGTCGGTCACCGCGAGGCCCGTGGTGTTGACCGCCGCGGTCGGCGGCGCCGCCCAGGCGGTGCGCGGCAACAGCGCCAGCGCCGGGGCGCCGGCCAATCCCATGAGCAGCCTGCGCCGCAGCGGGGAGCGCAAGCCGTGATCGGCGCCGGTCTCGGTGTCGTCTGCCATGTGCCTGACCCTGTTCGCGTCCGGGCCTTGAGAGGCGGCCCGGATCGACGAGCGCAGGCTAGGTCCTGGGTTGCAGTGCGGCCTATACGCGATTTTGCGTATGGCCGTGGTCTTGCATGCGCCGCACCATCGCGGCGGAATACTTTGAGGTCGGGGTGGCTGAGAGCGCGAATAGTGGGAGCACCGCTCCGGTGCCCGGTCTTTCGCGCGCGCGCGCGTCGCGCGGCCGCCCGTGCGCGACGCTGCCCGGGCACGACGGGCTGATCGTCCCGGCCGGGGCCCGATGAGCGGTCCGCAGCGCATCATCCCCATCCGCCGGGACTACAACCGCTTCGTCGCCGACGAGACGCTGGAGGATTACGCCCTCCGCTTCACCGCCAAGAAGGCGCGGCGCTGGTCGAGCCTCGAGGTGGCGCAGACGGCCCTCGGCTCGATCTCGTTCCTCGCGCTGGAGGCGATCGGCGGGACGCTGGCGCTCACAGCGGGATTTCCCAACACGGTGGCGGCCGTGCTGGTCGTCGGCCTGATCATCTTCGCCACGGCGGCGCCGATCACGGTCTACGCCGCCCGCTACGGCGTCGACATGGACCTGCTCACCCGGGGCGCCGGCTTCGGCTATCTAGGCTCGACCGTCACCTCGCTGATCTACGCGAGCTTCACCTTCCTGTTCTTCGCCATCGAGGCGGCGATCATGGCTCTGGCTCTGCAGCTCTGCTTCGGGCTGCCGCTCGGCGTCGGCTACCTGCTCTGCGCCGGAGCGGTGATTCCCCTGGTCGTCTACGGGATCCGGCTGATCAGCCGGTTCCAGATCTGGACGCAGCCGATCTGGATCGCCTTGAGCCTGCTGCCGCTGATCTTCGTGGCGGCGCAGGGCACGGGGCCGCTGCGGGCGCTCGCCGGCTACCCGGGCCTCGACGGCGGCGGGGGCGGCTTCGACCTCGCGCGCTTCGGTCTCGCCACCGGCGTCCTGCTGGCGCTGCTCGCCCAGGTCGGCGAGCAGGTCGACTTCCTGCGCTTCGTGCCGGAGCCGCGGGGCCCGCGCGACCGCCGCTGGTGGCTCGCCGTCCTCTCGGGCGGCGCTGGCTGGATCCTGCCCGGGATGCTGAAGATCCTGCTCGGCGCCGCGCTGGCGGTCCTTGCGCTGGGGCACGGCGTCCCGGCCGAGCACGCCGCCGAGCCGACCCGCATGTACGCGGTGGCCTTCGGCTACCTGACGGGGGAGGGGAGCCGGGCGGCGCTGCTGCTCACCGGGCTGTTCGTCCTCGTGTCGCAGCTCAAGATCAACCTGACCAACGCCTATGCCGGCTCGATCGCGTGGTCGAACTTCTTCTCGCGCCTGACCCACAGCCATCCGGGACGGGTGGTCTGGCTCGTGTTCAACGTCGCCATCGCGGTGCTCCTGATGGAGCTCGGCATCGACAAGACCATCGAGAGCACCCTGCCATTCTACGCCTCCGTGGTCTCGGCCTGGGTCGGCGCGCTCGCCGCCGACCTCGCGGTCAACAAGCCGCTCGGCCTCTCGCCCCCGGGCATCGAGTTCAAGCGCGCCCACCTTTACGCGGTGAATCCCGTGGGGACCGGCGCCATGGCGCTATCCCTCGCGGCCGGGGGCGCGGCCTATGTCGGCTGGCTCGGCGCGACCCTGCAGCCCTTCGCGCCATTGCTGACCCTGGCGATCGCGTTCTGCGCCGCGCCGGCGATCGCCTGGGCGACGGCGGGGCGCTGGTACATGGCGCGGGTCCCGAAGCGGGATTGGGGCGCGGCCGAGGTGGTCTGCCGGGTCTGCGAATTGCCCTTCGAGGGCGAGGACATGGCCCATTGCCCGGCCTACGACGCCCCGATCTGCTCCCTCTGCTGCTCGCTCGACGCCCGCTGCGGCGACCTGTGCAAGCCCCACGGGCGCCTGGAGGTGCAGGCGCAGGCCGCCGTCGCGCGGATCCTGCCGGGCCGCACCGCTGCCTGGATCGGCGCGCCACTGGGCCGCTACCTCGCGGTGATGCTGACGCTCTGCGCGGTGATCGGCCTGATCCTCGGCATCGTGCACGCGGGCGCGACGATCGCCCACCCGGAGAATCGCGAGTTCCTGCGCACGGCGCTGACCAGCGTGTTCTTCACCCTGGTGGTGATCCTCGGCGTCGTGGCGTGGCTGTTCGTGCTCGCCCAGGAGAGCCGGCGCGTCGCCCAGGCCGAGACGATGCGCCAGACCGCGCTCTACCAGGCCGAGATCGCCGCCCATAAGATCACCGACGCCAAGCTGCAGGAGGCCAAGGAGCGGGCCGAGGCCGCCAATCAGGCCAAGAGCCGCTACGTGGTCGGGATCAGCCACGAGCTGCGAACGCCGCTCTCCACGGTGCTCGGCTACGCCCAGCTCCTCGAATCCGACCCCGCGATCCCGGCCCACCGGGTCAACGGCCTGCGGGTGATCCGGCGCAGCGCCCAGCACCTGTCGGGCCTGATCGACGGCCTCCTCGACATCTCGCGCATGGAGGCCGGGCGCCTCCAGATCCACCGCGACGAGGTCCGGCTGACCGACTTCCTCGACCAGCTGGTCGACATGGTCCGCCTCCAGGCGCGGGAGGCCGGGCTCGAGTTCCGCTTCGCGCGGCCCGAGATCCTGCCCGCGGTGGTCGCCACCGACGAGAAGCGCCTGCGGCAGGTGCTGCTCAATCTCCTGTCGAACGCCATCAAGTTCACGGAAGCCGGCACCGTCTCGCTGGACCTCAGCTACCGGAGCCAGATCGCGGTGTTCACTATCCGCGATACCGGGCCGGGCATCCCGGAGGCGGACCTCGCGCGGATCTTCGAGCCGTTCGAGCGCGGCTCGACCCCGGCCGCCCGCAGCACGCCGGGGACCGGGCTCGGGCTCACCATCGCCAACCTGCTGGCGCAGCTCCTGGGCGGCGAGATCACCGTGACCGCCGCCCCCGGCGGCGGCACGCAGGCGCGGCTGCGCCTGATGCTGGCCTCCGTGGCCCAGCCCGCGCCGATCGTCGCGCCCGCGCCGGCCGCACCCCCGGAGCGGGCCTACGCGGGCGCGCGCCGCACCGTCCTGGTCGCCGACGACGACAGCGCTCACCGCGCGCTGATGCGGGCGATCCTGGAGCCGCAGGGCATCTCCGTGCGGGAGGCCGGCTCCGGATCCGAGTGCCTCGCGACGGTCGCACAAGGCGGCGTCGACCTCGTCCTCCTCGACATCGCGATGCCCGGGATGAGCGGCTGGGCGGCGGCGGCGGCCCTGCGGCAGGCCGGGCATACCGGCCCGATCGCCATGATGTCCGCCAACGTCCACGAGATCAGCCCGACCCGGGGCGACGACGCCCCGCACGACGCGATCTTCGCCAAGCCCTTCGACCTGCGCGACGTGATGGAGCGGATCGGCAAGCTCCTGCACCTCGAATGGACCGAGGGCGCCGCGCCGGGGCGGTCCGGGGCGGCCGCGGCCGCGGCCGCGGCGGACGTCCCGGGGCCGGGGCCCGAGCATGTCGGCGAGCTCCTGCGCCTCGGCCGGATCGGGCATATCCGCGCCATCGAGGCCAAGCTGACCCAGATGGAGCAGGACCCGACCGTGCCGCCCGCTTTCGTCACCCGGATGCGCGGGCTCGTCGAGGGATACGACCTTCGCCGCTACCTCGCGGTCCTGCAGGAACTCGCCCGCCATGACTGAGGCGCCGAAGGTCCAGCCGCACCGGGACATCGTCCTGGTGATCGACGATTCGCCCGACACGCTGAGCTTCCTCACCGAGGCGATCGAGCGGTCCGGCGCCACCGTGCTGGTCGCCGTCGGCGGCGACCTCGCCCTGACCCTGGTGGACGAGATCACCCCCGACGTGATCCTCCTCGACGCGGTGATGCCGGGCCTCGACGGGTTCGAGACCTGCCGGCGGCTCAAGGCCAAGCCGCAGCTCGCCGGCGTGCCGGTGATCTTCATGACCGGGCTGAGCGAGACCGAGCACATCGTGAAGGGGCTCTCCGCCGGCGGGATCGACTACGTCACGAAGCCCATCGCCCCCGACGAGATCCTGGCCCGGATCCGCGTGCATCTCGCGAGCGCCCGCGCCGCGCAGAGCGCCCGGACCGCCCTCGACACGGCCGGGCGGACCCTGTTCGCGGTCGCCGAGGATGGCACGATCCTGTGGTCGACCCCGCAGGCCGGACGCCTGCTCGCCGGGCTCGGCGCGGTACCCTCCGGCACCCCCGCGCTGCCCGCCGGCGCCCGCGAGTGGCTGCGCGGTTGCCTCGCCGGCGCCGCCCAGCCCCTCGCGCTGACCGATCGCGACGGCGTCGCCTACGCCCTGACCTTCATCGGCCGCACCCCAGACGAGATCCTGCTCCGCCTGTCGCGCGACGCGCTGTCGGCGGGGGTCGAGCGGCTGCGGGTGCGCCTGCCGGTCACCGGGCGCGAGGCGGAGGTCCTCCTCTGGCTGTCCCGGGGCAAGTCGAGCCGCGACATCGGCGAGATCCTCGGGCTGAGCCACCGGACCGTGACGAAGCACCTCGAGAGCATCTACGCGAAGCTCGGCGTGGAGAACCGCACGGCCGCCTCGATCATCGCGGCGCGGCACCTGCAGGATTGAGCCCGCGCGGAAGCCGGTCGGCAGGGTTGCGCCGGCCGCGGATCCCCAAGCTTGTCCACAGGCGTCGATCCCCGGCGAAACGCCTTGGTAAGCCCCGCCGCCCCACGGTCCCGGCTCAGCCCGACAAGCCGAGTCCGGATGCGATGATGACCAGCCAGCAGCTCGCCGACGAACTGAAGCGGATCGCCACCACCCAGGTCAGCGACATCACGCGGGCAGTGAAGGAAGGCCAGAAGTCGATCGCCCTCAATGAGGTGCGGGACATGGCGCGGCGCCTCGGCCTGCTCGCGGACGCCTTCGATCCGAAATCCGCGGCCGAGAGATCCGAGGCCGACGGTGCGAGCGTCGCCGAAGCGGTCGACGACGCCCAGGCCGCCTGACACCCGTTGCCGGCGGCGTCCCGCCGGTCCCCTCCCAGGAGCGCTCCATGGTCCGCGCGCACTTCACCATCCGCCTCGGCAACGCCTCGCTCCCGGCCTCGGCGGCCCAGTGGGTCGAGGATGTCGAGGCCGCCCGGTCGACCGCGCGCACGATCGTGCAGGGGCTGATGCGTCAGCACGGCGGCGACCCACGCCTCATCGAGGCCGCGATGGTGATCACCGGCGACGACGGCGCCGTGCTGCTCGAGATGTCCTTCTTCGACACGCTGTACCTGCCGGTCGAGCCGGTGCCCGACGCCGACCGGCGCCGGCCGCGCGCGCCCCGCGGGGCCGCGCCGCGGGGACTGACGGCCGCCCTCGGCCCGGTCCGGCGCCTCGCCGGCGCGCTGGGCATGCGCGCGCAGCCGCAGCCGCGACCGCTGCCCGGGCGCTGAGACGCTTCAGCCGTAGAGATCGCTGACCACGAAGCCCCGCGGCGCGAGGCGCTCGGCCAGTACGCGCCGGTGGCAGCCGGCCGGATCGCGCTCGAAGCAGAGCAGGCAGATCGGCGACGCCTCGGCGAGCGCGGCGAGTTCGTCGAGCGCCGCGATCCCGGCAGCGGTGTCCAGCACTTCCTCGCAGTAGATCCGGCGCATCAGCGCCGCGTCCCCGGCCCGCGCCGCCTGCCGGCCGGATTTCGGGGTGCCGAGGCTGCGCAGATGCGCGTAGCCGAGCCCGGCTTCGCGCAGGGAGGTGCCGAGCGCGCCCTTCGAGAAGCCGCGCTTGCGCGAGTTCGCCACCGCCCGGACATCCGCCAGCACCGCGACCCCGGCCGAGCGCAGGACGCCGACGAGGCGCTCCGAGTCGAGGCCTTCGTAGCCTATGGTAAAGAGTTGCTTACTCACGGTGCCCCGTCCGGACTCGCGTTGCGGGACCGCGACTTAGCCGTATGCGGCCCTGTGAACCAGCCGGGGATCGACGCCGTATGTCGCGGGGATGCAACGCGTCCCGGAATTCCGCCGCAATGATCGCAAAGCTCCGTTAACCGCGCCAGGGCCATCGAATACGCCTGTCTGTGGCGCATCTTCGGTGGCGGGCTAAACACTGATGTCGCGGATCTACACGCCTTCGCGGTCACCGATCGAAGATCTCGCTCGGGGCCTGATCAGTCGCCTCAAGCCGGCCCGGCGTCTCGCCGGGCGCTTCGCCGCCGCCGCGATCCTGGCCGGCCTCGCCGCCTGCGCGTCGAACAACGACTTCTATCCGACGAAGGGCGACGCCAAGCCCCATCCGGGCGTGGCCAAGGCCAAGCTTCACCCGATCCAGGGCATCGATATCTCGAAGTGGCAGGGCAACGTCGACTGGGCCTCGGTCCGCGCCGCCGGCACCCAGTTCGCCTTCATCAAGGCCACCGAGGGCGGCGACCACGTCGACGAGCGCTTCCGGACCAACTGGGACGGCGCGGCCCGGGCCGGCGTGCCGCGCGGGGCCTACCACTTCGTGTTCTGGTGCCGCTCCGCCCGGGAGCAGATGGACTGGTTCAAGAAGAACGTCCCCAACGACCCCACCGCCCTGCCGCCTGTCCTCGACGTCGAGTGGAACGGCCACTCGCAGACCTGCCCGAAGAAGCTGCCCAAGGCCCAGGCCCTGGCGATGGTCACCGAGATGCTGGAGGAGATGGAGCGCTACACCGGCAAGCGCCCGATCATCTACACCGACATCACGTTCCACAAGGACGTCCTGGAGGGCGAGCTCCCCGATTACCCGCACTGGCTGCGCTCCACCGCGGCCGAGCCGGAGCAGCGCTTCGTCAACCGCAAGTGGATGCTGTGGCAGTTCACGTCCACGGGCCGGGTTCCGGGCGTGCGCGGCGACGTCGACCGCAACGCCTTCTACGGCACCCCGTCCGAATGGGCCTCGTTCCTGACGACCGACTGCGACCCGCGCGAGCACAAGCGGCTCTCCGAGCAGGGGCTCTGCACGGACAAGTAGATGAAAGGCGTCGGCGAAACCTAGGTTAGTTCAAGGACGTAGAGCGCGGGGTATGGCTGACGGGCCCGCGCACCGGCGGGCGAGCCCGAGAGGATCCTGACGGGAGACTCTCCTCCCGCACCTCTCCGTCCCCTATGCCGATCGACTCTGCCGCCTCCACCGGCAACCTGCTCCTCGACGCGCTGCCGGGTTCGGATCGCGCCCTGATCGCCCCCCACTTGGAGCCGGTGACCTTCGCCAAGGGGGATACGGCGCTGGCGGCGGGCGCCGCGGCGAGCCACGTCATCTTCCCCCGCGACCAGACCGTCGTGGCGCTGATCGTCGCCACGCGGGACGGCCGGACGGCCGAGATCGCGAGCGTCGGGCACGAGGGCGCGATCGGCGGGATCATCGGCGAGGGGCGGCTGCCGCCCGCGGTCAGCGGGCTGGCGCAGATCGGCGGCGCGGCTTTGCGCCTCGACGCGGCGCGGCTCCGGCAGGCCGAGCTCGAGTCATCGACGCTCCGCGACCTGTTCGCGCGCTACGCCGACTGCTTCCTGGCTCAGCTGTTCCAGATCGCGGCCTGCAACGCCCTGCACCCGATCGAGCAGCGCTGCCTGCGCTGGCTGCTGTCGCTGCAGGACCGGACGGGCGGCGACACCCTCCCGATCACGCACGAGGTCCTGGCCTCCATGCTGGGGGTCCAGCGGACCTACCTCACGCGGATCCTGCGGGTGCTGCAGGAGCAGGGCCTCATCCGGGTCGGCCGCGGGCGCATCACGATCCTCGACCGCCGGGCGGTCTCGAACGCCGCCTGCGAGTGCCACGCCCGCGTGCGGATGCAGTGCGAGGCGGTGCTCGGCGCGGTTTTCCGGGCCGAGGAGCCCCGCCGGACCGAGCCGGTCGAGACGCTGTCGCGCGCCGGGTGAGGGACCGGCCCGCGATCCGTCGACCACGTCAGGCAACGACCGGCACGCAGACCGGCGCCGCGAGGCCCGGCACCGGCGCCACCACCACGTCGATCCCGTAGATCAGGCGCAGCAGCTCCGGCGTGACCGTCGCGGCGGCGGGTCCGTCGGCGACGAGGCGGCCCGCGTGCAGGGCGATGAGGCGGTCGGCGCAGAGCAGGGCGTGCCCGGGATCGTGCGTCGAGAACAGCACGGCGATGCCGGCCTCGGCGAGGCGGCGGACCTGCCCGAGGACGCGGGCCTGGTTGCCGAAATCGAGGCTCGCGGTCGGCTCGTCCATGACGAGGAGCCGCGGCTCGCCGCTGAGCGCCCGCGCGATCAGCGCGAGCTGGCGCTCGCCGCCGCTGATCTCGGTGTAGACCTGATCGGCGAGATGGCCGATCCCGAGCGCCGCCAGCGCCCGCTCGGCGGCCGCGACGTCCGACGGCCCGGGGGCGGCGAACGGGCCGAGCCGGCTCGCCCGGCCCATCACGACGACCTCGCGCACCGTGAACGGGAAGTACGCCGCGTGCGCCTGCGGCACGGCGGCGATGGTGCGGGCGACGGCTTTCCGCGACAGGCGCGACAGGTCGGTGCCGTCGAGGATCACCCGCCCGGCGCGGGCGGACAGCAGGCCGAGCAGCGTCTGGAACAGCGTGGTCTTGCCGCCGCCGTTCGGCCCGACGAGGCACAGCACCTCGCCGGCGGCGAGGTCGAACGACACGTCGTGGCCGACGATCCGGCTGCTGTAGCCGAAGGCGAGGTCCCGGACCCGGAGCAGCATCAGCTGAAGCCCCGGCGCCCGGACGCCAGCAGCCAGAGGAAGAACGGCGCCCCGACCAGGGCCGTCAGGATGCCGAGGGGCACCTCGACGGTGCCGAGATTGCGGGCGATCAGGTCGACCAGCACGAGGTAGCCCGCCCCGAGGACGAGCGAGGCGGGCAGCAGGCGGCGGTAATCCGGCCCGACCAGCAGCCGGGCGACGTGCGGCACGATCAGCCCGATCCAGCCGATGACCCCGGTCATCGCCACGGCCGCCGCCGTGATCAGGGTCGCGCCGGCGATCAGGACGGGGCGCAGCACCCGCGTCTCCACGCCGAGGGCCCGCGCCTCCGCGTCGCCGAGGCTCATCAGGTTCATGCGCCAGCGCAGCAGCACCAGCGGCACGAGGCCGAGCAGCAGCATCGGCAGGGTGGCGGCGACGTCGCCGAGGGTGACCGAGGACAGGCTCCCGAGGAGCCAGAAGGTGATCGCCGGCAGCTGGTTGTAGGGATCGGCCAGCACCTTGAGGAGCGAGATGCCCGCCCCGAGGACCGCCCCCACCGCGACGCCGGCGAGGACCAGCGTCAGGACCGGGTCGTGCCGCCGCACGGCGAGGCCGACGCCGTACACCGCCGCGACGGCGCCGAGCCCGCCCAGGAAGGCCAGGGCCTGGATCGGCGCCACCGGCAGGCCGAGATAGATCCCCAGGACGGCGCCGAGCCCGGCGCCGGCCGAGACGCCGAGGATGTCGGGCGAGACCAGCGGGTTGCGGAACAGGCCCTGGTAGGTCGCCCCCGCGGCCGACAGGGCCGCGCCGACGACCAGCGCGGCGATCACCCGGGGCAGGCGCACCTGCATCACGACCGTCTCCGCCGTCGCCGGAACCCGGAGGGGCAGCCCGAGCAGGCGGTGGCCGAGGATCGCGGCGAGGTCGGCGGGCGCGACCGGGTACTTGCCGACCGCCAGCGCCACGGCGGTCAGCGCCAGCAGGGCGAGACCGGTCAGCAGCGCCGCGGGCAGGCGGAGGCGGCTGCGCGCCCGGATCGTCTCGGCGGCGGCCGGGACGCGACTCACCGCGCCGGGCCCGGGGGGCCGCCAGGCGGCGTCGGGCCGACGAGGGCGTCGGCCTGACCGAAATCGAGGTCGACATGGTAGAAGCGGCCGTAGAAGGCGCGCACCACCTCGGGCATCGGCTGCGGGAACAGGTCCGGATGAAGCCGGGCCGCCAGCCAGCGCAGGCCGATCAGCCGGTTGACCCCCGGCGGGGCGTCGAACCACGGGAAGGGCTGGAGCGGCGCCACGTAGACCCGCCCGGTCCGCACGGCCCGGACGTCCCGCCACAGCGGGTCGGCGCGCAGCCCGGCCGCGAAGGCCGGGTCGAGGGTGACGATCACGTCGGGGTTCCAGGCGAGCACCTGCTCGGGCGAGACGTTGCCGAGGCGGCCGCCCCCGTCCTGCGCGACGTTGCGGCCGCCGGCGGCCTCGACCAGCTCGGTGTTGATCGAGCCGGCGAACCCCGTCTCCAGCCCGCGCGGCCCGCGCGCGTAGTAGACCCGGGGCCGCTTGTCCTCCGGGACCGTCGCGACGGCGCGGTCCACCGTGTCGGCGAGGCTCTGGGCCTCCGCCGCCAGGGCGTCCGCGTCGGACTGACGGCCCAGGGCCGCGCCGAGCTGCCGATACGCCTCCGGGGTCTTCGCGAAGCTGCCGTCGAGCAGGATGTAGGGGATCCCGGTCTGCGCCTGGACCCGGTCGGCGAGCGACGCGTAGGTCGGCCCGAGGCTGCCCGAATCCACGATCAGGTCCGGTTTGGCGGTCAGCACCGCCTCGACGTTCGCCGTGCCGCCGCGCCCGGTCAGGCGGCCGTAGGCGGGGAGGGCCCGGGTCCGGGGCGCGAGGAAGGGCAGCGCCTCGGGATGCGGGGCGCTCACCCAGCCGGCCATGAGGTCGGGCGCCAGCGTGTAGAGGAGCACCGCGGCCGGCGGTCCCGCGGCGAGCACCCGCCCAACCCGTTCGGAGAGTTCGACCGTGCGGCCGGCCGCGTCCGTGAACGGGCGTGCCGCCGCCCCGCCGGACGCCGCCAGCAGCAGGATCAGCGCCGCGGTGAGGGCGCGGCGGCGCGCGGGTCGCGGCGCCATCAGGCGGATTTCCGCTCCAGGATCTCGATCAGCGCCCCGTCGGGGCCCTCCACGAAGGCGATCCGGAGGCCGGGGCCGCGCTCCGTGATGCCGGTCCGCACGGGCACGCCCCGGGCGGTGAGATCGGCCATCGCGGCCTCGATGTCGGCGACGCGCAGCCCGAAATGCTCGATCCCGAGGCAGGGCGTGGCGGTCGCCGGCGCGATCTCGTCCGGGGCCTGCTCGATGAAGACGGCGAGGCCGCCGAGGTCGAGCACGACGCGCTGCACCGGGTCCGCGCCGACGCGCTTCACCTCCCGGGCCCCGAAGGTCTCGACGTAGAAGGAGGCGGCCGCGACGGCGTCGCGGCTGCGCAGGTGGAGGTGGTCGCAGGCGTAGTGCATCGGCTCTCCGGTTTCAGGTGATCCAGACGGGCGCGGCCCCCGGCCCGGAGGCGCCGTTCCGCGCCGTGTCCGACGATAGGGCCGGCGCGGAGCCGCGGCGAGATCGGCCGCTTGACGTTCGGCCCGAACCCGCAGACTTTCGCCGCCAGAACCGTTGCAGGGATGCAACATCCATCCCACATCCCGGTTGCGTACCCACATCGCACAGCCAACCGCACAGCCAAGAGATCCATGCGCAATCCCTACGACGTGCTGGGCGTGGCCAAGGGGGCGAGCGAGGCCGAGATCAAGAAGGCCTATCGCAAGCTCGCCAAGGACTTCCACCCCGATCGCAACAAGAACGACGCCAAGGCCAAGGACCGGTTCGCCGAGGCGAATTCGGCCTACGAGATCCTGGGCGATTCCGAGAAGCGCAAGCAGTTCGACCGCGGCGAGATCGACGCCGAGGGCAAGCCGCGCGCGACCGGCTTCGAGGGGTTCGGCGGCTTCGGCGGCGGGCGCGGGGGCAATTTCGATTTCGAGAACATGGCGCGCGCGCAGCGCGGCGGCGGCGGCGGGATGGGCGAGGACATCTTCTCGCACATCTTCGGGGAGGCTTTCCGCGCCGGCGGCGCCGGTCCGGGCGGCCAGCGCCAGGCGGCCAGGGGCGAGGACGTCGCCGCGGAACTGCTGGTGACGCTGGAGCAGGTCGCCAGCGAGGAGAAGCTGCGCCTCGCCCTGCCCACGGGCCGCGAGGTCGACGTCGTGATTCCCCGCGGCGTGGTCGACGGCCAGACCATCCGACTGCGCGGCCTCGGCCAGAGCGGCGGCCTCCGGGCCGAGCCGGGCGACGCCCTCCTCACCATCCGGATCCGGCAGCACCCGCGCTTCACCGTCGAGGGGGCCGACCTGCGCACCAGCGTCGACGTCCCGCTGGAGGATGCCGTGCTCGGCGGCACGATCCGCGTGCCGACGCTCACCGGCGCCGTCGAGATGAAGATCCCGGCGATGACGAGTTCCGGCCGCACATTCCGCCTGCGCGGCAAGGGGCTTCCGAAGAAGGACGGCACCCGCGGCGACCTGTTCGCCACGACGGCGATCGTCCTGCCGGAGGGCGAGGACGCGGCACTGACCGAATTCGCCCGCGGCCGCCGGGCGGCCAACGCGGCCTGACGCGCCGGCGTAGCCACCGGGGCGCGCATGAAGGCGCTCGGCGGCGTCCCGGACTTCCGTCGCCGGGCCGCCTCCGCTAAGGAGGCCCCCCGGCCCCGAGAGGGGTCGCGCGGCTTCGGGATCGATCATGGCGGAACACGGGCAGGGCCTTCTGGCGGGCAAGCGGGGCATCGTCCTCGGGGTCGCCAACAACCGCTCGATCGCCTGGGGCATCGCCCGCAGCGCCCGCGCCCACGGGGCCGAACTGGCCTTCACCTACCAGGGCGACGCCCTGCGCAAGCGTGTCGAGCCCCTGGCCAAGGAACTCGACGCCCACGTGATCGGGCACTGCGACGTCACCGAGGCGGCCACGATCGACGCGGTCTTCGCGGAGGCCGCCAGGGTCTTCCCGGACGGCATCGACTTCGTCGTCCACTGCGTCGCCTTCTCCGACAAGGACGAGCTGACCGGCCGCTACATCGAGACCTCCGAGGACAATTTCACCAAGTCGCTCCTGGTCTCCTGCTACTCGTTCACCGCCGTGGCCCAGCGCGCCGAGAAGATCATGCGCCCGGGCGGCTCGCTGGTGACGCTGACCTATTACGGCGCCGAGAAGTGGATGCCCCACTACAACGTGATGGGCGTCGCCAAGGCGGCCCTGGAGGCGTCGGTGCGCTACCTCGCGGCCGATCTCGGCCCGAAGAACATCCGGGTCAACGCCATCTCGGCCGGCCCGATCAAGACCCTCGCGGCCTCCGGGATCGGCGATTTCCGCTACATCCTGAAGTGGAATGAGTACAACGCGCCCCTGCGCCGGACCGTGACGATCGGGGAGGTGGGGGAGACCGCGTCCTACCTCGTCTCCGACATGGCGGCCGGCATGACCGGTGAGATCCTCCACGTGGATGCCGGCTACCACGTCGTCGGCATGAAAAATCCCGAGGCGCCGGATCTCACCCTCGACAAGGACTGAGGCGGGTCGGTCGTCGCGGCCGCCCGGACCTGAGGCGTGAGCGGCCCGGCATGGCTCACGCGTCCTCCGCCTCGTCGAACTCCCCCGAGAGCGTGAGCCCGTCGATCCAGGTCTCGCCGTCGCGCTTGATGACGGTGCGCGGCCGGACCTTCCCGTGCTCCGCGATGCCGGCCGCCAGCCGCTCCGAGTGCGTGACGAGCCAGACCTGCGTGCGCTCCGCGGCCCGCGCGATCAGCCGAGCCAGCGGATCCATGAGATCGGGATGCAGGCTGGTTTCGGGCTCGTTCAGCGCGATGAACGGCGGCAGCCGGTAGCCGAGCAGCGCGCCGGCCAGGTCGAGGTAGCGCAGGGTGCCGTCCGACAGTTCCGGAGGATCGAAGGTCCGGCCCGGGAAGTCGGGGAAGCGCAGGCCGAAGCGCGCGTGACGGCCCGGCTCCGGCAGCACGAGCGCCGCGCCCGGGAAGGCGCCGTCGACGGCCTCGTCGATCTCGGTCGTGTCCTCCCGGATATGCGCCAGGGTGGCGAAGACGGCGGCGAGGTCCGCGCCGTCGGACGCGAGGGTCGGCGTCGTCACCGCGAGGCAGGGCCGGCGCAGGGGCGACTCGGCATCCGTCCGGAAATCGTGGTGGAAGCGCCACCCCGCCAGGGCGAGGCGGACCACGGCGATCTCGGGATGGCCGGTGGCGTCGAGGAGGCTGCCGAGGGCGGTCTCGGTCGGCAGCAGGTCACCGCCGAGGGTGCGCTTGCGGCCCTCCGCGTCCCGGACGAAGCCGCTCCGCCCGTCGCGATCGAGGATCACGGCCGCGCGGCCGCGGGTGCGGACCGTCAGGCGCTCGGCCTTGACCTGCGGCTCCTTCCGGAAGGCGGCGCCGAAGGTCGTCCCGCCGACCTGCTGCACCAGCCCGATCTCGACGGCGTAGACGAATTCCTGCCCGATCGTGTCGTGGCGCAGGGTGGCCGACAGGCGGATCCGCGCCGCCTCGCCCTGCCGCCGGCGGCCGGCCCAGAGGGCGGAGTCCATGCCGCCCTCGGCGGCGAGGTCGCGGGTGAGGGTGCCCCGGGCGGCGGCCTGCAGCAACTCCAAAGACCGGTAGAGGTTGGTCTTGCCGGTGCCGTTGCCGCCGACGAAGACCGACAGCGCGTCGACCGGGAAGCCGATCCGCCGCAGCGAGCGGTAGCCCGAGATCGCGACCTCTCGAACCACCAGCATCCCGGATTCTCCCGCGTCAGTCGGGGACCGTCAGATCCGCGATGCCTTTGGCGGCCTCGGGGAATCGCGGGTCCATGGCCTCCAGCGTATCCGCCACGGTCCGGGCAATCACGTAGTTGCGGAACCACTTGTGGTTGGCCGGCACTACCAGCCAGGGCGCCTCGGGCGTCGAGCAGCGGCCGAGGGCGTCCGCGAAGGCCTGCTGGTAGGCGTCCCAGGATTTCCGCTCGACCAGGTCGGCCGGGTCGAACTTCCAGTGCTTCTCGGGGTCGGCGATCCGGGCCTCCAGGCGCCGCTTCTGCTCCGCCTTGGAGATGTGCAGGAAGAACTTCACGACCGTCGTGCCCGACTCGGTGAGCAGGCGCTCGAAATCGTTGATCCGGCCGTAGCGGCTCTGCCAGACCGCATCCGGCACGAGGCCTTTCACCCGCACGACGAGCACGTCCTCGTAGTGGCTGCGGTTGAACACACCGATCATGCCGCGCCCCGGCACCCGGGCGTGGTAGCGCCACAGGAAGTCGTGATCGAGCTCCTCGCTCGAGGGCACCTTGAACGAGGCCACCGCGCAGCCCTGGGGGTTCACCCCCTTGAGCACCGACCGGATCGTGCCGTCCTTGCCGCCCGTGTCGATCGCCTGGAACACCAGCAGGAGGCTCCTGGCGCGCTCCGCGTAGAGGCGCTCCTGGAGGGCGACGATGCGCGCCCGCTCCTGGGCGAGGGCGTCCTTCGCCCAGTCCTTGTCGAGACCGCCGACGTCGTCGGGATCGACCGTGCCGAGATCGAAGGGCGCCCCCGGTTCGACCGCCACGATGCCGGGCGCCGGGCGGATCGGTACCGGCCCGTGCCGGCCGAGCGCCGCCGGGACGGATTCGGCCACGCTGTCGACGCTGCCGGCCCAGCGGGCCGTCGACGGGCGGTGATCCACGGTGGCGCCATGCAGATCGGCCTCACCTGTCATGCCGTCACCGCGTTTGTGGCCGCGATGATGCTTGCCGTGCTTCTTGGACATGGGGCAGGACCTAGTTCCGGATATTGCCGACCGCCGGCGAGAACGGCCGGTAGTCCAGGCTGTTCCGGACGCCTGTGCAGGACGGGGTTGAGACGGTTGGGTACGATCTACTTCATCCGGCACGGCCAGACCGCCTGGAACGCCGAGGGGCGCCTCCAGGGCGGGCGCGACACCGACCTCAATGCCCAGGGGGAGGCACAGGCCGCGGCCGTGGCGGAGCGCCTCGCCGCCGCGGCGGGGCCGGCCCTGGCAGAGGCCGATTTCGTCGCGAGCCCGCTCAAGCGCACCCGGCGCACCATGGAGATCCTGCGGGGCGCACTCGGCCTGCCGCCCGAGGCGTACCGCGTCGACCCGCGCCTGCGGGAGATCGGTTTCGGCAGCTGGGAAGGCTCCACCTGGGCGGAGATCCGCCGCCGCGACCCGGCCGGGGCCGCCGGCCGCGACCGAGACCGCTGGCACTACCGCCCGCCCGGTCTCGGCGCGGAGAGCTATGCCGGCCTCGTCGAGCGCGTCGGGCCGATGATCGCGGGGCTGGAGCGGGACACGGTCATCGTCGCCCATGGCGGCGTCGCGCGGGCCGCGCTGGTCGCCCTCGGCCACCTCGACGTCTACGCGGCGCCCCGCCTGGGCATCCGCCAGGGCGAGGTCCTGATCCTCGAGCCCGGTGGCTGGCGCTGGGCTTGATCCCGTGCGCCGGCGCAGTGCAAAGCCGCCTCGATAACGGCATGATCGGCAGGCTATAGGGCGGCGGCCAGGACAGGCGCCGGCCCGAGCGGGCGGCCAGCGGAGCAGCGGATGAGCGACGTCGCCGAGAAGACCCGGCCCGGACCGACGGCCGGGGAGCCCGCGCCTCTCGGAGCCGCGGCGGCGATCCTGCGCGGCGACCACCGGCCCGACCTCATCCGCGACGAGGTCCTGGCCGAGATCTTCCTGCACGCGGCCGAGACCCGGCCCGATCATCCCTGCCTGGTCGACGGCGCCGGCGTCGGCGCCGGGGGCGTTCACCCGCACCTGACCTACGCGGAGGTCGCCGCCCGGGCCGGCCGGATCGCCGCCGGCCTCGCCCATCGCGGCATCGGGCCGGGTGACATCGTCGGCCTCTGGATGGCCCGTGGCCCGGACCTCCTCGTGGCGCAGATCGGCATCACGATGGCGGGCGCGGCCTGGCTGCCCTTCGACGCCGAGGCGCCGGCGGACCGGGTGGGCGTGTGCCTCGCCGACGCGGGCGCGAAGGCGCTGCTGGTCTCCCCGGCGCTCGCCGCGGCGGCGCCCGACGTCGCCCCGGCCCTGACGCCCGCCGATCTCGACTCCGGGACGCCCGCCGGTGCGCCGCTGCCCGATCCGCGCGCGGCCGGGCTGACGCCCGAGCACCCCGCCTACCTGATCTACACCTCGGGCTCGACCGGCGTGCCCAAGGGCATCGTCATCAGCCACGCCAACATCTGCCACTTCCTGCGGTCCGGGAACGCCCTCTACGGGATGCGCGCCGACGACGTGGTCTTCCAGGGCGCCTCGGTGGCCTTCGATCTCTCGATGGAGGAGATCTGGGTGCCGTATCTCGTGGGCGCGACCCTGTTCGTGGCGAGCCCCGCCATGATGGGCGACCTGGAATCGCTCCCCGGCATCCTGGAGGCCGAGGGGATCACGGTGCTCGACACCGTCCCGACGCTCCTGGCGATGATCTCCGGCGACCTGCCGCGAGTGCGCCTCGTCCTGCTCGGCGGCGAGGCGCTGCCCGAGCCGCTGATCGCCCGCTGGGCGACCGGCGGCCGCCAGCTGTTCAACACCTACGGCCCGACGGAGGCCACCGTGGTGGCCACCGCGGCCGAGATGCGGCCCGGCGAGCCGGTGACCATCGGCGGCCCGATCCCGAACTACTCCGTCTACGTCGCCGGCGAGGATCTGACCCTGCTCGGCCGAGACCAGCAGGGCGAGCTGCTGATCGGCGGTCCCGGCGTGGCGCGCGGCTACCTCGCCCGTCCCGAGCTGACGGCGGAGAAGTTCATCGCCAACCCGTTCGCGTCGGACGGGACCGACCCGGTGCTCTACCGCTCGGGCGACGCGGTCTCCCTCGACGCCGCCGGCCGGATCGTGTTCCACGGCCGGATCGACGACCAGGTGAAGATCCGCGGCTTCCGCGTGGAACTCGGCGAGATCGAGTCCCGGATCCGGGCGGCGCCCGACGTCAACCAGGCCGCCGTCGTGCTGCGGAACGACGACGGCGTCGACCGCCTCGTCGCCTTCCTGATCCCGGAGCGCGGCCGGTCCATCGACGCCGCCGCCCTCCGCCGGACCCTCGCCGGGCAGATGCCGCCCTACATGGTGCCCGGCCATTTCGAGGTGGCCGAGACTTTGCCTCGGCTCACGTCCGGCAAGGTCGACCGCAAGGCGCTCAAGGTCGCCCCGCTCACGGTGGTCGCCGCCGACGGCGAGCAGGAGACGCCCGCCAACGAGACCGAGGCGGCCCTGGTCGCCGCCGCCAAGCAGATCTTCGGCAACCAGCCGATCGCCCTCGAGGGCGACTTCTTCGCCGATCTCGGCGGCCATTCGCTGCTCGCCGCGCGCTTCGTCTCGGCGGTGCGCGAGAACCCGCCGCTGGCCGGGATCACGCTGCCGGACGTCTACGCCCTGCGCACCGTGCGGGCGATGGCCGACGCGCTCATCGCCCGGACGGGCGGCATGGGCGCCGGGGCCGCGACCCGCGACCTGAGCTTCGCGCCGCCGCCGCTGCTGCGCCGGGCGCTGTGCGGCCTCGGGCAGCTGGTCGCGCTGCCCTTCGTGATCGCGCTGGCCACCGCGCAGTGGCTCGGCATGTTCGTGACCTACCTGCTGCTCACCGGCGGAGGCCTGAGCTTCTTCGCCGAACTCGGCGTACTGCTCCTCGTCTACGTGGCGATCAACGGCGTGACCGCGGTCGCGGCGGTCGCCGGCAAGTGGCTGATCCTCGGCCGGACCAAGCCGGGCCGGTACCCGCTCTGGGGCACCTACTATTATCGCTGGTGGCTCGCGCAGCGGCTGGCGCCCCTCGTCCACGTGAAGTGGCTCCAGGGCTCGCCCGCGATCGCCGTCTACCTCCGGCTGATGGGTGCGAAGGTCGGACGCGACACGCTCATCTCCGACATCGAGATCGGCGCGGCCGACCTCCTGACCATCGGGGACGGCGCGTCCCTGGGCGGCCGCCTCGTCATCGCCAACGCGGAGATCGTCGGCAACGAGCTGGTCATCGGCAGGGTCGAGATCGGCGCGGACGCGGCGGTGGGCACCTCCTGCGTGATCAGCCACGACGCGGTGATCGGGCCGCAGGCGGAGATCGCCGACCTCACCACGATCCCCACGGGCTCGCGGGTGGGCGCGGCCGAGCGGTGGGACGGCTCGCCCGGCCGCAAGGTCGGGATGGCCGACCCCACGGAGCTGCCCGCCCCCGCCGAGGCCTCCTTCGCGCGCCGCGCGGCGTTCATGGCGGCCTACGTGGTGCTGCTCGGCGCGATCCCCGCGGTGGGTCTGCTGCCGATCTTCCCGGCCTTCTTCATCTTCGACCAGATCTCGGACTCGCTCTCCGACATCACCGACATCGACTACCACTGGTACCTGCCGATCCTCACCTGGCCGACCGCCATGCTGATGACCGCCGGCACGGTGCTGCTGATCGCCGGCATCCGCTGGGTGGTGCTGCCGCGGACCCGCTCCGGCACCTACTCGGTCCACTCGCTGTTCTACCTGCGGAAATGGTCGCTGGCGCTCGCCGTCGAGGTCACCCTGGAGACGCTCTCGTCGCTGTTCGCGACCGTCTACATGCGGGCCTGGTACCGGCTGATGGGCGCCAATATGGGCCACGGCGCCGAGATCTCGACCAACCTCGCGGGCCGCTACGACCTCGCCGAGGTCGGCGCGAAGAACTTCATCGCCGACGAGGTGGTGTACGGCGAGGAGGAGATCCGGCGCGGCTGGATGCACCTGGAGCCGGTGCGCACCGGCGCCCGGGTCTTCGTCGGCAACGACGCCGTTGTGCCGCCCGGCGCCGTCATCCCCGACGACGTTCTCATCGGCATCAAGTCGAAGCCGCCCGAGAACGCCGCGATGAGCCCCGGCGAGACGTGGTTCGGCTCGCCGCCGATCCGGCTGCCGGCCCGCCAGAAGGTCGATCTCGGCTCGACCGCCCAGACCTACGAGCCCGGCGCGTGGCCGAAGATCCGGCGCGGCGTCTTCGAGGCCTTCGCGACCTCGTTCTCGCCGATGCTCTACATTACCCTCGCGATCACGGCGATCGACTGGTACTTCTACCCGGCCATCCTGGAGCAGGACTGGTGGGGTCTGGCTTACAGCTTCGTCGGTGCGAGCGTCGCCATCGCGCTGATCCAGTCCTCGGCGGTCATCGCGATGAAGTGGCTGCTGATGGGCGTCTACAAGCCCGGCATGCAGCCGATGTGGTCGTGGTGGGCGATGCGCACCGAGGCGATCGCGGTGGCCTACTGGGGGCTCGCCGGCAAGGTGCTGCTCGAGCACCTCCAGGGCACGCCCTTCCTGCCCTGGGTGCTCCGGCTGTTCGGCGTGAAGGTCGGCAAGGGCGTCTGCATGCTCACCACCGACATCACCGAGTTCGACTGCGTCACCATCGGCGACTACGCCACGATCAACCGCGTCTCGGCACTGCAGACGCACCTCTACGAGGACCGGATCATGAAGATCGGCCGCGTCGTCGTCGGGCGCGGCGTCTCGGTGGGTGCGTTCTCGACCGTGCTCTACGACACCAAGGTGGGCGATTTCGCCCGGCTGCGCCCGCTCACCATCGTCATGAAGGGCGAGTCGATCCCCGCCAACACCGAGTGGGAGGGCGCGCCCGCGGTCCCGGTGATCCACCGCGCCTGACGGGCGGGCCGCACCGCGCGTTCCGGCCCCGGCGTTCCGGGGCCGTGCGGGGGCGGGCCCGCGCCGAGGTCAGAGTCGGCGACCCTGCGGCACTCAGCACGGGAGACCCGGCAAGCTCCGGGACGAATATGCCGGTGTACTAGCACCCTCGTCCCGGTTGGCCGTTCTAATCTAGCTTACAGTGGCTTCCGGCAAGATAGAGCGATATACTCTGCCGGCGCGTATCGTTGCTCGGCCATAGTGCGACACGGGGGCGGGGGCGGCTAACGTCCGGGTCGAGGATAGACAGGCGTCCGTGCAACTCGATCCCGCCACCCTGCTGGTCGTCAGCGCGGCGACGACCTTCCTGGTCGGCACGCTCTTCATGGCCTCGTGGCGGCAGGCGCCCGAATCCCGGGTGCTCGCCTACTGGGGCGCGGCGCATCTCGTGGGCGCGGCCGGATCGGCCGGCCTCGCGCTGCGCAACCAGATCCCCGACCTGATCTCGGTGGGCTTGGCCAACGCCGTGGTGCTCGCCGCCTACGGCCTCATCTGGAGCGGCGTCCGCTCCTTCGAGCTTCGGGAGCCGCGGGTGGGCATCGCCATGGCCGGCGCCCTCGGCTGGTGCGTCCTGTGCCTGATCCCGACCTTCTACGCGTCGATCGAGGCCCGCATCATCTACGCTTCGGGGACCGCGGCGCTCTATTGCTGCGCCGCGGCCGCGGAGATCTGGCGCGGTCGCGCCGAGCGGCTCGCCTCCCGGATCGCCGCCGCCACCATCCTGGGACTGCACGGCAGCTTCTACATCGTGCGGATCCCCGCGACGCTGGTGGCGCCCCCGCAGCCGGGTCTCAGCCCGCTCGCGTCGCACTGGGTGGCGATCCTGTGCTTCGTCACCCTGATGTTCTCGATCGCCTCGGCCTTCACCTTCATGGCGCTGGTCAAGGAGCGGGCGGAGCGGGAGCAGCGCATCGCCGCCTCCACCGACGCGCTGACGGGCGTGCGCAACCGCCGGGCCTTCGCCGGGGCCGCCGCGGACGCGATGGCGCGGCACGGCGACGCCGCCCTGCTGCTGTTCGACCTCGACCGGTTCAAGGCCGTCAACGACCGCTTCGGCCACGGGGTCGGCGACGCGGTGCTCATCGGCTTCTGCACCATGGCGTCGACCCTGCTGCCGCGGGAGGCCCTGCTGGGCCGCCTCGGCGGTGAGGAGTTCGCGTGCCTCCTGCCGGACGTCTCGCCCGCCGAGGCTCTGGCCCGAGCCGAGGAGCTCCGCCAGACCTTCGCGCAACTCGCGGTTCCCGAGCTTCCGGCCCTGCGCGTCAGCGTCAGTATCGGGATCGCGCAGGCGCGCCCCGGCATCGCGTTCGACCTGCTGATGCAGCGGGCCGACGCCGCGCTCTACGCCGCCAAGAATGGCGGACGGGACCGGATCTCCGTGGCCGATCCGGTCGCCACTCGCGCGGCCTGAGGCCCTGCCGGGCCGGCTCACGCGAGGGCGCGCGCCGCCTCCGAGACCTTGCGCACCGAGGCGTCCACGACGCTCGCCGAGGAGGCGATCTCCGCCATGGCGGTATGGATCGCCGCGACGCCCTGCGCCGCCGACTGCATGTTCTCCGTCATGTCGCGGGTCACCGCGGCCTGCTCGGTCACGGCCGACGAGACGCTGAGCGAGATCGCGCTGAGCTGCTCGATCGTGGCGCCGATCCCGTCGATCGCCGAGACGGCTCGGGAGGTCTCGGCCTGCACGGCGGCGATCTGGGTTCCGATCTCGCCGGTGGCCTTGGCGGTCTGCTCGGCGAGCGCCTTCACCTCGGCGGCGACGACCGCGAAACCCTTGCCGGCCGCTCCGGCCCGGGCGGCCTCGATCGTGGCGTTCAGCGCCAGCAGGTTCGTCTGGTCGGCGATGGACCGGATCAGGCTCACCGCCGCCCCGATCCGGTCCGCGGCGCCGGTCAGCCCCACGACGATCGCCCCCGCCTCCTCGGCGCGGGAAACGACCAGATCGACGGAGGATTTCGCCTGCATCGCGTGACGGCTGAGTTCCTCGATCGAGGCGGCGAACTCCTCCGAACCCGCAGCGACCGCATCGACGTTGCGGCTTGTCCGGCTCGAGGCCTCCGCGGTCTCGTCCGCCTGCCGGACCACCCGGCTCATCGAATCGCGGATCGCCGCGATGTCGGCGTCGATCGCGCGCTGCCCCTCGGCCCGGCGCTGGCGGTCTTCGACCTGCCGGGTCACGTCGGTAGCGAACTTCACCACCGCGCAGGGCTTGCCGTCGGCGTCGAGGATCGGGTTGTAGGCGCCGAAGATCCAGACGGTGCGGCCGTCCTTCCCGATCCGCCGGAACTCGCCCGCCTGGTACTGGCCGTTGCCGAGCGCGGCCCAGAACGCCGTGTAGTCCGGGCTGGCCGCCTCCGCCGGCGCCATGAACATGCGGTGATGCCGCCCGCGGATCTCCTCCAGCGTGTAGCCCATCGTGGACAGGAAGTTGCTGTTCGCGTCCGTGATCGTCCCGTCGAGGGCGAAGCAGATCACCGCCTGCGAACGGTTGAGCGCTTCGACCTGACCGGCGTGGAGCGCGTTGCGGGCGCGTTCCGCGGTGATGTCGGTGGCGAGCTTGACCACCTTGGTGGGCTTGCCGCGGCGGTCGAGGATCGGGTTGTAGGAGCCCTGGATCCACACGGTGTGGCCGGCTTTCGTCACCCGCGGAAAGGCACGCGCCTCGTGCTGACCGGCGCGCAACCGGTCCCAGAAGGCGCTGTAGTTCGGACCGGACCTGTCGGCCTCAGGCACGAACATTCTGTGATGCTGGCCCCGGACTTCGTCGAGCGTGTAGCCGACGAGGTCGAGGAACACGGCGTTCGCGTCGGTGACGGTGCCGTCGAGGTCGAATTCCACCCGCGCCATCGTCCGGTCGATCGCCGCGAGGAGGGCATCGTCGCGTGAACCAAACATCGCCATCGGAGCCCGTGCCCGCCTGATCTGTAAAGTGCGGACGATCATGAGGAGACGCGCTTAAAAATCCGTCAATGGCGTACTCTCGTCATGAAACGGGCTCAATGAGAGTTCGAGAAAGTTGTAGGAGCGCAGTCGATCGTCGCAAAATGCATTTATACAAACGACAAAGATAACCGAGATATAAATCACTTTTGCGCCATTATCGGTCTTCGAGCCTATGCATCGACTGATGGACGTTCTCGACTGGTCATGGCTGGAGGCGGTCCGTCGGGTTGTTCGGCGCGCGGCCTGCGTTAGGAGGAGCGTCGAGCGCCGGCGGTCCGAGACGATCGGGGCGGGGACAGCTCGCGACACGGCACTGCCTGGAGACCCGACATGGACGAGGCGACACGGATCGATCGCCTGGAGATGCGCCTGACCGAGCAGGATGCGACGATCGAGGATCTGAACCGGACCGTGACCGAGCAGTGGCGGGTGATCGACCGGCTCGTCCGGCAGCTCGACGCGCTGCGGGAGCAGGTGGAGGAGGCGGCCGCCCGCGCGGCGCCGCGCGGGCCGGAACCGCCGCCGCCGCATTACTGAGGGGAGGGGCCGGCGCGCCGCGGCGCGCCGGCCGGTGCGTCAGAAATTCGCCTGCGTGACGAACTTGGTGACCAGGTAGGCGTCGAGGGCCTCCGGGCCGCCCTCGCTGCCGTAGCCCGAATCCTTGACGCCGCCGAACGGCGTCTCGGGCAGGGCGAGGCCATGGTGGTTGATCGAGATCATGCCGCTCTCGACCGCATTCGACACCCGCGCCGCGCGCTCGGCGGAGCGGGTGTAGGCGTAGGCCGCGAGCCCGTAGGGCAGGCGGTTGGCCTCGGTGAGCGCCTCCTCGTCGTCGGAGAACCGGTTGATCATCGCCAGGGGGCCGAAGGGCTCCTCGTTCATGATCCGGGCGGTCAGCGGCACCTCGGTGAAGACCGTCGGCTCGAAGAAGTTGCCCTGGTTGCCGATGCGCTTGCCGCCAGCCCGCAGCGTCGCGCCGCTCGACTCGGCGTCCGCCGCCAGCGCCGTGACGGCGTCGAGGCGCCGCCCGTGGACCAGCGGTCCCATCTTGGTCTCGGGATCGAGCCCGTCGCCGACCTTCACCGACTTGGCGAAGGTCGTGAAGCCCTCGACGAAGCGATCGAAGACCGAATCGTGCACGAGGAAGCGGGTCGGCGAGACGCAGACCTGGCCGGCATTGCGGAACTTCGAGGGGGCCAGGACGGCCACCGCCTTCTCCACGTCGGCGTCGCCGAACACGATCGCGGGGGCGTGGCCGCCGAGTTCCATCGTGGCGCGCTTCATGTGCTCGCCCGCGAGCGCCGCGAGCTTCTTGCCGACCACGGTCGAGCCGGTGAACGAGATCTTCCGGATGACCGGGTGCGGGATCAGGTAGGCCGAGATGGCTTCGGGATCGCCGTAGACCAGCGAGAGCGCGTCGCCCGGGATGCCCGCATCCAGGAAGGCGCGGACCAGGGCGGCGCAACTCGCCGGCGTGTCCTCCGGGCCCTTCAGGATCACCGTGCAGCCGGTGCAGAGCGCCGCCGAGATCTTGCGGACCGCCTGATTGATCGGGAAGTTCCAGGGCGTGAAGCAGGCCACCGGCCCGACCGCCTCGCGGACCACCGCCTGCAGCACGCCGTCGGCGCGGCCCGGGATGACGCGGCCGTAGGCGCGCTTACCCTCCTCGGCGAACCAGTCGATGATGTCGGCCGCCGCCAGGGTCTCGACACGCGACTCGGCGAGCGGCTTGCCCTGCTCCAGCGTCATGATCCGGGCGATCTCGTCGACCCGGGCGCGCAGCAGGTCGGCCGCCTTGCGCATCATCTTGGCGCGCTCGAAGGGCGCGACTTTGCGCCAGGTCGGGAAGGCGCGGGCGGCAGCCGCCAGGGCCTCGTCGAGATCCGCCGTGGTGGCGACCGCGCACTGGCCGATCGTCTCGCCCGTGGCGGGGTTCAGGACCCCCAGGGTGTCCCGGTCGGCACCCGCGCGCCAGCGCCCGGCGATGTGAAGCTCGGTATCCGGATACATCGGTCGATTCCCGCTCGGCCGCACCATCGGCCGCAGGCGGAATGTGGCGATGTGGCGCGCCCCGGCAATCCCCGCGGCGGCATGGCTGGGGCCGTCTGTATTCAGGCGGCGGCGCGGGCGGGCTCCGGCGCCTCGACGAGCGTCGCGGTCCCGTGGCGGGCGCGCAGGGTCGCGCCCTTCGGGACCACCCGCCAGCCCTCGCGGCAGCCGTCGATCGGCTCCGACACCACCACGATGCCGCCCGGCCCCTCGCGGTAGTACAGGCTCGGCGGCCGGCCGTCGCAGGCCCAGCGATAGGCGGTCAGCGTCTCGCCGTCCGTGAGCAGCGCGGTGAAGCGCAGCGGCTCGCAGACATTCGCCGACTCCATCAACTCGCGGACGGTCTTCAGCGTCCGCGCCATCGCGCCGACGGGGTCCGCCTCAAGGCCGTTGGCGAGCGCCAGGAGGAAGATCGCCTCCGAGTCGGTGCTGCCGCGGCGATGGTCGTAGTAGGAATCCGGGATCAGCGCCTCGAGGCGCCGCTTGATCCGGTGGTAGCCGCCGATCTGGCCGTTGTGCATGAACAGGTGGCGGCCGAACACGAAGGGGTGGCAGTTGGCCCGGGCGGTGGCCGTCCCGGTCGAGGCGCGCACGTGCGCGAAGAACGTCCGCGCCCGCACCTGCCCGCAGAGGTTCACGAGGTTCTCGTCCGACCACGCCGGGGAGATGTCGCGGTAGACACCCGGCTCGGGCCGCTCGGCGTACCAGCCGATGCCGAAACCGTCGCCGTTGGTCTCGGTCTTCCCCTCGTCGGCGTGCAGCGACTGGTGCACCAGCGAGTGGGTCGGCGCGCAGACGAGGTCGGAGAGGAAGACCGGCTCACCGCTGTAGGCGAGGAAACGGCACATGTCGGACGATGATCCTTCAGCTCTGGGCCGCGTTCGATCCGGCGAAACGCCCCGCGCGGGTGGAGACGTTCCGCCGCAGGACGTTAACAGTCGGTCCACTCCAGTGAACAGTTTCTTAACCGCCCGGAAACTGCGCCATTTTCGTGCGTTCCGCATGAAAATGGTGCCGCCTGTCCGCAGGGCAGGCATTCGCCTCCGGAGCGACGCGACTCTTGTGAGCCGCCTCATGAAGGATCAGCATGGCCGAATCGGGGAATCAGAAGCTCGCCGTACAGGCGGCCACCCGACGCGGGGCAAGGCACCGGCAGCAGGAGACTTTGATGGATCGCGCAACGCCCGATAGTTCCGCCCCCGTGGCGCTCGTCGTGGAGGACGATGCGGCTGTGCGCGATCTCGCGACGGCGGTGCTCGAGGAGACCGATCTCGGCGTGATCGCCTGCGAGAGCGCCGAGGCGGCCCTCTCGGTGCTGGAGCGGTCCGACGTGACCGTGGCGCTGCTCTTCGCGGACGTGCGCCTTCCGGGCGCCATGGACGGCGTGTCGCTGGCGCAGGCGGTCAAGCGGCGGTGGCCGGACGTGCGCGTGGTCGTCACCTCGGGCGCGAGCCGGGATGCGCGGCTCCCCGATCAGGCGGTCTACATGCAGAAGCCCTGGCGGGCCCTCGACGTGCTGGTCCAGGCCGAGCACGCCACCATGGCCGCCAAGGCGGCCTGAGCTGGCGGCCTGAGCGCTTAGCGCTCGAAGCTCTTCACGTCATCGCGAGCGCAGGGCCCCGGCTCGGCGCTACAGGCGCGACCTTCCCCCTCTCCAGACGGATCTCGGGCCTGCCCGAGATCCGTCCCGAGAAGCCCGACTCGGGGCAAGCTCGACTCGGGTGGAGAGGGGACCCGCGCCACGTGCGGCTCGCGTGCCCGGGCGCCTTCATCCGGACGCGACGCAAAGAAAAAGCCCGGCCCTGCGCGCGCAGGCCGGGCTCTCTCATGACTGACGTGGTGTCGCTCAGGCGGCGGGAGCCGGGCTGACCGGGGTCTGACCGGCGGCGTTGCCGCCCTGGCCCTGCGCGGCGGACGGCGACGGGAAGCCGGGACGACGGCCGCCGGCGGGGAAGCGGGGCTTCGGCTTCGGCGCGGCGATCAGGCCCTCGCGGATCGCGGTCTTGCGGGCCTGCTTGCGGGCGCGGCGGACGGCCTCGGCCTTCTCGCGAGCCTTGCGCACGGACGGCTTCTCATAAGCCTTGCGCTGCTTCATCTCGCGGAAGATGCCCTCGCGCTGCATCTTCTTCTTGAGGACGCGGAGCGCTTGATCGACGTTGTTGTCGCGAACGAGTACCTGCAACGGACTTGATCCTCTGGACCTGAAGTTCTGGGTTCACGCGGCCCGCCGCCGATCTGGAAACCGGCAACGTCCCTCGCCCGGTTTGAACCCGGGAGGGACGGGAACGTCGGTTTCCGAATCGGCGTGGAGCTCACGCCTTGACGGGGCTATTACACCAAGCGCGCACCAGTTCCAACCTGTCCGCGCGATCCATCCGCGCCTGCGCCGTGCTAGGTTGCGCGGATGAGACACGACGACTCGCAGCAATTCGCCAGCGACAACTATTCCGGCATCTGCCCGGAGGCCTGGGCTGCGATGGAGGCGGCCAATCGCGGCCACGCCCCGGCCTACGGCGAGGACGCTTGGACCGCCCGGGCGGCCGACGCCTTCCGGGACCTGTTCGAGACCCCGTGCGAGGTGTTCTTCGCCTTCAACGGCACGGCCGCCAACGCGCTGGCGCTGGCCGCGCTGTGCCAGTCCTACCACAGCGTGATCTGCGCCGACTCGGCCCATGTCGAGACCGACGAGTGCGGCGCGCCGGAATTCTTCTCGAACGGCTCGAAGCTGCTGACCGTCCGGACCGAGGGCGGCAAGCTCACGCCGGAGGCGATCCGCGGGCTGGCGCAGAACCGCAGCGACATCCACTTCCCGCGGCCGCGCGTGGTGACGATCACGCAGCCCACCGAGACCGGGCAGGTCTACAGCCTCGCCGAGCTGCGGGCCCTGTCGGCGACTTGCCGCGAGCTGGGCCTCGCCCTGCACATGGACGGGTCGCGCTTCGCCAACGCCTGCGCGAGCCTCGGGTGCAGCCCCGCCGACATGACGTGGCGCTCGGGCATCGACGTCCTGTGCTTCGGCGGCACCAAGAACGGCATGCATGCCGGCGAGGCGGTGGTGTTCTTCGACGCCACGCTCGCGGAGGATTTCGGCTACCGCTGCAAGCAGGCCGGCCAGCTCGCCTCGAAGATGCGCTTCCTCGCGGCCCCCTGGGTCGGCATGCTGGAGAGCGGCGCGTGGCTGCGGAACGCGGCCCACGGCAACGCCTGCGCCCGCCGCTTCGCCGAGGCGGTCGGCGGGCTGCCGGGGGTGCGAGCGCTGTTTCCCGTCGAGGCGAACGCGGTCTTCTTGACGATGCCGGCGGCCACGATGGAGGGCCTGCGCGCCCGGGGCTGGCGGTTCTACACTTTCATCGGCGGCGGGGCGCGCTTCATGTTCGCCTGGGATGCCCGGACGGAGCGGGTCGACGAGCTGGTCGGCGACCTGCGCGCCCTGGCGGCCGCCGCGGCCTGAGCGCGCGGACAGAGGGGCGCGGAGCCAACCCGTTGAAGGTGTTTCGCGCGCTGATGTCGAGATCCGCTGAGGAGCATCGATACGTCGGCACGACATGCGCTTGGTCGTCCTTGCGAGCGCAGCGAAGCGACCCAGCGTCGCGCGACGCCTGCCGAACTCGTGCGGCCCTGGGTCGCTTCGCTGCGCTCGCGATGACGGAGGGGCTGAGAGCCCGGGCTCGCGAGTGCTGGGACGGCGCGACGCTGCGACGGCTCGCTCCCTACAGCAGCGCGAGATCCGCCGGGTCCGCGCTGGGGAAGATCCGCCGCAGGCTCGCCTGGTCGAGCCCGTAGAGCCGCCGGAACAGGCCGCCCAGCAGGCCGCGATAGTCGGTGAGCACCGGATAGTCCCGGTTCTGGAACAGGTGCGCCTCGTCGGCCCGCACCTGCGGTCCCGCGATCCGGCCGCCCCGGACGCCGCCGCCGAGGATCCAGTAGACGCTGCCGTGGCCGTGATCGGTGCCGCGGCTCCCGTTCTCCCGGAAGGTGCGTCCGAACTCCGACAGCACCACCACCACCGTGTCGGACCAGCCCGGCCCGATCTCCTCGACGAAGCCCGAGAGTCCGCGCCCCAGCTCGCCGAGTCGGTCGGCGAGGTAGCCGGTGCCCGCGCCCTGGTTCACGTGCGTGTCCCAGCCGCCGACATCGACGAAGCCGAGGTTGAAGTTCTCGCGCATCAGGCGGCCGATGCGCCGGGCCGACAGCTCGAAGCCCTTGGGCGAGACCGCCCCGCGGTCGGCCTGCCCGGCATGATCGGAGATCGTGTGGTAGACCGCGTCGCGCACCCGGAACCCCTCGGTCACGGCGGCGGCCAGCTTGGTGTCGCTGTACATCGCCGCGATGAGGCGGGCCTGCCGGTCGTCGATGCCGGGCTTGCCGACCCCGTTGATGGCGATGTTGGGCACCGTCTCGCCGCCCCGGAAGATGAGCGGCATCTGGTCGGTGAAGGCGATCGGCCGGACCCGGGTCAGCTCCGCGGCGAGCCGGGCCATGAAGCCGGAATTGTAGTCGCGGGCCGCGCCGACCGTCTGGCCCATCTCGATCGTGTCCTGGGTCTCGAAATGGCTCCGGGTCAGGTCGTCGGTGCCGGCGAACGGCACGAAGGCGGCCTGACCCTTGGCGTAGAGCGGCAGGAGCGTGTCGCGCAGAGCCGGGTGCAGGCTCCAGTCGGCGTCGAGCGCCAGCGCCGCCTTCGGGTCCGACGCGTCGGGCTTCGGGATCGCGAGGTTTGGCCGCGACCGGTAATAGAAGTCGCTGCCGGTCGGGATCACCACGTTGGCGGCGTCGTAGGCGCCGCGTAGGAACACCACGAGGAGGCGCGCGTCGGCCTTCGGGGCGGCCCAGACGCGGCCGGCCACCGTGGACAGGCCGAGCGCCGCCGAGGCGCGGATCAGGTCGCGACGGTTCATCGCATGAACTCCGGCGAGGCGAGGTAGAGGGTGTTCCAGTCCTGCGGCGAGACCGCCTGGGCGAGGGCCGCGCGCGTCGCCGCCGACAGGGTGCCGGACAGCGCCGAGAAATAGAGCCCGTTGGCGAGCACCGGAAAGGCCGGCTCCTCGGCCTGATCGGGCAGCGCCGGCTTGAACAGGCCGGCCGAGCCGGACCCGATCTGCCGGGCGATCTCGAACCGCGTCGCGAGCTGCCCGGGCCCGCTCCAGGCGGCCGCGTCGAGGGGGTAGCCGTCGGGCGTCGAGCGGTTGAACAGGCCCTCGCCGAGGCGGTTCAGCCAGCCGAGCACCGGGCCGGCGTTGCGGATCACGCGCCCGTCGTAGGCCATGCGCAGGGCCGAGAACACGTAGCGCACCGGGTCCTTGAAGGTGCCGCCGCGCTCGGCCGTGAAGGCCGGCTCGCGCACCAGCGCCTCCATCACCGCGGCGATGTCGCCGTCGGTCCGCGTGAAGACGGCGGCGAGTCGGGCGATGAGGGCGTCGTCGGATGCCTGCCCGAGGAAATAGGTCGCCAGCGCCCGGGAGACGTTGGTCGCGGTGGCGGGGTTGCGGGCGATCAGGTCCACCGCCTCCTCGACCTCGGGCCAGCCGCGCCCCCGGATGCGCGTGCCGAGGAAGACCTTGTCGCCGTAATCGTGCCGGTTCGGGTTGAACGCGAACAGGCCGTCCCGGCGGAAGTCGGCGGCGCGCTCGGGGCGGAGCTTCGGGTTCTCGGGCTTCAGGTCGATGCCGACCCCGCTCAGGATCCGGGCCAGCGCCTCGACGTCGCCCTGCGTGTAGCCGGAGCCGACACCCATCGTGTGCAGCTCCATGATCTCCCGGGCGTAGTTCTCGTTCGGGCGGCCGGCGGCGTTGGCGTCGTTGTCGAGGTAGCGCAGCATCGCCGGGTGGCGCAGGCTCGCCATCAGCAGGTCGCGGAAGCGCCCGAGCACGTGCGGGCGGATCGCCGTCTCGACGTAGTCGCCCACGGCGGCGCGCAGCGTCGACTTTCCCTGGTGGACGTTGAGCCGGTTGAACCAGAACCACGTCAGCCGCTCGCGCAGCTGGTCGGGGCTGTAGAGCGCCCGCAGTACCCAGACGGAGGCGGCGTTCCGCGCGGCCGTGTTGAGCGTCGCCTGGAAAGCCTGCTGCGCAACCTTCCTGGCCTCGGGATCGGCGATGTCCTTCGCCGCCTTGGCCTGCGCGTCCAGGGCCTGGGCTCGCTCGAACAGGCTGCCCGGCGGGGTCAGCGCGTCGACCTGCGCCTGGGCGTCGGGGGGCAGGCGCATTTCGGCGGGCGGGTGAAGCTGATCGTGTAGCCAGCGCGTCCGCCCCTCCGCGGTGAGCTGCGCGAAGGCCGAGGGCGTGGCGCCCCAGGTCAGGGCATCGAGGAAGGCGGCGTCGGCCGCTGCGGCGCGCTGCGGCGCCTCGGCCGCGCGGGGCCCGGGGCCCGCGGAGGCGAACAGCAGAGCGGTGACCAGACAGCAGCGTGCTGCGGCGCGCGACATCGGGGCCTCGCGAAGCGTGGATCGACCGGGGAAGCGTGGTGTCGCGCCCCTGTACGGTGCCTGAAAGGAGGCCCCATTCTGCCGCCGTCTTTGCCAATATCGGGGCTTGCCGCTACACGATCCCGAGACCGCGCGAGTGCCGCGCCGCGCACCACCACGTTCCGCCGACCCAGAGCGTTCGCTCCATGCTGATGCAGACCAAGACCGAGGCGAGGCCGGCCGATCCGGTGTCGCGGCGGCGCACCTTCGCGATCATCTCCCACCCCGACGCGGGCAAGACCACGCTCACCGAGAAGCTTCTGCTGTTCGGAGGCGCGATCCAGCTCGCCGGCGAGGTGAAGGCCAAGCGCAACCGGGTCTCGACCCGCTCCGACTGGATGGGCATCGAGAAGGAGCGCGGCATCTCGGTGGTCACCTCGGTGATGACCTTCGAGTACGGCGACTGCGTCTTCAACCTCCTCGACACGCCCGGCCACGAGGATTTCTCGGAGGACACCTACCGGACGCTGACGGCGGTCGATTCGGCCGTCATGGTGATCGACGCCGCGAAGGGCATCGAGGCGCGCACGCGCAAGCTGTTCGAGGTCTGCCGCCTGCGCGACATCCCGATCGTCACGTTCGTCAACAAGCTCGACCGCGAGGCGCGCGACCCGTTCGAGCTTCTGGACGAGATCGAGAAGACGCTGGCCCTCGACGTCGCCCCGGTCACGTGGCCGATCGGCACCGGCCGCAACTTCTCCGGGACTTACGAGCTCGGCGGCAACCGTGTCCGCCGCCTCGACGCCGCCGAGGATGCCGGGATGGTCGCGGTGTCCGGCCCGGACGACAAGCTGTTCGACGAATTGCTCACCGAGGACGGCGCCGCCGACGCGTGGCGCGAGGAGGTCGAACTCGCCGAGGGCGGCCTGAAGCCGTTCGACCTCGACGCGTTCCGCGAGGGTCACCTGACGCCGGTCTTCTTCGGCTCGGCGCTGCGCAATTTCGGCGTGCGCGACCTCATCGACGGCTTGGCCAAGGTGGCGCCGCCGCCGCGGGGCCAGGACGCCGACAAGCGCCTCGTCGAGCCGACCGAGCCGCGGATGACCGGCTTCGTGTTCAAGATCCAGGCGAACATGGACCCGAATCACCGGGACCGGATCGCGTTCATGCGGGTCTGCTCGGGCAAGCTCAACAGAGGCATGAAGGCCCGGCTGGTGCGCACCGGCAAGCCGATCTCGCTCTCGGCGCCGCAATTCTTCTTCGCCCAGGACCGTGCCATCGCCGACGAGGCCTATGCCGGCGACGTGGTCGGCATCCCGAACCACGGCACGCTGCGGATCGGCGACACGCTCACCGAGGGCGAGGATATCGTGTTCCGGGGTGTCCCGAGCTTCGCGCCGGAGATCCTGCGCCGGATCAAGCTCACCGACGCCATGAAGGCCAAGAAGCTGCGCGAGGCGCTCCAGCAGATGGGCGAGGAGGGGGTCGTCCAGGTGTTCGTGCCGCAGGACGGAAGCCAGGCGATCGTCGGCGTGGTCGGCGCGCTGCAGCTCGACGTGCTGAAGGAGCGGCTCCAGGCCGAGTACGGCCTGCCGGTGGATTACGAGACCTCGCGATTCTCGGTCTGCCGCTGGGTGTCGTCCGATTCGGAGGCCGAGCTCGACAAGTTCATCGACTCGCACGGCTCGGCCATGGCCAAGGACCTCGACGGTGCCCCGGTCTTCATGGCGACCACGGCCTTCTCGCTCCGCTACGAGGAGGAGCGCTACCCGGCCGTGCGCTTCACCGACGTGAAGGATTACCAGAAGCGGGCGGCGTGACGCGCTTCGGCGGCGCCTCCGCGTCGCCGGGCCCGCGAGGGGTGCGCGGCGTCAGAACTTGCCGAGCATCGGGAATTCGACGCTCAGGGTCGATTCGGACGCGATCGGCGCCTCGCGCTTGCGCGGCTTGCGGTTGAGGACCTGCTTCAGCTTGGTCTTCAGCACCGCCATGTCGAACGGCTTGAGGATGAAGGCGTCCGCGCCCGCCTGGTGGGCGAGGTTGATGTCCTCGAAGTCGAAGGACGACTCGGTGAGCATGAAGGGCGTGTTCATCAGCGCGTCGTCGGCGCGGATCTCGCGCAGCAGGGTGAGCCCGTCCATGGGCTCCATGTCGAGATCGGAGATCACCAGGGCGTAGCGGCGCTGCCGCATCCGCTCCAGCGCCTCGGGCGCGTTGGTGACGCCCTCGACGTCCGGGAAGCCGATGCGGGTCATCAGCATCACGATCAGCCGCAGGAGCTTCTCCTGATCGTCGACGATGAGAATCGGGGGCGTATCGCTCTCGGACATCGGCGGCTCAGATGAAGAGGTGGTCGATGCCCTGACGGGACATCGCGTCGGACTGCAGCGACAGGCACAGCCCGTGTATCGCGGACGCCTTCGGCGTTCCGCGCTGGAGCATCGGGAGCAGGTTGGCCTTGGCGAACAGCGTGTCGTTCCCGGCCGTGCGCTGCGCGCTCTTGAACGAGTGGACGAACTCGCGCTTGGTGATCTCCCGCCACTCGCTGATCTGGACCTCGCGGTGCCGGCTGTCGGCACTCACCCGGTCGAAGGTCTCGTGCACGGATGTGCGCTCGCCCTCGATGACCTGGCAGGCGAAGTTCCCCTCGATGACCAGAAAGCTCGTGATCACCGCGAACTCGTTCTTCTTCTGAGCGATGCGACCGATATCGCTGATCTGCTCGGACCTCTTCGCCGCGTCCGACGACAGGTTGAGACGCGAGAAGTAGATGATGTGGACGAGGCTTGTCCGTTTCGCCCGCATGATCCCGAGATCCGCAATCCGTACCCGTTCAGCGCTTCCGGACAGGACGCACCGCGCGTGGCCCCGGCCCGGCGGCATCTTCGCGCGTGTCGAATAACACCGCGTAAACGCGGCGGACGGGACTTCCGGTCCGGATCTCCGCGCCCGCGGGACCGACCCGGCAGGATCTGCCGGGCGCGCGGCCATGACCGGTCAACCCTGCCGGGTCGTCGACAATCCGGTCCAGGATTATCAAGGACTTAGCCCTGGCATGCCGGTTGCGGCCGGACCGGCCTGCGGGCCAGTGCGGCGCGCATCGGGATCGTTCGCCATGGATCTTTTCACCGCCCTGCAGACCTCGGTCTCCGGACTCCAGGCGCAGTCCTACGCCATCAGCAACATCTCCGGGAACATCGCGAACTCGCAGACGACCGGCTACAAGCGCATCGACACCAGCTTCGTCGACCTGATGTCCGAGAAGACGCCGGGCCGCGAGGTCGCGGGTTCGGTGCTGCCCCAGTCGCAGCTCACCAACACCCTGGCCGGCAACGTGGTCTCGTCGAGCGTGCCCACCAACATGGCCATCAACGGCCAGGGCTTCTTCACCGTCGTGCAGAAGACCGGCGACGCGAACGGCGCCACATCCTTCGGCGGCACGAGCCTGTACACGCGCCGGGGCGATTTCGCCCAGGACAAGGACGGCTATCTCGTCAACGGCGCCGGCGGATACCTGACCGGATCGAACCTCGATCCGATCACCGGTCAGACGACCAGCATCGGTCCGATCAAGATCGGCAACTCGGCGCTGCCGGCGCAGGCCACCACGACGATCACCTACGCCGCCAACCTGCCCTCGACGCCGAGCACGTCGGCCTCGGCGACGTCGGGATCCGATCTCTACAATCAGAATACCGCGGCCGTCGTGACCTCCGGATCGGGGCAGACCGGCGTCAAGGTCGATTCGACCCAGACCGGTGCCGTCTCGACCTTCATGAGCAACAGCATCGCCGGCCCGTCGCTGCCGGTCTACACGTCGACCGGCGCGCCGCTCACACTGACGACCCGCTGGGCCAAGGTCCAGGACGCGACGACCACGCCGGCTCAGCCGGCCGTGTGGAACTTGTACTACTCCACCAACCCGAGCGCGCTCACGACGTCCGACTGGAACAACGTGGGCACGGCCTTCACCTTCGATTCCACCGGGAAGCTCACCTCGCCCTCGACGAACCCGATCCCGCTGGGGCCGATCACCATGGGTGACTACACATTCCCCAGCCTCAACATGAATCTCAGCGCCTCAGGCCTGACGCAGTATGCCGACACGACCGGTGCGGCGACGACCAACGCGCTGACGCAGAACGGCAACAGCTCCGGGACGCTCACAAGCGTGGCCGTCGGTCCGGACGGCAAGGTCAACGGCACCTTCTCCAACGGTTCGGTCGTGGCTCTCGCCTCGGTCGGCGTCGTCCAGTTCGCCAATGCCGACGGCCTGAAGGCCGATACGAACGGGAACTATCTCCAGACGGTCGATTCGGGGCCTCCGCTCGCGGGCCTCAACGGCAGCACGATCTCGGGCGCGAGCAACGAGCAATCGAACACCGACATTGCGACCGAATTCTCTAAGATGATCGTAACCCAGCAGGCTTACTCTGCGAACACGCGCGTCATGTCGACGGCCCAGACGATGATGTCTGATCTGCTCAACGTGATCCGCTGAGTGAGGGTGCGATTCGAGCCGCGGAGGCCGTGACATGTCGCTGAATGCGATCTCCACCTCGAGCGCAGGCCTCGCCGCCACCCAGGCGGCGATCAACATCGTCTCGCAGAACGTCGCCAATGCCGGGACGGCGGGCTACGTCAAGCGCACGCTCTCGACGGTCGCCACCGGGACGAACAATTCCGGCGTGGCCGCCGGCACGATCACCCGCAGCTTCGATGCCGCGGCGCTGAACCAGCTCCGGCTGGAGACCTCGGGGGCCGCCTACACGGGCACCAAGTCCGGCATCGCCGCCCAGCTCGACGCCCTCTACGGCGTGCCCGGCAGCGCTACCTCCCTCGACGGGACGCTGAACACCTTCACCCAATCGCTCCAGGAACTCGCCGCGAACCCGACCTCGGCGGCCGCCCGCACGACGGTGCTGGGCAATGCCGCGGCCGTCGCGAGCCTCATCAACAGCGCCGCCGGAACGGTGCAGAACCTGCGCACCGGCCTCGAGTCGCAGCTCGGCACCGACACGAGCGCGGCGAGCACGATCCTGTCCAACATCGCGACGCTCAACGGCAAGATCCAGAACACCACTGACAGCACCTCGCTGACCGATCTTCAGGACCAGCGCGACCAGGCGATCAACAGCCTGTCGAGCTACATGGACGTGCAGACGGTCCAGCAGCGCGACGGCACGGTCTCGGTCATGACCCAGTCGGGCGTGACGCTGGTCGACCGCGGGAACGCCGCGACCCTGACCTTCGACGGACGCGGCGTGCTCAGCCCCACCGCGAGCTACGCGACCGACCCCGCCCAGCGGACGGTCGGAACCATCACGGCGACGCTGCCGGGCGGCGGCAAGATCGACCTCGGCGCCCCCGGCGTGCTGCGGTCCGGCAGCCTGGCCGCCGAGATCGAGATGCGCGACCAGACCCTGCCGCAGGCGCAGCGGCAGCTCGACGATCTCGCGGCCGGCCTCTCGAAGGCGCTCACGAATACCGCGACCACCGGGACGTACAGCGGGACCGACACGCAGATCAGCGTCTCGACGATGCAGCCCGGGAACACGATCACCTTCCCGGTCACCGACAACACCGGGGCCGTGCGCAACGTGACGCTGGTGGCGTCCGCGACCTCCAGCGGCGCGGTCGTGCCCGCCGCGCAGACCACGGATGCCAGCGGCCTCACGCTGACCTTCAATGCCAGCGGCGGGCCCGGCACCTACGCGGCGGCGATCCAGTCCGCCTTCGCCACGTTCAACGCCTCCGGCAGCACCTACAAGCTGCCGACACTGTCGGCGAGTCCGGTCTCCTCGACCGCCACCAGCGCGACGCTGACGCTGGGGGCGGCCGGCAAGGTCGCCGGCGCGGCGAGCGCCAGCGTCACGGCCGTCTCGGCGTCGGACCTGAACACCGGCAACCCGTCGCTCGCGATGTTCGTCGACGGTACGGGCAACAAGCTCTACACCGGCACGTTCGACGGCGGCTCGCAGCTCACTGGTTTCGCCCAGCGCATCACGGTCAACGGCGCGCTGGCGGGCAACACCGCCGCGCTGACGGCGACGAGCGCCACGGACACGAGCACGTCGGGCGCCCGCGCCCAGAAGCTGTTCACGGCGCTCACCGCGAACCAGCAGACCTTCTCGTCGTCGAGCGGCATCGGCGGCGTCTCGGCCCCCTACAGCGCCACCGTGATCGGTTTCGCGCAGGACATCGTGTCCACGCAGGGGGCCAACGCGTCGAACGCCGCCGCTCTCGACGCCACCCAGCAGACGGCGCTCTCCACCGCGCAGAGCCGGTTCTCCGCCGGGGCGGGCGTCAACATCGACCAAGAGATGTCGAACCTGATCGCCCTGCAGACCGCGTACGGCGCCAACGCCCGGGTGCTCACCGCGGCCCGCGACATGCTCAACCAGCTGCTGCAGATCTGATCATGACGACGATCACGCCCTTCGCGGCCGGCTCCTACATCACCAACCGCAACGCCTCTCAGCTCCAGGCGCTGAAGAGCCAGCTCAACGACCTGACCAACCAGCTCTCGAGCGGTCAGGTCTCGCAGACCTATGGCGGCCTCGGCTCCGGGCGGTCGACGGCTCTGTCCGCGCAGGCCACCCTGAGCGCGCTCTCCGGCTACGCCGCCGGAATCACCGCCGCGCAGACCCGGACCGACCTCGCGGTCACGAGCCTGACGCAGGTTGCGACCCTCGGCACCTCCACCGGGACGATGCTCCAGAACGGCCTGCAGAGCGTGGCGGCGAACTCGGTCTCCGGCCGGTCGACGGCGCTGGCCAACCTGCAGACGGCGCTCGACACGCTCAACGAATCGGCGGCGGGCAACTACCTGTTCGGCGGCACCGACACCACGACCCAGCCGGTGGTCGATTCGAGCAAGATCCTCAACGGCACGACCGACGCGAGCGGCAACACGCTCGACGGCCTCTCGACCCTGATCTCGCAGCGGGTCACCGCCGAGCTCGGCGCGGGGGGCAACGGCCGCCTGACGCAGACTCTGGCCAGCCCGGCCACGAGCGTGCGGGTCACCGAAGAGTCGAACAACCTGACCCGAGGGCAATTCGGCTTCACCCTGGCGGGCGCGCCGACCACGACCGGCTCGGCGATCGGCGCGACCTACACGGCGGGCACGGCCACGAGCCCGGGCAGCTTCAGCCTCAGCATGACGACGCAGCCGAGCGCCGGCGACACCGTGTCGTTCGCGCTGAAGATGGCCGACGGCACCTCCACGACGATCACGCTCACGGCCGCGACGAGCGCGGACCCGAAATCGATCACCAACTTCGCCATCGGCTCGACGCCCGCCCAGACGATGGCCAACCTGTCGGCGACACTGAGCAACGCGCTGACCGGTGCGGCCAACAGCACGCTGGCGGTGAACGCCACCGCGGCGACCGCGTCGAACTTCTTCTCCGGCGCGGCGGAAGGCGGCCCGTCGGGGTCGGGCGTGATGCCGCAGCGCATCCTGTACGATGGCACCACCCCGGTCGGCTACAGGGCGGCCACGCCTCAGGACACGGTGCTGTGGTACCAGGGCGAGAACACCTACACGCAGCCCGCGCCGCCGGCAGTCCCGCAGCCGACCTCGGCGATCGACACGCAGTCGGTCCAGGTGAGCGCGACCGGGAGCGTCGGGACAGGCGCCCGCGCCAACGATCCCGCGGTCCAGAACGTGCTCGCCGGCCTGGCGACCATGGCCTTCGGCCTGCCCACCACGAACGACGCCAACACCTACAACACCTACCAGACGGTGGCGACGAAGGCCGGCAGCCTGCTCTCGTCCGCCAACCAGACCCCGAGCGTCCAGGACACGGTCACGCAGCTCACCGTCGCGTCGACGCGGCTCTCGAATGCCGGCACGACCAACAAGGCGCTCCAGAACACCGTCCAGAATACCCTGGACGGGATCGAGCAGATCTCCCCCGAGGAGGTCATCACCAAGCTGCTCGACGTGCAGAACCGGCTCCAGGCCAGCTATCAGGTGACCGCGACGCTCTCGAAGCTCTCCCTCGTGAACTACATCAGCTGAGCTGATCGCCGAGACCGGTCAACGCGCGCCTGACGCTCGAAAAATCTCGCGACGTGTCGGGTTCACCATAGTCTTGCCGCTTTCCGGGAATGAAGCGCAGCGTGCGGTCGCGCCCACGCGCCGTCATTCGATTGAGGAGAGGTCGGCATGGCGCTGTCCGGACCCATCGAACTCGTCCTCCGCCTGGGAGCCGTCCCGCGTAGCGGCGCGATCGTCCTGGTCGAGCAGGCCGTCGACACCTACCTCGCGGGCTACGTGCATCCCGAAGAGCGCGCCATCGCCCTCGACATCCTGCTGCGGGACCTCGCCCGCCTGCGCATCCACGAGCCCGACCTCGACGGGTTCGTCGGCGAGGTCGAGCACTACATCGACCTGCTTCACCGGGATCTCGCCCGCCAGGCCGCCTGAGATGCGCGGCCGGATCCCGGTCTGCGCTGCCCTCGCGGCGATCGTGGCCGGCGCTGGCCCGGCCGAGGCCCTCGACCTGCGGGATCTGCCCGTGATCCCGGGGCCGGTGCCGTGCCCGTCCAAGGGCCAGGGCTTCGTGCGGCTGCCGGGGAGCGGCAGCTGCCTCCGCGTCTCGGGCCGCGTCGTCGCGGGGGCGGATCTGGCCGCGGGGAGCGGCGTCGCGGCAGCGCCAGTTGTCGCCGGCCGCATCGCGGTCGACAACCGCGTCGACACCGATCTCGGCGAGGTGCGGACCTACGTCCGGATCGGCGCCGGCCGCCGTCCGGGCGGGCCCTAGAGGTTGCGCGAGAGGACCAGCGGCCCGCTGCGCACGCCGCGGCCGTACGGGGACGGCGCTGGCGTCTGCCGCCCGTAGCCGGAGGGGAGCTGTGCCCGGCCGATCTCCTCCGCCAAGGTCTTGATCAGCCCTTCCGAGACGGTCTTGGCGCTGGCGAGCACCGTCTGGTTCGCCTCCACGGCCGCGGTGAACCGCCGGTGGGCGGTGCGCAGGGCCTCGACCCCGTCGGGATGGAAGCGCTTCAGTGCGACGGCGTTCGCCTTCGCGACCTCGAGACCCTGCATGTAGGCGGCGGCCAGCGCGGCCTTCGGCTCGGCCGCGGCGACGCCCTCCTGCAGTCGCCCTTCCCGGACGTAGGCCGCCTCTTCGGCGAGCACGGCTTCCAGCGCGGCCATGTTGCCGAGCACGCCCGCCACCAGGGCCTCGGCGGTGATCCGGTCCCCGACGCGCAGCGGTTCAGCCCTTTGCATGGATCGCTCCCTCGCTCGCCGCGCCCTGCATCTTCATGATCTCACGGAAAACCGAATCGGCGATGCCGACTCCGCCGCTCTTCACGATCTGCTTCGCGTATTCCTTGGTCAGCATCGAGCGGTAGACACCGCCGCCGGTCCCGTTCTCGCCGAGCGGCCCGTCGGTGCCCTCCGACTGGGTCAGCCGGTCGAGGCTGTTCTCCAGGAACATCGATTCGAACTCGGTCGCCGTCTTCAAGGCCTTGGCCTTGTTGGCGGTCTTGATGATCCCGTCGACGGCGCTCCCGGCCACCGAGGTTCCGACGCTGGCGGCGGCGCTGGCCGCGAGACTGGCGAGTTGCAGCATGGATCGTCCCTTCGCGTCCGTTCGGTCACATCAGCTCGATATCGGCCTGGAGCGCGCCCGCGGCCTTGATCGCCTGGAGGATCGAGATGAGATCCCGCGGGCCGACGCCCAGGGCGTTGAGACCGTCGACCAGCTCGCGCAGGCTAACACCCTCCTTCACCAGGGCGAGCTTGTTTCCGTCCCCGGTATCGACCTTCACCCCCGTGCGCGGCACCACGACGGTGCGTCCGTCGGAGAACGGCGCCGGCTGGCTGACCTGCGGCTGCTCGGTGATGGTGACGGTGAGGTTGCCCTGG